>JAADGD010000195.1:24918-41915 GCA_013152515.1 Planctomycetota bacterium
ACTTTCAAACGGATCGCTAACCGTTGGCCTCGAACGGACCGCAGCACGCGTCGGGCTGGGGCGTGATTGAGGGCGTGGTTGGGCGATCGTGATGACCTGTTTGGGCGGAGTCGCCTCGACAACGGGCGCGATGACCTGTGGCGTGATGCCGGTTGGTTTGGCAACAATTGTCTTGGCCTCTGGAGCAGCTTGGACGACCGGCGTTGGGGCTTTTTCCACGGCTGACTTGGTGGCGACAACCGCTGGGGCATGTTCAACGGGCTTTTGCTTTTCGACCGGGACTTCAACGATTTTGGGGTCGGCTACTTTGTTTTCGACAGGCTCAGGCTTTGCTGCTTTTGCGATCGGTGCAGCAATCTCGGCTTCTAGGGCAGCCTCTACGGCATTCGCGGCCTCGCTGGCAATCGACTCGTCGTCGTCGAGCAGCGCTTTGCGCAAATCGAACGTCTTGCTGGTTACAGTAGCCTTTGGCTTAGGTGGCAGATTGAGCGACTTTGCTGCGACTAGCTTTGGCTTGCGAGCAGGTTTGGTTTGCAGAAGATCGGCGAGCGCCGCATCGAGTTCGTTTGCGCGCGAGGTCGAAGGTGACTTGCGAGCGATCCGCGGCAGAGCTGGCTTGCTCTTGGGCGTACTCTCAGCACGCGGCAACTTGGAAGCACGCGTGAGCTGCTTCGCCTTCCGCTTGGGAGCCTGTGTCTGTGGCGTTTGGTATTGGCGTTGGCGTTGGTTTCCGCGCGAAAAGAGTTGAGTATCGGGCAACAGATCTTTGGTCGTAGGACGCGAGACGATTTTGTTGCGTGCCTGTTTGCTGCGTGCCTGTTTGCTGTGCTTCTGTTTGCCGTTCGCGCGGTTCGCAGGCACCGACCGCTGCGGTAGCTGGCTAGGCTTGCTGCGCTGAGTTCTTTGGGTTTGCTGCGAAGACGGTTGCGCCTTCTTGCGATAGCGGGGAGTACGCGGCTTCGAACGCTGCGACGATTTGGCCGTCGGCTGCTTGGTCTGCTTCGGCTCACGACGGAACTTGTCCTTCAACGACAAGAACCGATCGGTCAGCGTAGGCCCGTTGCCAGACGGCTCCTCAGGCAGTTCCAGATAATCCTGCCCCCAGCCGACCGCAGTCGAGCTAGCAAACAGGCAACAACAGAGGATTCCCAAAATCGATGGACGAGACATATTCGCATCCCTGCGCATAAAGGCAAAGCGAGTAAAAAGTCCCCCCGCAGAACCGTATCGGCAGTATGCCTTCGGAAAGCTGAACCGAATTGCAGAATTATTCCGATTTTGCGAAGTGGGTAAGCTGCGTGCTTTGCGGCGTGCGCCCGGCGAACTGATGCTAGCAAGCTCTAACTTGTTCTCTGCTGGCCACTCATCACTCCGCCTGCTGCTGCTTCCACTCGTCTGTCAGCATCCCCGAAAAGCCCCAATTTTCGTCGTCAATTTCTTGGATGACGATGTGGATATGCTCGGGCCGCTTCTGCAAGATACGAACGAGCGAATCGGTCATTTCTTTCACCAGCTCGGCTTTTTGAGAGCGAGTTGCGCCTTGGGTAATTTGGAGATTGACGTAGGGCATGATCTGCTATCCTTGCGATACCGCCTCCACCTCAGCCGTGTTGACGACTTCAAAACCGAGATCACGAATCATTGCGTAATCGGCTTCGGGGACTTGGCCTTTGGTGGTGAGATAGTCGCCCACAAAAATCGAATTGGCGGCGTAGAGGCCCATTGCTTGCAGGCTGCGCAAGTGGATTTCGCGGCCGCCGGCGATGCGGATTTCTTGGTCGGGGTTCACGAGGCGAAACATCGCTAACACTTTGAGGCAATAGGTCGGCGTCAGGTCGGTGCTACCGGCGAGCGGAGTGCCGTCGATCGGGTTCAAAAAGTTGACGGGGATCGATTCGACGGTCATTTTGCGGAGGTCGAGTGCCATGTCGACCAAGTCGCTCGGTTGTTCGCCCATGCCAACGATACCGCCCGAGCAAAGCTCCATGCCAGCGTTGCGAACGGCGCGGAGCGTGTCGAGTCGGTCGGCGTAAGTGTGCGTCGTGCAAATTTCGCCGTAATATTCCTCGCCTGTGTTGAGGTTGTGGTTCACGCGATTCACGCCACACGCTTGCAATCGATCGGCTTGCTCGGGCGTCAACAATCCGAGACAGGCACACACGTCGAGATTGTACTGCTCTTTAATCTCTGGCACGAGTTTTTCGACCGCTTGCATCTCGCGTTCGCTCGGCCCGCGGGCAGAGATCACCATGCAATACGTTTTCGCCTGACGTTCGGCGGCTTCCTTCGCACCGGCGAGGATATCCTCGCGTCGAAGCAGATTGTACTTTGGGATCTCCGCCTCAGAGACGACCGACTGTGAGCAATAGCTGCAGTCTTCGGGGCAGAGGCCGCTTTTGGCGTTCATCAAAAAGTAGAGCTGCACCTGGTTGCCGAAATAGTGCGACCGCACACGATACGCGGCTTGCAGCAGGTCGAGCAATTCGATATCGGGAGCCGCCAAAATGTCGCGAGCTTCGTCAGCGGTCAGCGTCTCGCCGGCGAGGACGCGCGTGGCCATGTCTTGCCAGCGGCTGATGGCGGGAGAATCGATAGAGGTTGGGGCAGTAGTGGAGAGCGTCATGGTAGCCTAATAACTTACGTGACAATGGGCAATTTACTGCCTCTTTTGTACCAACGAGAACACCCTCTAGGCAAGGCTCGGGAGAATGTAACGTGGAATAGGCTTCCAGCCTGTAGTTTTCCAATTTGCTCGACAGGCTAGAAGCCTATTCCACGTTTAGCATGTTCGAGTGAGCTTGGCAGAGCCCAACGCAAACGTCACAATCAACCGCATGGGATTCCACCTCGTAAGATATAGTCTGTTGGGAGAAGTCGGGCGATTCGTCGCTGCCGATGCAGTCCGTTATCCGCGGAACTCCCGAGTGATCGTGCGTAGTGCGCGAGGCCTAGAGGTCGGTGAAGTGCTGGCGGAGCCGCTGCCGACAGAGATCGGCGATCCAAGCGATGGGCAAATCCTGCGCAAAATGACCGTCGAGGACGAGCTGCTCGTCGCCCGCCTAGAAAAACATCGCCATACCGCTTTCGAAGCCTGTTCTGCCTTGCTGCAAGAACACAACGTAAGAGCGACGTTGATGGATGTCGAACATCTGTTCGACGGGGCCGGACTGTTTTTCTACTTTCTCGGCGAAGTCCCCGCCGAAGCAGAGCAGTTCACACAGCAGTTGGCGGCAGCTTACGAAACGACGGTCGAGTTCCGCAAGTTCGCCGAAACGCTCGCCGAAGGCTGCGGACCCGGCTGCGGCACCGAAGCAGCAATGGGCCAGGGTGGCTGCGACGATTGCACGTCGTGCGCGGTAGCGGCTGCCTGCAAAAAATGACGAATGCCGAAGTACCCAAGAACGGATGAATGTCGAAGCTCGAATGACGAACAAGGCTTCGACTTTGGTACTTCGTTATTCGTCATTTGGTATTTCTGCGTTGCGCGTGTACCCCACTTGGAGTTTTGCACAATCAACAAAAACGTTTTTTTCGTGGCAAAACCTCCCGACTTTTGCACCGCCTCATTTCGTTTCGCCCTGCAATAACAGGAGTTTGTCAAAATTTTCCTGTGCAAAAGTGCCAGAGTTTTGCCAAGTTCGCACCCTCAGACTTGGCAAAACCCCCCAGCCGATAGCGAACTCAAACACACCTACGAAGCGTCGGGTCTCTGGCCCGCAGAATCGCGTTAAGCTACTTATTTCAATTGTCAAAGAGCACCCGCCGCACGAAGCGACAGGGCGTATTTTACACGATTAGGGACCGAAAATCTCGCGCGATTTTTGGCCACCTTGTGTTCTGAAAACTGCCCGCGAATGACGCGAATAAGCCAGCGCGGCCCGTGGCCGCAACCAAAAAAAAAAATCTCTCACAGAGACGCGGAGGCACAGAGGTACAGGTCTTGCTTCTCCGTGATCTCCGCGCCTCTGTGAGAGCCTTATCTCTTTTCTGAATAACAAGTACCATTGCTGTCGTGAGTTACGCGAAGGTTGAAGCTGAATGTGTATAAAGGTGTCCCAAATCCGTCCTAGAGAACGCCCCGAATTGCGCAAAAAGGCACTCTAAGGTGCGTCGGAGTTTCACTTCGACTGCACGAAGCAAAAGCCCGAAAGTGCATCGGACGTTTTGGCCGACGCACTTTTGGGGAATCGGCGTTCTGAGCGAAGTCGATGAAACCTCACGCACTTAGCAAAGCTTCGCTTTGTGCGGTTCGAGATGGCGGTCATAGAAACTCTGACCGTTAGAAAACAAGCTAGAAGTCGCGTTGAACGACGAATTTTGAGCATTTAGGATCCAACATTTACCGTCCGAAGTGTTCTCACCCCAACGCGCGCAAAGACCGGTATGCTTCGGCATCCGCGGCTTTCTGGTTAAGATGCAACATGGATTGCCTCCGATGCTTCGCACATCGATAAGTCGTCATATTAAACCTAAATTGACGTCAAAGATTGCGAACGAAACCCGTTATATAGCCGGCGAATACATGGATTGCTGCTTTACTCTAGGCAATCCTGCTAGCTAGCTTACTCGTTTTTGGTGGCTTCCCAAATGCAATACGACACCAACTCCCAGTAGAATTAACGTACTCGGTTCAGGTATCCCGATCAAAGCAACAAAAATACCTTGCGTTCCATCAGTGAAATCCAACCTTAATGCCAGTTGGCCTGAGTTATTATAGCTTCTGGGTCTTCCATCGCTACCTTGGGAATCTCTAGGAAATCTGACGAAGCGAATCCTTCGGTTATCTGTGACTGCCGGGTCGGGATCCACATCAAACAGATCACCCTTTCTGGCGATTTGTCGTAGATTACCGGCCCGGTCTGTCGCGAAAATACCAACGTTATTTGTATTGTCAACATCTCTGCCAGTTAAGAATGCTCCAAATGCCACTTGACCAAGATCATTCAATAATGGCAGTGAGGGCCAGTCAAATCTGACGTCTAGTTCGGTATCTGGTACAGCTTCTCCTTTTTGTGCCACTAACCGCAAGTTACCCTCGGACTTAATGAAGAGGCCGTTATTATTCGAAATGTCAATGCCACTACCTTGTAAAACACCACTGAACGCAATATCGCCTCCATTGTTAATCGTAGGCGAAAGGATTCTACTGAATCGAACATGCTGACTTATTGCTCCTACTGCGTCTCCTGTCCTCGCAACCAAGTTTACGTTATCACTCGTTCCCACAAAGATCGCTGTGTCGAGTGGTGAATACGCACTTGTTCTGGAAAGATCGGCTAGAAAAGCGATTTGCCCGGAATCATTCAATACAGGATCTGAAACGAAGTTACTATAAGTTGTGCCTAATTCGGTACCTGGCGCAGCATCCCCCGTACGCGCTACTAGACTAAGCCTAGCATCGGACTCAAAGAATATACCCTCATCATTCGCTCGATCGACTTCTGGGTCGGTCAACCCAACGCTGAAAACGGTTTGACCAGCATTGTTAAGACGAGGATCTGAAAAAGTACCAAGGCTTTTCAACTGGGTGCCTGGTACATTCGCTCCCGGAATGAAAACCGCTCTGAATTCGTCTCCTATCATTGTTGCTAAACCATCAGCACGAATTCCTCCAGTGATACTGGCGCGAAAAAGTACCTGGCCAGCATCATTGAAAGCTGGCGGTAGATTTGTTATGCCACGAAAAAGCTGAAAATCTGGACGTGCGAGAAATTGAATCGTATCGTTGGAAACTGTGAAAACGCCACGATGCAGTCTCCGCTCTTTGGGGAGATAAGTGAAGTTGGCAGCGAATGCAGTCTGACCCAAATCATTCAGAACCGGCGCATAGATATCCTGAATTTTTACTTCACCCTGAGCAAACTGCACAATGTCGCCAGTAGAAACAATCTGGTTGGCTACATTACCGACGTTCAAGAAAATTCCTTGTTTAACATCTTCATTCGAGTCAGCGCTTGTCAACCAAGCCAAGAAAGCAAGCTGTCCTGAATTATTCAGGGCGGGGCTGGTTAGCCTTTGGAAAATTGTATCGTTGTCAACATTGGCTGCAGGATCACCAGTCAAAGCGATTTTTTTAAATGTTATCGCTTGCTCTGAAACGCTTGCCGAAGCCACCGTTGATTTAGTGCTGACAATTAAACCAAGTATTACTACGAAGGCATAGCGACTAAACTTTGAAAGGATCGAAAAGCGTAAGACGCTACTAAACCGAGATTGGATTCGTAGTGTAGTATAATGTAACATGGATTAAGATTAGTTCACACTAAGAGAGGATAAATCCATTTGAATCACCTAAAGTGAACAGACCTCCATTTCTTAGGGTGGGGCAGTAAACGAATTGATCTGCAATTGTTTTATGTTGAAGTATTGGACATTCTACGAGATTCTCAGAGCGCGTACCAGCTAATCTGCAAATTCACCATTATAAGCTAGAAAAGTAGACTCCCGAAACAGCACAGGTGAAACAGTTCCAAGCGGAGATTAGCCTTCTAACGAACGGCCTTAGTTGACAGTATCGCGATTTGAACGGCAGCTTGTTAATTGCGGTCGGTGAGAATGACCTCCCACACGAACGGCAATTGACTAATATACCAGTAGAGGAACCCACTCGATTAGAAACGGAACCCTCGAATCTGCATAGGTCGAAATGTCCGACGGAGATTCGGCGAATTGCTTCGACGCGTCGGCTTCATCGTCCGACGCACCTTGGGGGGAGTTGCCCCGTTTTACGCGTCAGCTCACGGAAAGACGGGACTTTGATTTCTGATAGGGGTAAATGGAACTCTAATCGAAGGGAAAACCGAACCCTGCACCGTTTTTACTCTACCATCAAATGTTCGTATGAAGCCTGGTATTGCGTCGCAGCTTAATTTTCGGATTGGCTCATTGTGGATTGTGGTAAGCCTCTCCGAGTCGTACGACTCACGACTCGGAGAGGCGTGCCACAATGCCGTAACCCGAAAGTTGGGCTGCGGTAGACTACTAGCGCCGTGCTGGCGATCGATATTCACTCCGTCACTCTCCCAACTCCCCCAGCGAGGTCAAAAACTCGCTCATCTCTCCCGCGGCGTGCGAATCTCCTTGCACGCGTGCTTGCTCGATGCCCTGGCGCAAGACGGCGCGGGCTTCGGCGAGACGGTCCAAACGGGCCAGTTGTTGGCCGCCCATGAAAAACGCCGGGATGTAGGGCATTTCGTCTTGGGTTAGCTCGCTCAGTTTTTCCAAGCTGCTGTCGTTCTCGCCCTCCTTGTCGAGTTCCATCGCTAGACTGTAGCGTAGAAACGTGTCGGTAGGATCGTCGACCAACATTGCCTCAATTTTTTCGCGCCGTGTTGCCATTGCCCTTTTCTCTTTCAAAAATTTGGCCTGTTAGAGTTCACCCGTAATTTTGACTAACGTACCCTGCTTCGTATTATCACCCTCGCCCAAGGCGGTCACAAAAAGCGAGCCATCCGGCGCAAAAGCAAGACTAAACGGTCGGACGATCGAGGCGATTTTTACCGCTCGGCAGGTTTGCCTGCCATCTAGGCGAGCATCGTCGATGCGGTAGACGCCGCCCGCTTGGGCGTCGTGCCAACTAAAATCGGCCGCGTACAACTGGCCCGTCGGGCTGTAGGCGAGGCTGATGATGTCGTGCAAGCCGGTCGGCAAGTTCATCGCAAGCTCGCCAGAGGACGGCACAAAAAAAGTCAGTCGACTGTCCTGGGGCGTGTCGCGGCTGCCCATCAGCGCCACCACCAAAAATGCGGGCCGCGGATGGGGGATGAGGGCGATGCCTGCTGGTGCCCCGTAACCGACTTTCTTTTGCAAGTCGATAAAAGGCTGCAGGTATGCCAAGCGATTCGCCTCGATGCCTGATTTGAGAACCCACCCCTTTTGTCCTCCCGTGGTGAGGAAGCACATTCGATCGGCCATCACCAATTCACCGAATTGCAGATCGTCGACCTGCGCAGCGAGTTCGGCTTTGAGTGGCCCCACGGCATGATCTTGCTCAGCGGCTGTCAGCACCGAGTCATCGCTGGGCAAAGTAAAACTTGCCAAGACATCGGCTCCTGGGCTCTCGCCTTTGGAACTGACTACCAGCTTGGTCCGTGAAATAAACGCTAAGCCGAGCGGGCCGACGCGATACTCAGGTCGTTGGCCCAAAGTACCTAACGGGAAATCGACCAAGACTTCGTCAACCTGTTCCAAAGCGTTCGTTGCAACGCGCAAGACACGACCAGCGCCGCTCTCGGCGAAATACAACTCGTACGGACCACTCGTCGCATGCGTCGGGCGCAAGGCAATTCCCGTAGGATTGTCCAAATCAGCCAGCAAAACCTCCGTCTGAAAGTCGGACGATTCGTCACCCGCAGGGACAAAGCTGACCGGCACTTGCGCCAGCGCAGAAGAAACGCAGCACAACGTAATCGCCAACACGAAGGCTCGACTAGATTTCATAGGCTTTGTCCTCTCCCTGGGCCGCAATCGCTACAACAGCGATTAAGGCCGTGGCGAACCTGCGTAGGGCTTGGCTCCTTGGGGCTCGCCACGACTTGGCGTGACCGTTAGCAGCGATTTTTCTTGGGTGGCGGGTGCCTCGATCATACCGTAGTAGCGGCCCATCCAGTAATCTTCGATCCAACCCACCGGCGGTGTGACATTGTTGCCGTTGCTGCCTCCGTCGTAGTTCAAGGCAAAGCGACTTTCCCACATGCTGTCTTGCTCGCGAGGCGACATCGCCCGTGTTCCCCACGTGTAGGCGGTATACCCTGGTTCGACGCCTAGATTCGTCCGATGCGAATTGTGGTACGAATGACTGACCGTGTCCAGCGACCACTCGCGAAGGTGTTGCGCGCTAACAGCAGCTTCGCAGTCGTTGCCCGTGAGGCCGCCGTACATATAGTTGAAAAAGGGGACTTTTTGAATTCGCAAAACTTCCCAGTGACGCTGCAATGCACGTAGGTAAATACCACGCAGATAGGGGTCGTCGCAATACGTCAACAAAGGATGCAGTGCTCGGAAAGCAAGTTCGTCGTCCCACGGCACAACGTCCTCTGGCGGGAAAGTTAATTTTTCGCGCACCGTAAAAGTGTGATATTTCAGTTGGAATAACTGATCGAGTCCGTCACGGTAGATCGGCTTGCCGGTCAGCGCCAGGGCGGTCCACAGATAACTTTGCGCTTCCATGCCGTTCAGACCACGCGACGCATAGCCGTACGGCTGTAACAGATACTCAGGATCCCAGCGTCCCCAACGCGTCGGTTGGCCGTCCATGTCGCGTAGCACCCAGCCGTTGTCGATAATATGCTTGGCAATGCGGCCGAGGTGATCGGCCGCTTTTTCCTTCTCGGCATCGTTGGCCACGAGGTCATGGAAGAGGCCAACCGCGTAGTAGTGCGAATTCACCTCGTCGCTCGAGGTGTCCCCTTTCCATTTCCATTTGCCATCCTCGGTTGTATACCACTTGGCCGGCAGGCCGCCACTCCCTTGGTCGGCGATTTTTCCTTGGTCGGCACCGACGGCCCAAATCGAGCGGGCGAAAAAACCATCGGTCTCGGTGATCGTCTGCAACCAACGCATCGCCTCGAACGAATTAACCGCTTCCTGGCGGTCTGTCTCGTCCTGCGTGACGGCATACTTAAAGCACATCGCAGCTAGGTAGTGGGCCGTGTGCCCGCCATCGTTATCGCTGATTTCGCGCAGCCACTCGCCCTCGGCGTTGCGATACAACTTATGCGCAAAGCCCAATCGCAAGTGGCCCCACTCCTTCACGTTTTGCTCGAAGTAGGCTGCTTTCTTGCGCAGAGTGTACGGCTGGTAGTGAATAATACCCAGACCTTTATCCGTCGCGATATAGACGCGTTTTTCATCGTCCTCGTTATTTCCCTGGACAACGTTTCCCTGGGCAACATCTCCCTGGACAACAATGTCATGGACATGGTCGCCTGGGAGCCAGTGATGGGCCCCGAAATAGTGGTAGTCGTCGCCGACCTTGCGAATCGCTCCGGTGGTCGTGCCGATCCATAAGTCACCGCCAAAGCCTTGGGTCAGACAGGTCATGTTTTCGTAAGGCAGGCCCTCTTTGCCGGTCAGTTGGTCAAGGGCAGCCCCACTCAAAACGGCTAGGCCGCGGTCGGTCGACATGAAAATCCGACTTCCCAGCGTCAGCATATCGCGGAAATTTGGCGAAGGCGGCATCCCCCACTCAACGTGGTCTTTATTGAAAACATCTCCCTCGATTAGGCCGAGGCCTTGCTGCCGAAGTACATAAAGTGTGTCATTATACGAGGTGATGCGGCGGACCGGACTGATTTCGACCGGCGTGGCCAACACCTGTGATCCATCGGCCATAATCATCGTCGTGTTGGTCGTCAGCCAGCCCGTTTTCGGTTTGATGTTGACGAATTGACCTTGCACGAAGCGATAGATGTCGGTCGTCGTAGCGCCGTGAACGACTCTCAAATGCAAACAGAAATCGACCATCGGCTGATCAAACACGAGGGTCGCTTTGCCATTGTCTAACAGGAAGACAGCCTTATCGGTGGTGATGAAAAAATGCCCGCCGACGACACACAACCGCTGTATCGCGGTCGGTGCACCCGCCATCTCACGAAGCTCGCTGCCCACGAGCCGATGCAATTTCCCAGCAACAACGGCATAAATGGTGTCTCCCTCTACGGCCAAGGCGGTAACCGGCGCGGTTGTCGCAATTTTCTCGGGCGACTCTTGGAGGTAAACCTCATCGGCCACCGACTCGTAGAGCGGGTTCTCTGGTCGTCGCGTTGCCAATTGGGCATGCGCTGCAATGGGACCATGCGCAGCAAGGGGGCCAAGTAAAAAGGCCAGCAAGCCAACAGAAATAAGCACAGAAGTTCGCAATGAGGAACCCTTCCTTTCGTGGGAAACGTCAGAGTAAGCCGATTGATTGCAGACGCGACTAAAGATACTATCAGTCGAACCTATTAGGCGTGAGCCGCCTCGTACGCCGAGATTTTGTCTTCGTGCTCCAGTGTCAGTCCGATATCATCTAAGCCGTTGAGCAAGCAGTGGCGACGGAACGGCTGAACCTCAATCGACGTCGAAAAACCATGCGCGTCGCTCAACGTGCAGGCGTCTAGGTCGGCCGTTAGCTCGTAACCTGGGTGCTGGGCAGCCCGCTGAAAAAGCTCGTCGACCTGCTCTTCAGAAAGCTGAATCGGCAATATACCGTTTTTGAAGCAGTTGTTGTAAAAAATATCGGCAAAGCTGGGTGCAATAATCACGCGGAAGCCAAAATCCTCCAGCGCCCACGGAGCATGTTCGCGGCTCGACCCGCAACCAAAGTTACGGCGCGCGAGCAAAACACTGGCTCCTTTCGCTGCTGGCTTGTTCAGCTCGAAATCGGGATTCGGCGAACCATCGTCCCGTTTCGTCCAATCCCAAAACAAGAACTCCCCGAAACCGGTACGCTCGATTCGTTTGAGGAACTGCTTGGGGATAATTTGATCGGTATCAACATTAGCCCGGTCCATCGCAACGACAAGACCGGTGTGGGTGGTAAATGCTTTCATATTTATGTTATCCAAAACGAGAAGAGAACCACGGAAAAGGCTAAACGCACGAAAGAAAAAGCTTCCGTAGAGATCTCAACGAGAAAACCCACCTGACTTTGCTTCGTAGTATTTTCGTATTTCCCCGCTTCTTTCGTGGTTCCCTTTCAAAGGAGTTTTCAGTTTGAGTTAGTCATTCTGTATACGTATCAATCTGCTCATCACGCCGGACGCGAATCAGAAACCGTATTTGATTCCACCCCAGCGTCGTGAGGGCCATCATCGCTAATGTCATTTTCAGAGGAGGGGTTTCCCCGTTCCATATTTTCGTGATTTGAAACGAGCTAAAGAAAACATAAAGAATAATGCTTGTTGCGAAAGCCAACTTCCAAACCGATCTATTTATTCTCTCGTCACTATCTTCATAAAGGATCGCGTATAGCCCATTGAGCTGTGCAAAAAATCCTATTCCAAAAAGAAAACCGGTATCGGTCAACCACCCCACTAACAAAAGGAAATAGGACAACGGCAAATAGCCAATATGGCAATCTCGCCAGGACATGACTCGATTACCCCTCACGCATGTGCAATGTGTACAACCAATAACCATCGTCTTCTTTTTCGCGATCTAGGCGGAATTCCCGATCGAAAGTCGGCGAGCGATACCAGCCTTCCACCGGTTCGGTAGCCACGTATCCGCCTTCGCCGGGGACGAGCACCTGAAAATCGATCGCATCGCCCAGCACGTCAACGATCCAATACTCACCGATGCCGGACCGATAATAGGCTTCACGAAGCAACACGTTGTCTTTTCTGATCGAACTGGGGCTAACAATTTCCAGCACCCAATCGACGGTGCCAACAAGTTCTTTGCTGCTTTGCACCGATTTTTCGACCACCTGAATCAGCTTCGCACGACCCGACGAGACGGTCTCTTTTGCTAAGTACACAATGTCGGGTTCGTTCGAGACACCTGCCGGGATATTAGTAATCAACACACCATCAATGTGCAGCCGACCGACATTCTGCTCCCTGACAAGATTAGAAAGTACTCGGCTGATTTCTGTTTTGATATCGCTATGTTTTTCAAAAGATTCTGGGCTCATATCAACAATCAAACCTCCAGCCACAAAAGTGATTTTTCCACGCTCCGGAAAATCGTCGGAGAGGGCCCATTCGCGGAAGCCGGCCAAGGTCGTGGCGGAGGCTGGAATCGAAACTGGTAACGCGACGGACTCGCTATTCAAAAAAGTAACGGCTGGAAAATCTGCCATCGTAAATTCAGAAGGAATCGAAGCCATGAGATTACACGTAGGTTGAAACTTTTGGATTGATGCACAGCCTATTCTACTCCCCTCCGTCAGCTAACTCCACTGGCTCTCCTAGCTCCAATGGCGGATATCGACAAAATGCCCTGCCACCGCCGCTGCTGCGGCCATCGCCGGCGAGACTAGGTGCGTGCGGCCACCTTTGCCTTGGCGGCCTTCAAAATTGCGGTTCGAGGTCGACGCGCATCGCTCGCCCGGTTCGAGTTTGTCGGGATTCATCGCTAGGCACATGCTGCAACCGGCCTCGCGCCAATCGAAACCGGCCTCTTGGAACACACGGTCGAGGCCTTCTGCTTCGGCTTGTTGTTTTACTTGGCCACTGCCGGGGACGATCATTGCGCTGACGTGGCTCGATACTTTGTGCCCTTTGGCGACAGCGGCTGCGGCGCGCAGATCTTCGATGCGGCCATTCGTACACGAACCGATAAAGACGCGATCGATTTTTAAGCCGCTGATCGGCTCGCCCCCTTGCAGACCCATGTAATCGAGTGCGCCAGCAGCCGTTTTTTGTTCGGTCGCGTCATCGAAATCGCCCGGAGTCGGCACTTTTCCGTCGACCGGCACAACCAAGCCGGGGTTCGTGCCCCAAGTGACCTGCGGGGCAATGTCGGCGGCACGGAACGTCAACGACTTGTCGTACTTCGCCCCGGCGTCGGTCGGCAGTTGCTTCCATAGCTCGACCGCCGCATCAAAATCGTTCGGCACAAACTGGCGACCGCGAAGATACTCAAATGTCGTTTCGTCAGGGGCGATCATCCCCGAGCGGGCACCTGCCTCGATCGACATATTGCAGACCGTCATGCGCTGCTCCATCGACATCCCACGTACCACGTCGCCTGTGTACTCGATACAATAACCAGTGCCACCGTCGGTCGTGATCTGACCGATTAGGTAAAGAATGAAATCCTTGGCCGTCACATGCGGCGGCAACTCGCCATCGACGCGCAGCTCGAGCGTCTTTGGCTTGAACTGCAACAATGTTTGCGTCGCCAATACATGCTCGACTTCGCTGGTACCGATGCCAAAAGCCAACGCTCCAAAAGCGCCGTGCGTCGACGTGTGGCTATCGCCGCAAACAATCGTCATCCCCGGCTGTGTGTAGCCCAGCTCGGGGCCGATCACATGAACGATGCCCTGGTTCGGGTCGTTGAGATCGTAGTGCTTGATGCCGAATTCTTGGCAGTTGTTGCGAAGCGTATCGATCTGTTGCTTGGAGATCTGGTCAAGAATCGGCAAACTGCGATCCGACGTCGGCACATTATGGTCGGCCGTCGCGATCGTCCGCTCGGGTCGCCGCACTTTTCGCCCTGCCAACCGCAGCCCTTCAAACGCCTGGGCGCTGGTCACTTCGTGCACCAGCTGCAAATCGACATAAAGAATCGTCTGCCGTCCCTCCTCAGAGTGCCCCTTCTCAGGATGAACGAGGTGATTGTCCCAGATTTTCTGGAACAGCGTACGAGGCGAATCGGCAGAAGCAGTCATGGCAGTGGGTTGTTAGGGTGGTAGCTGAACATCATTATCCCTCTCCTCCGCTTTTTTTTCAAAGTCGTGGCCGGGAGAGGGGCTAGGGGAGGGGGCCTGCCCTAGCGTTACTCAAAGCAATCCCTCATTTTACGCAGATTTCGGCTGCGTAGAAAGTGGGGGTAAAAGTACAGAAAAAGAGGCGGAAACGAGGGCGGAGGTTCGCAGCAGATAGTAGGAAGTAGACCGGAACAAGCCTTTTAGCACAGTTCCGATAGGCAGCGCGGTGGATGTCGCCTATGCAATGCGCCCATGCAATGCCGGAACTACGCAAAAAGGCTTGCTCCGGCCTAGTTCCTGCAATCCTTGGCTAACAGGGACTCTCACGATTTTCATTTCACAGAAGTGTCGTCCATGTACTCAGTGAGAATCGAACAAAACTCTCTAATCGATTTCAGATATTTTTCGACCTTCTCGGCATCTACTTTTCTTTGGCCGCAATGGGCTATATTCTGCCTGCTTGCAACAGCAGACTGGCAGCTTTTCAATATTTCGGGAGGCATTTCCTGGTCTGAAAAGTAAAGCGGGAGCAAGTGGTCGACTGTACCGCGAAGCCCCATTTTCGTATACAGAGATCTCAACCCATCAGACCTTACTGGCTTATCGCTAACCTTTGCCAATGTAGCTAATTTAGGAGATTCCATAAATCGTCCTATACAAAATTCTACGGCTCCTACAGCTTCCAGAATTGCTGATCGCGTATATCCTTGGTCTGCCAAGGCTTCTGCGTTAGCAAGCAAGGCAAGAACTAAGTCGGATTGCCCATCAGCTGCAAGGAAATCACAAAGTAAAGTCCAGTCTGATTTCTCAATATTCCTTACGCATTTATAACCAGATACCCTTAGCACGCGAAAGTTTGGTGGCGGATACCACTTAATCCATGAACCACGATCAACAGATATTTTTGCCTTTGCATTCTCAAAAAATGTTGACGGATACTGTTCCGGAATATGTTCGGCGCGGAATTGTCCAGTGTTTGTTCGTGCAAATTCAATAAAGCGATTCACTAAACGACGTATTTCAATATACAAATTCTTGCCAAACAATTCATGCCTTTGATCGTCAGGATCAACTATTGGATCAGCTAGCGGGGATTTGTTTTTCCCACCCTCCGGGAATTCATAAATGTGAGTGATGAGATCATCTTGTACATTCAGAATCTCGCATTCAACGTGGACAGATCCTACTGTTGGGTGCGAATGATGTTTGTGCAATTCCTCAACCGAGTCAACTTTAGGACACCAATCGGACAGTGAGTCTTTATCAAGCCAAAGCTTCAACTTTAGGTCATCGCGGCTCACTGTTGCAGCTAGTTCTTCTGGTGGCCAAAACTTTTTGAAAAATATTGGATAAGGAAGAGGCACCAACATTCGGACAACAAGCTGCTTAGTCATTTGCCTTTATCCTGTTTCTATCAACATTTCGTATCTTCTCAACTGCCGGCACAGAGAAAACATCGGACTACGCACATTTGCAATACAAGCACGACGCGCAAGCGAGTGGGCTTTCCTACGTACTCGCTTGCGCTTCGTACTTGTATTTGTGGCCCTTTGGGCCGAAAAACGCATCTTCTCTACTGCTGGCAGTTGAGAAGATACAACATTTCTTCTTAGTCACTGACTCATGCTTCGTGTACTGGTTCAGCGTGACATTGAGTAATGCTTGATGGCTAATTGTGGACAACAAATTGGATTAAAGGCAGTGTTTTTTGATCGAGTTTATCGCGTTATGCCAAATGCGAAGGCATCTAAGCCAGGGTTGGGTGTTCCAGCAGCACCAGAGTCGAGCAGCCTGAATAGCTTGTCCAGCAATGGGAATACTCCATGTCCAACTGAGGCAAAACACTCCTTGCTCCGCGAGTCGAAGCAATCGTCAACAAGGTAAATGTTGCCCAAAACCTCAAGGTACTGGGAAATGTAGGCCGGCACAAGACTTTTAGCGCAGTTCCGGCAAGCAGCGCGGACAAATGTCGCACCCATGCAATGCCGGAACTGCGCTACCGCTTGTTCCGGCCTACGGCTAGGTGGCCAAAAATAGCGCAAGATTTTCTGTTCGTAATCGGGTAAAGTGAGACTGTTGCTTTGCGCGGCGATTGCTCTTTGGAAACTTGGGAATGATTGTGGCACGCCTCTCCGAGTCGTGAGTCTTCCCGTATCGCCAGCACACAGAGCCAGCACACAGAGTTTGAAGTGCTGGGGCAGCAAGAACTCACGACTCGGAGAGGCGTGCTACTCTGCGATCACTGCTGGCTGGGGTTTTGACAAGTTTGTGGGGACCGATTTGGCAAAACTTTGGGGGTTTTGCAAGGAGGTTGTTTGCAAACGGCTAGTATTGTAGGTCGAAACGAAATGGGGCGGTGCAAAAGTCGGGAGGTTTTGCCACGAAAAAAACGTTTTTACTTGAGTGCGCAAAACTCTAATCGGGGGGAGCTATTACTACTGCGCTAAGTTAAAAAGCTAAAGACCACGGATAGCACTGATATTCACGGATGAAGTCTGGATGAAATGAATGGATGTTGTTGACAGTTCAATGCCCCAGCAGCAAACCTGCCAAAAGTCTCCAAAATCAGTGGTATCCGTGTTACTAACGGTAAAATTTTGCGTAAGACACGAAGGTTTTTATTAAACGCAGAGTGCGC
>JAADGD010000134.1 GCA_013152515.1 Planctomycetota bacterium
CATTGGTCCGTTGGGAAAAATCGGGGGCTCCCTTCAGCATGAGACAGTTTTGCGAACTAAGCCCCGTGAGCGGCGCGTCGGTGCCGTTTTTGATCCACAGTTCCATCTGGATACGATCCGAATGAGAAATAATTTTCGCACCAAAGGAAATGTTATTTGGCAACTGTCGGACGATTTCCAAAGCATGCTCGTCTGGCTGAGTCCATTCCAGCTTGCGAAGCACCACATTCTGGCGATCCCACATTGTCGGGACATGCGTGTGTGCTAGGTATAGCAATTCGCGTTTGTTATTATTGTTCACCCAGAGAGCTTCCGGTAAGTCGACCACCACATAGCTGCCATCATTCCAGGGCGTGAAGACGCTTGCTTTCGTCTCGCGTTGCGGGCGAATCGCACCGTCAAGAAAGCCTCGGATGCCGACCTCCTGGGTACGGAAGAACCGTGAGAGGTTCATCAGCTTGGTGCGTTGGATAGGGTTGATCGACTAGCTGGAAATCAGTCAGCAACTGCTCGACTTTTGCCGCAGGCAAACCGGTGGCCGAGCAGATTTCGCTGGTCGAGAAACGATGGTAAACGGCCATGTTCTCCAACCAGGCACGTGATTTGTCGCGATCATTCGCCCAGCGATAGTTGTCGCGGCTGGTATGGTTTGCGATCGCTTGCTGGCGATCTTTGATTACGCCGTCGTATTTTTGCGGAGTCACGTCCCAATCGACGTACTTTTCCAAATCACGCATCGCAATCACTCGGAAACCGCCCAGCGCGAGGTAGCGCATGTAGGCCTCGAACTTGTCTGGCTGCGTATGTACCCACGGGTGCGCGTTGTCAGGCACGCCATGAAACTGTAGCACCGCGATGCGACCGCGTTGCGCCTGCGCGACGGCATTCGTGAAATCGTCCATTTCCCAATCGGGACGCGCGTCGCCAGCGCTCGGGATCAGCAGCGGATGGTCGAGCCCCGGTTCGTAAGCGGACCCTCGGCCTCGCTCGTAAGGATACTCGGGGGCACCGCCTCGCCGTGCGAAGCGGATTCCGTGCTCTCGCAAAATAGGGAGTCCTCCCTCATCAATCGCGTTGCCTGGAAATGCGAAACTTGTCGGTCTTGGGATGCCATGCTCTTCGCACCGGATAGCGATTCCCTCCAACTGTTCCTTCAACTTCGGCAAGTCCTTGGCTGTGACCCCCATATGGTCACGCGTGTGGTTCCCGATTTCAAAACCGTCTTTGTGCAACTGCGCGATCTGTTCCCACGTCATGTAGTCCTGCTTATTCGTAGGAAAGTCGAACCCTTCTGTCACAAAAAAAGTCGCCCCAAAATCGTATTTCTGCAGGATCGGACGCACGACCGTAAAGTGGGACCGCACCGAATCGTCAAATGTCAACACAACCAGTTTTTCTGGAATTGGTTCCAGTGCCACCAATTGGTTGGAGAGCACTACGAGAAGAGCTGCGGCAAAGACGAAACGGTTATCCAATCTCATATTAACCCGACCTTTCCACTGCCAAACACGATATCAGACCGGAAAAAAGAACCACGGATCTCACGGAAAAACACGGATAGAATTGATCACAAAGTATTCGCTTTTTTCATTCGAAAGTTCGCACATTACCAGTCACCGACCCCCTGATATCCGTGTACTAAGGCGAGCGGCAGATGAGAATTTCCTCTTTGAGAACCGCAGGCCAGCGCCATCGCGGCTGATAAAAACTGTACGATCGATAAAATCAGCCGCGGTGGCGCTAGCCTGCGGTTTCGTAGGGGTACGTTTTCAACTGCCGCTCGCCTAACGATAGAAATCTTTGCTTCCTGACAAATTTTTCTCAATGCTTTCATTGCGGCAGTAATGTAACTTGTTGTTCAGTAAAGAAATAAGCTCTCACAGAGGCGCAGAGATCATGGAGGACAAGACCCGTACCTCCGTGTCTCTGTGAGAGACCTTCTATAGTTTTTATTTGGTTGCGGTCACGGGCCGCGCTGGTAGATCCGTGGTTCTCTTTTTTTTGAGAAAAATGTTGCTATCCGTCCAACGTCCACGGCGAGCGGTACTCATAGTTTAACAGTTTGTTTGCTGCGGGCACATTCGTGACGACTTCTCGCTCGGAGTCCCATTCCAGCCTCGCTTTTACGGCCAGCGACATATTCGCCAGCAGTGCCATTGTGGTCGAACGGTGCCCAATTTCGACGTCGGCGTGCGGCTTGGCCCGCGATTTGATACAGTCGAGAAAGTTGCGTGCGTGGGCCTGCGTTTGTTGGTCGTTTCTCCCTTCGACAGTGACGTCGACCGGTTCCATTCGCGGTTTACGGTCTTGAAACTGACCGCCGCGCTCTGGCACGACGCGATAGCTGGTGCCGCCGACGTACGCAGTTCCTTGCGTTCCTCGCACTTCCATCTCGGCGCCCTTGGGCAACGCTGGATTGCCGCTGGCCTCAAAGGTTCCAAAGAGTGACAGGTGGCCCGAGGGAAACTCGAACATCGCCTGCGCCGTATCGGGAATCGTGCGATCGTCGTCGACGGCAAAACGGCCGCCCATCGCACAAATCGAGGTCGGTGATTCCTCACCGAGACACCAACGCATCGCGTCGAAATAGTGGGCGCCCCAGTTGCCCATCTGCGACGAATAACTTTGCCACCAACGGAATTTGTAAGGAGCGATGTTGTCTTGATACGGCCGCGCCGCCCGTGGGCCAAGCCACATATCCCAGTCGAGTCCGGCTGGCGGGTCGGAGGTCGGCAGCTTGCCGATGCCGTGGGGATACAGATTGCTCAGGCGAAAGGCTTGGCTCACGGTCGTTTTGCCGATGTCGCCAGCGAGAACCATCTGAGCAAATTCGGTCCACAGCTTCGACGAGCGTCGGTGCGTGCCCACTTGCACGACGCGCCCTGTCTCGCGCGCGACTTCGACCATGCGCCGCCCCTCGCCGATGGTCACCGACAGCGGCTTTTCGACGTAGACATCTTTCCCCGCGCGACAAGCGGTGATCGTCTGAATTGCGTGCCAGTGGTCGGGCGTTGCGATGACGATCGCGTCGAGGTCCTGGCGATCGATTAGCTTGCGGAAGTCGCTGAACTGCTCGACTTGGTTTCCCAACTTGGCCAGCCTCGCGGCTGTTTTTTCTAGGTGAGGCTTGTAAACGTCGCAGATTGCTACAATTTGGGCGTCTTGGTGCGACAAAAACGCGCTCAGCAATTGCCCCCCTCGATTACCAACGCCAATCATGCCAAGACGAATTCGTCCGTTGGCACCAGTCACTTGCTCGTCGGCTCGAGTCGAGGGCAGACGCCCCCCCAACATTGCTGCTGCAGCTAAGGCACCCGTTTCTGTGAATTTGCGTCGCGTAAACTGTTCAGACATGGAAATTCTCTCTGGGATGTTTGATGTTATTGCGGTTCTCGGTTGGTCCATTCTCATCATTCGCTCGTCTAAAGCGTCCATCCTTTTCGATACTCTTTGTGGATCAACGCCTGCGCTTTTGGCGAATTGGTTACCTGCAACGCCTCGCCGTCCCACTCCAGGGCAGTTCCGCTACGATACGCCACGATCCCCAACAGCACCGATTCGGTAAGCCTGCCAGAATAGTCAAAATTACAGGTAGTGGGGCCGCCCGACTTGATCGCTTCAGTCCATTCGTTGTGATGTCCAATCGACTTGGGGATGGACGGCTCGGGTGGCCTAAAGTCGGCGAATTTTTCTTCGGGTAGTAGATGATGACGACTGTAATCCGAGAGAATCATTCCTTCTGATCCAACAAAGAGATGTCCGGCCGACCAGTCGATTGGCTTGCCCCCGCGATCGCGAAGTGTTGACAAAATCGGAGGACGTTGTTTGCCGTCATACCATGTCAGCGTCATGGGTGGTAGTTGTTCGCGCGCCGGATAATTGTACTTCACGATTAAATCCGTCGCGACTGCATCTGCCTGAACTGGCGGTCCTGTCGTGGCGATCTGGGTGGGATGCCCCAGCTTGAGAGCCCAGTGGACGAGATCGAGGTAATGACAGCCCAGGTCTCCGAGTCCACCTGTTCCGAAGTCCCAGAAGCAGCGCCAATTGAACGGGTGGACCGGTTTGCGCTCGCCGCCAAACACGCTCTCGCTATACGGCCGCTCGGGCGCTGGCCCTAGCCACAAGTCCCAGTCAACATGCTTGGGCTGCGGCACGCCTGTCACGAACTTCCGTCCCGCATAGTTAGCGCTATTCCAGACGTGAACGTCGCGGATGTCTCCGATAGCGCCCGACTGTACCAATTCCACGACCCGTCGATAATTTTCGCCAGCGTGGATCTGTGTGCCCATTTGCGTGACGAGATGGTTCTCGCTGGCAAGTTTGGCCAAGTGTCGCGACTCGTACACCGTATGCGTGAGCGGCTTTTCGCAGTAGACATGTTTCTTTAATCGCATAGCCATCGCTGCTGCAGGCGCGTGCGTATGGTCGGCGGTACCAACGACGACGGCATCGATTTTATCGGCCTCTTTTTCGAGCATCACGCGAAAATCGCGATACTGCCGAGCGTGAGGATATTTTTGACATCCTTTACCGAGCAAGTCCGCATCGATATCGGCAATAGCAATGATGTTGTGTTGCGCCACACCAGCAATATCAGCGCCTGCACGCCCGGTGGCTCCGATTGCGGCGATATTCAGTCGCTCGTTGGGCGAGAGAGCGCGAGCAAGCGAAGGAAATCCAGTCGCACCTAAGCCAAGGGCCCCCACGCCAATAGACATAGCACCGGCAGAAGCAGTTTGGGTGAGAAAATCGCGTCGGTTCATATTCATATCAGTGCATCTCCGCTTCGACGGTACCAATTCCGTCACGATAGTAACTAAAACGAACATTCGGATGGTCGGCTAGCAGCGACATCGGTACGCTGCTGTCGGGAATCTGCTGGCTGATCATCAGCGCCGTCAGGCGGATGCCAAATGGGTTGTCATGGTAGCCGGGGTGCCAGATCGAGACCGTGTCGGTCTTCCAGGTTTCAACCGGCCCGACGGTCGCGGCGCAGAGGGGCACCTGCGGAACATAGCCGCCGCCCGACGTCCGTGCATTTTGGATGATGGTCATCGGATGCAAATCAGTCACGCGAGTCGCCAGTTGGCGATACTCCTCGGGCGAGGGCGGCGCATCGACGTAGTCGCCTGCGCGCCGTGGTGGATCGTTAAACGCCCAGTGTTTCACTTCGCCCTGGCCGCCCTGAATCACTAGGCAGTGGAATTGATCAAAGCTTTGAGAAAAAGCCTCTAGGTCGGTCGGGAAATGGATGTTTTCTGCCGGCATTCGCAGCTCAGCGCGAATCCGATCGAAACATAGTTCCATGTCGGCTTTGGCAAAGCTAAGCGGATGGTCGGTCGGCACAGGCACGCCATTTTCTACCCATTCATCCATGCCCCAAAAGTGCGCGTGACGAAGATCGATGTTCAAATCGTTCACGATCCGTGCGACGAGCGGCAACTGCGCCGTCGGACCAATCGGCCCACAGATACCGACCGGGTTGTCGGCGGTCGCTTGCTGCCAGGTGTGAATGTATTCGAGCGCTTCGGCGCAGTAAAACTCTTCGAGCGTGTCAAAGATCCGCACCTCGAACCCCTCGCGTGACAAACCCAATAAATCGTCCGGCGTCAACCGCGCGGCAGCTTCCAAGATTTTGCCGTCAAGCGTCGTGTAGTCCCACCACTCGGGCGCCACTTTGCTGAGGGGTCGAGCCATGAGTTACTTTTCTCCAAACAGAGTGTGTAGAATATCCGATTGTGGGAACGGGTGCCCCCGATGTTGCACAAACGCTTCGGCGTGTGCGACGCCAAGCTGCTGACCACGCGACGTGCTGTGTCGATTCATCGCGTCGAGGTATTCGTCCATGCCATGATGCGATCGCAACCATTCTCGCTGCGAGGCATGGCAGGCAAGCATTTTTACTTTACGATCATTCACGGTCGAAACATCTACCATCACCGTCGACTCAACGGTCTCGCCAGTGTAGGGGTCGTTGCCCGCTAGCGGATCAGTGTAATAGAGCCAAGGCACTGCCGAGCCTTCAACCAACGGCAGTGATGAACCATTCGGTACCGGATAGGCAAAAGCAGCGCTGCGGGCAAGCAAATGGACTTGTTCGTGGTCGAGCATGTAGTCGTGGCGTGGATGCGTAATCACCAGCGAGGGGGCAAGCCGACGAAACAAATCGATCGTTTTTCGGTTGGCCGATTTGTTGAAGATCACTTGCAAGTCGCGTTCTTCCAAGCAATGGTACGACGCTCCGATTATCGCCGCCGCTGCGGCACCTTCTGCCAGTCGAATCGCGGCGATCTCATCTGGCGGCAAAGTGGCCGAGCCACCATCGCCTAGCGCGGCGGTCGCGATGTGAACTTCCCAACCCAGGTCAGCCAGTCGCGCAAGCGTGCCTGCACAAAAAAACTCGGCATCGTCGGGATGGGCGAAGAACCCTAACACGACTTTTCGCTCTGGTTTCACTTGCATCTACACAATTCTCTCGGAAATACATGTGGTTGAACGGTCGCTTAACTCGGACGTTTCAGATTTAGGCCCAACTCATAATCGGAATTACCAAATGTAACATAACTTAAACTGAAAAGCCATTCGGAAGAGAACCTAGGCCAGGAAAACTGCAAAGTCCTAATTTCTAGTCAAGGTTTGAAAAATGAACCACGACGACACGACGGACACGACGAGCCAGCCATCTGTCAATGCGTGCGTTGTGGTCGTTGTGTCGTTGTGGTTAGAATTTTGTAGGTAGGGGAGAAACGCGACTTTGCTGTTCTCCTGGGATAGCCGAGGCTGGGTTGTAAAAAATCACTTTCCTTTCACTACCAACTTGTCGCGTGGACCAGCAACATAGGCCATCACATCGGCCAGATTTTGGGGAGTCAAATCTTTTTCCAACCCGTCAGGCATCATCGATTTGCCTGTGCATTGCATTTCTTCGAGACTTTTTCGCAGGATGACTTGCTCCTTGCCGTCGGGTGCCTTCAGGGTGATGCTTGCTCCCGATTCTTGCACCAGAATTCCCGAGTACGCGCGCCCTTCGTCAGTGACGGCTACGTAGTTCAAGTAGCGCACGTCAATAGAACGACTAGGATCGAGAATGGACAACAACAGCGTCTTGGGCGATTTGTCGCTTAGCGCAGCCAAATCAGGGCCAACCACATGCCCCAAACCTTCGAGTTGATGGCACGTACTGCAATGCTTTGTAAACACAGCAGCCCCTTTTTGATAATCGCCTTGTAATGCGAGAGCGGGCTCCCACTCGCGCACGACTTTCTGGCGATCGACATTGACCGAGTGCCCCAACAGCGTGTCCGCACGCTTTCGTATCGCGGCGTCCCGATGGTTGACGAGTTGGTTGCGCTGTGTCGCATCGAACTCACCACTTTGTATTTCTGCTTGTTCGACTTTGTCCAGCACATCATCCGTCCAGTCGGTTCGACGGAGCAGGATCGAGAGAATTTGTTTGCGAAGGCGAGGCGAGTGGCTGCTCCAATTTTCTAGTAAGAGCGTTGCAATCGACTTGCCACCCAAATGCGAAAGTGTGTCGACCGCCGCTGTCTGGATGGCAACCGACTCTTGCGGGACGAGCAGACTCCCCAGTAACAGGCGATCTTGTTCACCGCGCTTGCCCTGATGTCCCAAGAGCCGCAAGGCTCGCACTCGCACATTTGAAGGTCTCGCAGGGTCGCCGACTAAGGGACGGACGAACTGAAATAGCTGGTCAAGTTTCCCAGGCGACGCTACCTCTGCGAGCGATTTTTTTTGCGTCCACAGCTTGTCACTCAAAGCGACTAGGGCACCTAGCTGCCACGTCGTGTATCCCTGGTCATGCGGAGTTGCGAGAGTCTCGAAGCCGGCTACGACAACCGAATCTTGCTGGTAGCCAATCGCCACGGCAAGAAGCTGACCGACCAACGACTCGGGCAGATCGCCCTCGAAGGACAGCACCGATTCCAATACGGCTCCTACATTGTCAGCGCGAATGGAACTAATCACGGCGGCTATCAAAAGAGGTTCGTGGGCGTCCAACTGTCCGAGCTTTGCCAACGCTTGCGCCGCACGGGGATCGCGCCACTCGCCAAGCGTACACGCCAATTGGAGTCGGAGTGGAGCATCGGGGTCATCGACCATTTCGAGGAGCTTCGCGCCTAGCTCGGGTGCTTGCTCGAACTTTCCTTCTGCCAGCCGCACAGCGCCGCGCCGAACACCGGGATGCCTGTCGTCCAAGGCTTGAGCAACAATTTCAGGCGTGAGTTCCCCCAGGCATTCCAGTGTCCATAACGACTGCAGTCGACAGGTTGCTCGTTTGCTCTTCAGAGCCAGCGTGATCAGCGTGTCGACGGCGTCCCGTCGCTTGTCCCAGACGATTTGCTTCTGCACCATATCGCGGAGCGTGCCGTTGGGGCTGTCCAGCAGTGCCGCTAGCTCGGCGCCGCTGAGTCCAGTGAGCGTGGGGATTGGGCGAGGCTTTTTGCCTTTGGGAAACACACGATAGATCCGGCCCAGTTTATCGCCCCGGCGAAAGTCGAGCCTCGCATGATGCTCCTTGGGGATGTACTGCGGATGATCGATGATCTCGCGATAGAAGTCAGCAATCCAGAGCGCGCCGTCGGGGCCGGTGCGAATCATATTGGGGCGAAACCAAGTGTCCGACGAAGCGATAAACTCAGACCGTTGTTCCTCAGGCGCCCGTTGGCTGGTAAAGGTGACGCCGCTGGGCTGCATCACCTCGCGGTGGATCAGATTATTTACCGGTTCGCTGACAAACGAATTCGGAGAAAATTTAGGGCCGAACAACTCGTCCCGATAGACGATCGTACTGTTGGCCGAAGTAAAATGGCCAACTTCCGACTCGTGAAAAAAGATGCCTTTCGCGCTGCGTGCGTAAATGACGGCTTTGCCCGGCGTGATCGACACGTCGCGCCGGCAATGGGGCCGTGTCATGTGGGGATTGCGGCGCAAGTATTGGTCGGCCAGTACGAAATGCCACATCGGGTTGCCGTTAGAAACGCCAAACCAATTGCCCCAGTCGTCTCGATTACGCCCAAATTGGGTGCTGCCCAACTGAGCGTCGAGCAACCCGTCGTCGGGGCGAATCCGCAGATCGCGTCCGCGCAGGCTGAGCTTATCGCTGGTCTGCACCGACTGTACTTTGCCCACGGTACTCAATCCGTTGGCACAGTACAGCCAACCGTCGAGCCCCCAGCGCAGCCCGTTGATTCGCAATTGCGGATTGCCCTCGGTCAGGCCTGTGTAGAGCGGCTTTTGCACGTCTGCCCGACCGTCGTGGTCGGTGTCTTCGAGATAGAGAATCTGCGGAGCGCAGGTCACGATCACGCCGTCGCGCCAAACAGAGATGCCGTTGGGAAACGAGAGATCGTCGGCGAACAACGTCGACTTGTCATATTTTCCGTCGCCGGTTGTGTCTTCCAAAAAACGAATGCGTCCGCCCGGTTTTCCTTGACCATCAAGACCGAGTGGATAGTCGCCCATTTCGACGACCCATAGTTTGCCGTCCGGTCCCCAGTCGTACGCTACCGGATCGACGACCCTCGGCTCGGCGGCGACGAGTTCAATGCGGAAATCGTCGTGCAGGTGAAAGTAGTCAAGCGATTCGCGGGCGTCGAGCGGGCTTGGTACGCTTTCGGGGACTGCTTTCGAGACGCCTGACCGAATCGGTTTTTCTTGCGTGCGTTGGTTGGCAACGCTTTGGAGCAATTCCGTTACGGCCTGCGCAATTTTTGGCTCCGCTTCGACTTCCAAGCAACTTGTACGAGCACGCCACGTGGTGTAACCGCCCAACGCGTGTTGCTCGGGCGGCGGAATGTAACCTTCTGCGCCATTGGCTAGCGAAATGTTGAACGTCATTCTCATGGGACTCTGTTTTTTGATGGTTAGCCCCGTGCTGCCGTAGACTTCGTTCGGAATGGCCGTGATGCCCAGGTCGCCGAGGCGAAGAGCCTGTAGTTTTAGCTCACGCGTTGGCGGCATTTGCCGTAGCGCGACCGTTTCGCCGGCGTAGACTTCTGGCACTGTCGGCGGCTTGTCGTCTTGCCTTGCTTTGGCTGTTGCGAGTATCGCTTCGGCTTGAGCTAGATCGTCGTCGCTCGGCATACGGACTTTTAACCGCAGTAGTTTTTCTTCCATGACCAACGGTACCCAGTCGTGGTATTCGATTTTTTGATAGGCTTCAAAGGCGGCTTTAGCGACGTCTTTCGCGATGCTCAACTGATCAAATTTGCGTTTCGGCTTGCTGTGATCCAGAAGCCAAGCGTCGCCACTGGTGCCGTTAGAAAGCATCGCCACAAAAGGCTGAGGACTTTGTTCGGCGCCAATCAGTTTGCCGATCTCGTTACAGAATTTAGCAAAATAGTCGGCCGAAACCGCCGGGCCGCCGACGTAGTGCATCGAATAATTGGAGATCAAGGCCAGTGGCCGGCCGTCTTGCGTCTGAACGGACAGGACTGCCACGTCGGGGTCGACAGGGCCGGTGGGGCGAATTGCGTTGGGGTTGCCGTAGCCGGGGTGCATTTGGACGCGTTCGCCGGTTTGGCCAAACGGATTGGGACGCACAGACCCCGGCTTCATCAACCAGCGACGGCAGGCGACATCTTTTTCGTCTCGTCCCATCGCCCAGCCAATTCGTGCAGGGGCCAAGCGATCCTGGGCCAGCTTTATCCCCTTCGCAATCTGGTTGGGCAAAAAGCGAGTGTAAGTCTCGTCTCGATCGCTGCCCAGGCAAGACATTACTGCTGGAGCGGAATGTGTGTGCGTCGCAGAGATGAGAATTCGGTCCGAGCGAATACCTGTCGCCTGTTCGGCAATCGCTTTCGCCTCGTCGAGCAAGGCGCGTGGCATCATGCAACTATCAACCACAACAATGGCTAATTGCTCTGAACCATCGTCAAGCACTAAACAGCGGGCGTGTAAGGGGTCGAGCAGCTTTTCCGCAATGCGTTTGTTCATCCCTCCGTTGACGATGACAGGGAACTCGGTCGGCGAAACGTCGATCGCAAACGCCCCAGCGCGAAACGCTTTTTTGACGCCAGACGGCAGCTCACCCAGGGCTTCGTGCAACCCACTAGAAAGGAAAATGAAGAGGAGGAACAATGACGAATACAAATGTCGATAACGTCTCGAAAACATCATGATTAGTCGTTCCTCAGAAGCAGAGTTTGGGCCTGCGGGGTTTTACTACAGTCAAACACATTCTACAGCATCGAATGCTAGAGAGGAAAGCACTCACGGCACTCGCCAGACCCGTAATTCAGTGAATTTGGGGCGTCCCTCTTCACTCACCTTCACAATACCGCCAGCGGCAAACAAAGCATTGCCATCGGAAGCAAAGCAGAGACAGGCTTTTGTCATAGGATTCCGAAAGCCAGCTTGAAATTGCATCAGCATCTCTCCGGTATCGAGTGCCCAGAGGGCAATCTCCCCCTTGTTCGTCATTGTTGCTACGAGCGATTCGGTTGGCGAAAAGCAGGCTCCGATGATGGGGTCTTCATGGTTAGGCAATTTTTGTTCAACTTGCCGAAGTTGGGTATTGTAAATCAGTAACGAGTAATCAGACATTGCGATAGAAAGCAGGTGACCCTCTGGTGATCGGCTGTGAAGACTAAGGATATCGTGAAATTCCTCAATCGGTCTTGCCGTTTCTACGTCAAGAATAAACAGGTCATTCGTATAATGAGGGTGCAGAATAAGCAACTTGCCCGTGTCATCGATGAACAGATTATCGAAGTCACGGTCAGTGGGGCTATAAACAATCGTTGGGTTTCGGAAATCGGGTGCCTGCCAAACCCTCAGCTTGAGGTCGGAAGATGCTGAAGCAACAAACTGGCCCGAAGGGCTGATGTCTGCTCCATTCCATCCGCTGACCGAGTTTTTGTGGACTAGCTGTCTGTTCATTGAACTTGCATTTCTGACAAACAAGTTCCATTGCCCCAGTTCTTTGGGCCCCACATTTTGGAGGTAAGCAAATCGAGTTCCTGCTGAGGAGATAGCGATCTTCAGGAAATCCTGTCCTCGTGTTCGAAGGACAAGGAGCCTGCCCAACGAGCCTGATCGAGAGTCGATTTCTTGAGCGGATTGACTGGTTGCCAGAATCAAGGAATGGCTATCTGGAAGTGAAACGATTTGATTCGGCGAACCATGACTCTCAGAGAGGTGTTCATTGGCGAGATCGACATCGTAGGACCAAATGCTTGCTCCTTCGGCACTGGCTGAAATAATTTGTCGATCAGAGTCAACGAAGCAAATTCCACGGCCAGCATTGTGATCGGTTAGCCAGTTTTTCTCTCTTCGGTATTGTCCGTCCGTGTCTCGTTGGAAAAGCATGACTCGGGGGTCTTCCGCAACCACTGCCAGTTTGTTCCCGTCTTGGGAAAAACAGAGCGAGCGAATCCAACCGTTAAAAGCATTGATTTGTTGCAATTGCTGGCCGGTTGATAGATCCCAAAACCGAATCGATCGATCTTTTCCACCTGAAACAAGCAAGGGTTCGGTCGGATGATACTTGACGCAAAGGACATACATATCGTGTCCCAAGAAACGGTCGACTTCTTTCTTCGTCTCTAGATCCCAAAGACGGATTGTTCCGTCCTGGCTTGCGGACGCCAACGAAGTACTATCGGGCGAGAAATCGAGCGCGCGAACCCAGTCGGTATGCTCTGTCAGCTCACCGCTTGGCTCGAGATCCTCGAAATTCCATAAACGCACCGTGTTGTCGGCACTGCCGCTGGCTATCCACTTACCGTTGGGGGAGACGGCAAGGCAAAGCAGGTCGTCTTCGTGTGCCTTCTTGCGAG
The DNA here is from genome assembly GCA_013152515.1 of Planctomycetota bacterium. Lineage (GTDB taxonomy): Bacteria > Planctomycetota > Planctomycetia > Pirellulales > Lacipirellulaceae > Bythopirellula. The sequence continues at coordinate 12,804 of JAADGD010000134.1, forward strand.
CGACAAGCTTGATATCGCCACCCTCGTGCAGAGGCGAAACGTTCCACACACAAAGCATGCCATCATCGCCACCACTCACCAAGGAGGTCCCGTCTACGGCAAACGCAATCGCGTTGATGTTTCCCTCGTGTGCCTGAATAACCGCGAGTTGGACACCGGAGGTGGAATCGAAAAACTGTAACTTGCCGTCACTACTACCAGCCACCGAGGTTTTCAGACGATCTGACGAGGCAAGTGACGTTAGCGATCCCTGCAGATCGATGGGAGTGATAGTTCGTTCTAACTGGTCGTTCAACATTCGCCAAGCAAAATCGCTGGCAAGCGATTCGGCACGCCCTGACTGGTATCGCAAAAGTCGCGACCGCGCCTCCGAAAATCGACCGCTGAGGATCGCCTGCTGCGCCAAATGCATATCCGATACGTAGCTTGCCCGCAGGAGACGATTGGCACTCTCGGTCGACTCGATGCGCAGAATATCACTAACCTCCAGTTGCTCGCTGAGACGAAAATTGTGCCAAAATACGCCTAATGTAAAACCGAGGACCGAAATCGAAACCACGGACAACAATCCGGCTGCCAACGGGTTCAACCCGATCCATTTCACGACACGGCTGGGCAATCCCAAAGGTTTGGCGAGAGTCGGCTCACCACGGAGGTAACGGCCTAAGTCTTTGGCCAAATCAGACGAGGTCAAATACCGGTTTTGGGGGCGCTTCTCCAATGCTTTCAAGCAGATCGCTTCTAAAGTTGGCGTGACAGACGATCGAACTCTGCTGGGCGGTACCACGCGCCGTTCTAAGATTGACAGCATCAGCTCCATATGCGAACTCCCTTCGGCAACAGGCTGTCCCAGGAGTAACTCGTAGAGAATTGCCCCCAAGGCATAGACATCGCTCTGGACTCCGACGGTTCCTAGTTGCCTATCGAACTGTTCCGGTGCCATGTACCGAGGCGTACCCAACATGATGCTGGAACGCGTCTCTTGCCGATCGCTTTCGAGCAGCTTTGCCAACCCAAAGTCGGTCAATCGCGGTTCAAAGTGTTGTAGCTGGTTCTCACCCATGCCATCTTCGCGACAAGGTTCCAGCATGATGTTGCTAGGTTTTAAGTCGCGATGCAAAACTCCTTGTCGATGGGCGTAGTCGACAGCTTCTGCCAGCTTAATGACAAATCTCGCCGCCTGCTCAATGGGGATCGATGTTTTGTGATTCGCCAACCACTCGCCTAAGTTCGGTCCGGCACAATAGGCGGACGCGATATAGGGCGTAGGGCCCGTTAAATCAGCTTCGTAGATAGGAATGATCGACCGATGTTCTAGCGTCGCGGCAGTCGCTGCCTCGCTCTCAAAACGGCGCAGTTTTTCTCCATCGAATAGCACATCGGGACGTGGCACCTTGAGCGCCACCTCGCGCCCCAATTGTTGATCGAGCGCTAAGTAGACGATTCCAAATGCACCACGACCTACGATCTTTTGGATTTTGTACCGACCGATGCATTGTCCCGCTAAGTCGAGCGATGACAATTTCGTCCCCAAGAGGACCTCGGGACGAATCCTTTTCAGCCGCTCGACAACATCCTCAAGGCTAGGTTCACCGAGACTAGGCTCATCGACATTAGAATTATCCGTGCTGGTGCCATGCGCCATATCTCTCGCCTTGTTGGGCGGCTCACGAACAATATCTTCAGCAGGATTGGGGCGGTTGTTCGGCATTGTGGATAGCCAGACTCTTTCGCAGTTCTTCGAGGGCACGTGCCAAAAGCTTTCGGGCAGCGGCCTCCGAAATTTCAAGTTCTCTGCCTATTTCTGTAAAACTCTTTTCTTGCCAATGGCGAAGTTCAATAATCTTTCGCCGTCGAGTCGGCATATCGGCCAAGGCCCGAAAAAGCTCGCTATCGGTTTCTTGCCGACGCAAGATGCTGCTGGCCGTTTTTTGCGTTTCGTCATACTTATCGGTCAATTCTACCAACTCCGCAGATTGCTCACGCGAAGTGTCTCGCATTTCTGTATGACGATACTTTCGAGTTGTATCAATCAAGTTGTGTTGAACGAGACGCACGAACCACGCACGCACTTCGAGTTCACTGTTCCCCTGAAAAGAAGAAATGTCTTTTCGAGCCTCAAGCAGCGTTTGCTGCACGATATCCGAAGCTCCAAACTTCGCCGTTAATTCGTTGCCTAAATCGTTTGCTGTGAGCAATAGATAATCGGAGAGACGATCGCAAATCTGTCCAAAGGCATCATCATTTCCTTGGCGTGCAGCCTCGACCAAAGTGGCCCAATCGGCGCTGCCATTTGCAACCGAGGTATCTGCAACCGATCGACTTGCAACGAACGGAGTCATAGGCAGGGGGGTATCCAAGGAGAGTTGATATCGTACAAATTGAGCATCTGTTGTGGATTGCTAGGGGAGCATCAAGGCTGCAACCGTTCGATACCGAGTATACTTTCCCAACCAATAAAAAGCGAGCAGTTTAGCACTTCCTTCAGGCGAACGGCAAAGTCCTCTTTTCTAGCCAAAAATCGAAAAAATGAACCACAACGACACGACGGACACGACGAGTTTTTTACGTTGTGCTCGTTGTGTCGTTGTGGTTAGTTTCTTGGTAACCGTCCACGGTGCTGAAAGAAGAAAAAGGAAAAGCCCACGGATAAACGCAGATGAGGAAAGGATTTATTAGCCGGATTCGATAGCCGAAAAGAAATAGGGGAGAAGTAGCGGGGAAACTCCGAATCCCTCCAGGAAATCGGTGTTTATCTGGGTTCATCCGTGGCTATTTTTCCCCTCGCGTGAACGGTTGCGTTTCTTGATCTACACGACTATGCAGTCCTCCTGACTTTCTGTCATCGACTATTGTCGCAGGAGATTTCTTGCGTTCTTGTGAAAGATTTTTTTCTGGACTTCCAACGGCAAATCCAGGGACTCGAACAGTTCGAATTGCGGCACTTCTTGGTTGTTGGCGAGATAGTCCGTGCCGAAAAATAATCGATCCGCGCGACGGATGAGGAATGCCCGTCCGAACTCAGGGTCTCGTCGGATCGCGTTGGCGCCGCTGCCAGCCGAGAGATCGCCATAGAGGTTGGGATACTTGTCCATCAACCGGTCGATCGCTCCGCCGGGTGCAACGGGCGTCTTGGGATAACTTTGCAACTCAGAAGTTTTCACATTCCCCGAGATCGAAGCCCACCAACCTTGGGCATGTCCAATGAAAACGCCGTTGGGGACTTCTTGAAGCACCTTCTCCAAACCGGGCAGTCCCGCCTGGTCGGTATTGCGCTGGCTGTCCATATGGAACAGCACTGGCAGTTTGAGTTCGGCGCAGGCGCGGAAAAGATCGATATTGCGGGGGTCGTCGATTGCGCCGCCCCATTTGTGTTCGCCAAAACCCTTCGCTCCGGCATCGACATAACGGCGCAGGATATCGAGCATTCCTTTGTATCCCCCCAAGTTGATCGAGCGCGGATCGACACCACAGAACGGAATCAATCGATCTCGATACGGTGCTGTCTGCTCGAGAACCCACTGAGGAGTAATGGGGTAAAACCACGACTCCGGCGAAACTAGCGACAAGACCCATGCTTGTTCCACTTCGTGGGCATCCATCCATCCCAAAAGCATCTCGGAAGTCAACGGTCCACGTTCGTTCCACGGCTGTCCCAAGTGGACATGAACATCGACATACTTTCTCGGCACGGTACGCGTCGCGACCGGTGTTGGCTCTGCACGCAAAACGGCACTCATACCACTCATGCTTGTCGCGGCCAGCAAACAGCGACGCTGAAACGTGCGGCGAGAGATACTACGATTTTGTGTTGTCATTTCATATTTCCTTTCGTCTCGATGAAAGGTAACACATTCTCGTCGCAGCGTCCAATTGTGGCACGGTTCTTTCGGACGATTGTAATGTCATGTTTCCGGCCTACTTTCTGCTCGACACCGAATAGCCTTCAATGGTCACCGTCAGGTCAGGAAATTCTTCAGCAAGCTTCCGGCGGACTTCGGCTTCGATCTCTGGCAGTTTTTCTTTATCGCAGGACAGTTTGATATATCCAGAACGGTAAAATGGAATAGCGAACGCCATGCTTTCAAAAGACGCGTCAATCCTACTGTAGGGCATTTCAGAATTCAGGAAATCGTAGACCTCTACTTGTCGAGTTTGATTGCGATCTGTGAATAAAACGCCTAAGCAGGCAGTCTCGAAATAATCGAGTCGTCTCATTCCTGCCCGTAAGGCTTGTCTTGAGAAAGCCCCGATCGCTACCAAGAGAATTACAAGAAACAGGCCAGCCGTCCATCGATCTTTCTTGCCTTTTGAACCGAAGATGCACACGAAGAAGAATAGCGTAAAAAACCCCTCCGCCGAGCCCAGCGTAAACGCAAACGTAACGATCGCCACCACGGTCGTGATCAAAAATAGGGTCCGCAGGCGAATTCGCATGGTTTTTCAACTGACGTAAGATAGGCTTCCAGCCTGTCAGTCTATCACACATGTTGCCAACTAGTTGG
>JAADGD010000329.1 GCA_013152515.1 Planctomycetota bacterium
AAAAGGTGTCAAGCAAAAAATGTCGGTTGCATCGCGAAACTCCTGAACACAATAAGGACTTCCTCAAGTCCTAGCGCCATGCTCCCCAATTGGCAAGCACGCTTGAAGGTTTTTTGAGTTCTATAATCCCAACAGTCCGTGAAAATCCGGCGCGGGCTGGGGGAGTGGCTTGGTTCGTCACGTTTATAGGTGCCCACTCACTGGCAATCACCATGCCGCAAATCCGCAACGGCATCGCCATGTTGTTGCGAGCTGCCTACAACTGTGACACGCCGATGAAGATCGCTCGCAACAAAACACGTCGTTTGATCCGAAACGAACAAGCTCGTTTCTACCACTACAAAGCACGTAACCGCTTGCCACCATTGCAGATAAATTAACGTCGATAGGTGTTGGACAGTAAAATAGTAGTACAGCGGCGTATTCTCGGTCAGCGCAACAATGTTTCCGGTGTTGCCAGTCCCAGCACTGTGGGCACATCACTGAACAACCCATCGCGCACTCTGTAGCCACTAAATTTGCAGAAGCCTCCATTTGGCAGAGGGTGTTAAATTAGGGGAGGAAGATAAAACAATACCCACCTGCAGGGATTGTAGCAAATCGACGGCTCAACATGCCGAATAAATGGCCTAGTGAAGATAGTCTACATTCTTCGGTTCTAGGAGCAGTTCAAAATGTTTTTGGTGTTTCGTCGTGTCTTTTTCTGTGCCTTTGCCATTTTATGGCCCTCAATCATTTGCCAAGCACAGGATGCTAGCAGTTTGCTCGAGGGGGCTTTGCCACCGGTCACCGTACGCCCTCCTACCCCGTCGACCACCGATTCGACTTTGCTGCCAGAAGAAACAAGCCCCTCATCTCAGCAGTCAAATTCACCTCCTACGACTCCTAGGCGGCAGAATACGAACTCGATCGGCACGACGCTTAACTTTCCGAACCTAGCGAATCTCCAGTTTGGTCAGTCATCGGGGCCGTTTGGAGAGAACAGCGGCATTTTGCGCAGCGAAAAGTCGATCTTCGATTCGTCGGCGGCTGGATCGATCCGAACGCGGCAAGAGATTGCCGAGCGTCAGGCCCCCGACATGTTTCAAGCCCTGCAAAACGAAGTCGGCGTGCTGATGCAAAGTACCGCCGCTGGGCAGGCGTCGCCGTTCGTGCGCGGTTTGACGGGGCAACAGGTACTCATTTTGGTTGATGGTATTCGCTTGAACAATTCCATCACGCGTCGCGGGCCGAATCAATACTTCAACACCATCGACCCAGGCATGGTCGACCACATCGAAGTCCTAAGAGGTCAAGGTTCGGTGCTATGGGGGTCGGACGCGATCGGTGGAGCAATCAATGTCGTGACGCGCGGGGCAGATGCTCGCTACGGCATGCGGCACGGCGACTACTCGGGTGGCGAATTTGTTCAGTATTACAACACGGCCAACTCTTCGCCTTACAGCCGCATGAATGTCGAAGGCTGGGTCGGCAACGCCGGCGTCTTCGCTGGCGGCAGTTTTGCCAATGTTCGCGACCTCGACACGGGCTGGGACTTCGGGCGTCAGCCGGGTACCAACTATCAACAGTGGGCTGGCGATATCAAATTTAATTACCTGCTAGACGACAATCAAATGCTGACCTTTTCGCTGCAACATTTTCAGCAAGACAATTTACCACGTAGCGATCGCTTCCCCGGGTTCCCAGGTGACCTGAACAGTAGTAACTCGCTGGGCGGAGCGAGGTTTTTTGATCCGCAACAGCGCGATTTGGCTTACGTGCGCTATCAAGCTCTCGCACCGACGGCGGCCATCGATGCCCTCACCGTGACGGCTTCGTACAATCGTCAACGCGAAATCCAAACGCGCGGCGTGCCAACCACTCGGTTTCAAGAAACCGACGTCGATACTTTTGGCGTACAGGCTGTGGCCGTGAAAGACCTTGACTGGTTGGGCAAGTGGAGCAGTGGCTTCGATTGGTACTACGACAACGTCGACTCCCCTTTCGGAGGGACCGCCAGCGGGCCGATCGTCCCCGACGACGCTTGGTATCAGCGTGTCGGCACGTTTCTTAACTGGGATGTGGCTCTCACCGAACGGCTTGATATGGTCGCCGGTGTCCGGTACGAAAACATCAACACGGCCGGAACGCCTGTCGTGGAGGGCATTCCGACTTTCATTAACCCGAGCTTTCACGATTGGGTGAGCCAAATCGGGTTTGTCTACGAAGTCGACCCAGGCGTCCACCTCGTGGGTTCGATTTCTGAAGGGTTTCGCGCACCCAACTTGGACGACCTGATGGCCTTGAACCCGAACGTCTTGCAAGAAGGCAGCAGCGTCCCCAGCTTGGGCCTGCGTCCCGAGCGATCGATCAACTACGAACTCGGCGTCAAAACAAACTTTGACCGGTTGCGCACCCAAACCTTTGTCTTTTGGACCGACTTGCAAAACAACATCGTCTCGATCGACACGGCTGTTGCAAATACGTTTGCCTCAGCCAATCAAGACTCGTACGTCCAAGGCGTCGAAACCAGTGGCGAGTATGTACTCGACGGGGGCTGGAGCCTGTACGGAAATTTCTGGTACACCTACGGAATCAATCGCGTCACAAATTCGCCGTTGAGTCGCGTTCCACCGACGCAAGGAATCTTAGGATTCCGCTGGCGCGAACGTCGCTTGCGTTCCTACTTCGAGGCCTACACCTGGATGGTGCGTCGACAAGATCGGCTCGACCAAGTTCGCGATATCACCGACGAGCGCATTCCCATCGGTGGCACGCCAGGCTACGCAACGCTCAACATGCGTGCAGGCCGCACCTTCGGCGACTACGATCAACATCGCCTGAGCCTCAGCATCGAAAACATCACCGACAAAAACTACCTCGTACACGGCTCCGGTGTTTTTGGAACGGGTGCAACGGCGCGAGTCGGTTATAGCCTGAAGTATTGAGCTTGGCATAATCGGGTGCAGGCCCTCACTTTTTTTTCAGCTGGCCCTAGCTAGTTCGACTGTCCTAGATTCTTTTACGATTCAAATTCTTTGGTGGTAGTCGGTTACGTTTTTTTCAATGGTAAAGCCTTGCCAGCTGATTACGCAGCAGACGTCGCTCGGTTCGCCATTTGACGACTCGGGGAGTATCGCATTCTAAATCGACGC
>JAADGD010000230.1 GCA_013152515.1 Planctomycetota bacterium
CCCACTTCCGATAGGATAACCGGCAGCCAAGTATTCGTCGTAACGCATGTGCTGGCGGTTGTTTTCCAAGTAGCCGATTACCTTCGCAGGAAGAGGAGGGTGCGACGCGCGATACGACTCCGCGTGCTGCGTCATGCGACGATGGATCGATTCTGCAATGCGAACATTCAGCTGCACCCCAATGATTTCACTTGCCGCAATAGCTCGCAACTGTTCTTGCCGGGTCGTTTGCTCTTTTCCCAGGACTCTTCTGTTTTCTTTCCTGCCAAGTCTCAAAAAAACGTTGGATTCCGGCGTCGGAGGATGCTTTCAGTAGGCTTCTGACGCGTTCTTCGCCGAACAGTCCGACGGCATGGTGAGTCAGGCTTTCGTCATTCCATTCCCATTCGATTTCCGTTAGGCGTTCTCCCCCTCTTCTGCATAATGGCTGGCAAGTTGACAAAGTTGATCAGCACTTCGGTCGTCTGACAATTCTTGGAATGCTTGGAACAGAGGCTCTCGAAAACGCTCCTTTGCTCCAACAGCCTGCATCAGACCCCAAAGCCAATCGCCTCGTGAATCCTCGCATTGCGTATCGTAACGCATGTCTTCTAAGCACGCCTCAAGGAGAGGTTCTTCAGCAAGGCGTCCTGACGATGCCCATTGCCATACTCGTCCCAGTCCTTTCTGCAAGGCATCTCGTTGTTGATCGAGCGAGGGCTGAGACGGTGGCGAGAAATCGGCAAATTGCTTGGATTGCTCCAGATAGTTTGACGTGGGTTTGTGTCTTGATCGGTACACTGCAGGAGATGAGCTAGCGATTGTTCCAGCCTACGCTTAGTGCGAATTCCATCACTCTTCCGCATACGGGTTCAGCGAGATTTTTTTCTTAATCTCTGCTTTTAACTGCTGAAGCACCGATTCTTTGTCGGTGTTTGCTAGGATTTGAGTGATAACTTGTTTGGGCGAGGCGTCGCCCCAGCTCGCACCGTGCTGAAAATAGTAGCGGGCGGCTTGACCGACGATGTACGAGCCGTAGCCGGCGGCGGCGCCTTGTGGCAGTGCGGTCGCGACGCTGCCGAAGCCGGCGGTGAGGGCTTTGAACATCGACGAAGCGTAGCTGACGGCTGCCTCGCTCAGCCATACCCAGCCGGCCGCTTTGAGGATCGAAGTGACGAGCGCGCGGGCGTTGGAGGTTGTAATCTTAATGCCATAAATTCGGCCCAAGGTGACGACCATCGTTGCGTCGACTGCGGTGCCGCCAAGTACGTCGACCACCGGCAGCGGGTTGAGTGCGACGGCCAGCGACTTGGTAACAGCATAGCCCATGATCGTTTTGGCGGCGCGATCTTCGCGCAATCTTACGCGCAGCGCAGCCATGCGGTCGCTTTTGTCGGCCGCGAACATGGCGGCGTTGAGTGCGATGAGCGCTTTGCCTTCGGCTTCGAGTACTTCCAAGATGCGTACGCGTAGGTCTTCGATTTTTGGGGCGGGCTTGCGCCACTCGGTACGGGTACTGCCATCGGCGGCTTCGAGGACGTACTCGACTTCGCGCGGATCAGCTTGCGTCGTGAGGACATTCTTTGGCTCGACGAGGCCTGCCAATCGTGGGCCGCGAAATAGCGTGAGCAGTTGCTCTCGTTCTTCGCGACGATAGAGGTCTGACTTGTTCAACACCAAGAGCATCGGCTTGTGGCTAGCGGCCAGATCTTCGAGCGCCGAAAACTCAGTCTCGTTCAGATCCGAGTCAGTTACGAATAGCACTAGGTCGGCTCGCGCGGCGGCGGTGCGTGCCATCTCGCCCCGCTCGGCACCGGCAACTTCGTTGAGCCCCGGCGTGTCGACCAACACGACTTCCGACTGGGCAAAGCCTGGCACGCAATAGCCGGTGCCTTCCCAGGGAACTTGCCACAGGTCTTTGGTCCAGCCGCCTTGCACGTTGACTTGCGTGAGATCGTCACCAACGAGCGCGTTGACGAGCGCCGACTTGCCGGTGCTAATTTCTCCGAACACAACGATCTCGACGCGGCCCGATTCGAGCTTCTCGGCCATGCGACTTAGTTCGTCAAGGTCGTGTTGCAGTTCCTTGCGTTCTTTTTCACTGCAACCTTGAAACTGCTGGATGGCACCACGCACCGTCTCGATTGCGGCCAGGAAAGTGTCGTCGTGCGAGGGGTCGTCATGCGAGGGGTCGTCGTGTGGGCCATGCTCTTTGGAAGTCGTCGTCATGCGTCGTCCTCCATTTCAGAGGAGATCGATAACTCGCGATGGCCCATTTGAAGGCGACTCTGCTGGATAAGTTTGCGTAGCGATTCGGGTCGCGTGAGTTGTTGCCACTGCTCACGAGCCAGTTCTGCCAATCCGCCCGGCGGGGCCTTCATTTCTTCCTGGAAATATTTCTGGAAGACATTTCCTATCCAACGAGTGACCAACGCCTGCACCGTGCCTTGGACTAGGCCGCCGGCAATCGTGCCTATGCCGGGTACGGTTTTCAGGAGTGAGCCTAGTCCCATCGCTAAAGCGGGCGTTGCTGCGGTGACGCCGATCATGGCGATCAGATTTTTGCCGAGTTGTTCGAGCATTTTTACGACCATGTCGGCGTCGATCGGCTGTTTGTAGACGCGGGCCAGTTCGAGAATCATTTTGACGGTGATCGCACTGCCGCCGGCGATGTCCAAGAGTGGGATCGGGTTGATGCCCGCCGCGCCGCCAGCAGCCCACATATGTTTGCTGATGATTTCGTTGGCCCGTTGGTCGAGTACGGCTCGCACGCGTGCTTTTGCTTCGTCGACGAGGCCACGCGATTGCAGCAAGAGATTAGCAAGTAGCAATTCGCGGCCATCGTGTTCAACGACTTCCATTAGTCGTTGGGCCAAGGCTTGTACGCTGGGAGGGAGTTCGAGTTGCTCTTGTATTTCGCTGCCGTCGGCGGCGATGCGAATTCGCAAGCGGCTGACGGCGCCGGCTCGCACTGCAACCACGTCGGCTGCGGTGATAGCAGGCAGTTGTTTGGCGATTTGTGCTACGAGTTGCTCTTGTTGTTCGTCGTCGTACCAATCTTCTTTGTTCAGGCAGACAAGCACTCGTTTTTCCATCTCGGCGAGTTTGCCGGCGAGATCGACTTCGTAGGCCTTGAGCGGACCATCGACAACGAGCAGCACTAAGTCGGAATTTTTCGCGGCTAGGGCTGCTTCGGCGGCACGGCTTTCGCCACGTACTTCGGCCAGCCCCGGCGTATCGACCAACACCACTTCGTCATTGCCCGGCCAAGGGATTTCGCTCCGCGTAGAAGTCGTGCCGCCCACGACATCCGACGCAAAGACCTGTCGCCCAGCGAGCGCGTTGAGTAGCGTTGATTTTCCGCTCGAGATTGTGCCGAACGCGACGATCTCGAGCCGCGCGCTTTCTTGCTTGGCTTCGAGCTGGGTAAGTCCTTGATCGATTTCCGCACGAAGTTCGGTGGAGACGTTCGTGTCGCTGGTGAATTCGCGGCTAACGCCGAGGTTGTCGCTGAGTTCATTTTGCTGTTCGGTGATCGACATCGCGCTCGGGTTTTGACCGCGCCGGCGATGGCGGCGTTTCTTTGTGGCGGTATTGCGCCAGAGGCGGAAGAGAAGCCATGTGGAAAGCCCCGCTAGCACCACGCCGCCAGCGACCACTAGCGTCAAGTAAACCGTGCCCAATCGCGGGTTGGTTTTCACCAACGCTTGATATTGCATTACGATCTCGGGCATCCACGCCACCAGCGCATACGCCACTAACACGAAATACGCGATCAGCAGCCAACCAAATTTTTTCGGCAGCGAGGCCATGCAGGCACTTTTCAAGTATTGGAAGGACGTCGAGAGATCAAAATGCGATATTCCATTGTATTCGTTCCTAGCCGCGTTGCCACGCAACGTACGGGGATTAAAATGGACTCTAGCGCGCCGTGCGTTGTGTGGCAACGCGGCTATTTCTGTCCTGCTATTCAGCTGGCCAATCGGGTAGCTCGAATTTCTTTTTCACGTTGGCTGTATGCTCGTGATAGTGCCTAGCCATTTGCCTGAGTAGGGCGCGGGGTGTCCAGCGGCTATCAGGGGCTTGCTGGTCAAGCTCCATACCGTCGAGCAAGTAGGCGTACCGCCGGGTGAACGCCGACACCCGCTCCATCTGACGGGCTTCTTCCGCGCCCGTCCAGTCGGGATGCGCCGCCACATAGTCGGGCGGCATTTGCTTGGGGTTGAGATCAGAGTGACGAATGTCGATATTCAATTTTGCATAAATTTGCGAAAAAAATCCTAGCTCACGGCCCATCATGTGTTCGGCATTCCAACGTGGCGTGTGCGTACCGTTGCTCGGCTTAAAGTTCAATTGCGATACGCTTAACTTGGCAAACACGTGTTGCGAATCTCGGCAAGCTTTTTCCTTGGCAGCAAACAGCTCTTCCCATTCCTTTGGCAACGTCAACGGAACAAAATCGAGTACGATTGCCTGCGGTTTCGCGGTGCCGCGTTTTGCTGCGCTCACGGCTAGGGTATTTCCTTGGGTGCGTTCGACTTGGCAGTCGTCACGAATGGCGTTCAAAAACCCCTGTACGCCCTGGAGATCGTACACCAAACTTGGTGTTTTGTAATGAATCGGCACGACGATTCTTGGGTTCATTTGTCGCACAATCTCTGCTGCCTGCGCGCCGTCGACCGTAAAAACGCCGCCGACGGGGATCAACAGCACGTCGACCTCACCCAGAGCTAACAACTGCTCGTCAGTGAGTCGTGGTTGCCCCAGGTCTCCGCAGTGGACGATCCGCACACCGTCGACTTCGATCAGAAACAGCGTATCCGCGCCACGTTGGCTGCCTTCGGTGTCGTCGTGCCATGCGGGAATGCTCGAGATGTGGATTGCTTCTTTCCTGACGAACGAAG
>JAADGD010000020.1 GCA_013152515.1 Planctomycetota bacterium
CATTGAAAAATGCAAATTAAAAAGTGCAAAATGAAAATTGAAGGAAGGACAGCACGAAGTAGAACACTTTACATTTTGCACTTTTCGATTTACATTTTTCAATCACCTACAATCGGCGAATGCACTGCCGACTGAATCACCTTCCACGACAACAAACAACACTTTTGACGATTGGGCGTCAGCCGCGGTCCATAGAGTTCCAACATATCGTTGGCCGAAAACTCTTTGAGGTCGTCAACCGTCTTGCCGTACATCTCTTCCAGCAACATCGAAGCCGATGCCTGACTGATGACGCAACCATCTCCCGAAAAGTACAAATCGCAAATCTTTCCGTCGTCGTCGAGTTTCAACTCAATGCGCACCACATCGCCACACAACGGGTTTTTGTCCTCGTGCGCATGGGTGGCGTCGGGCAGCGAGCCACGATGAAAGGGATCCTCGTGATGATCGAGGATGTGTTCCTGGTAAAGTTCTTCTTCGGAAGGCATGGGCAGGGATGTGAGATAGTGAAGGGGAAATGTGGCGGTACTTCAGGAAACAGAAGCAATCACGCATTATAACGAAAAAATTGCCTCACGCAGAGGCCGCAGAGTTTTTAGTTTATCAGCTTTCCTCCGCGGTCTCTGTGTCTCTGCGTGAGGCTTTTTGGCGATTTGAAATAGTCGGATGAAATGTTGCAGGATATGTATATGGCACATCATTAATCTAACATCTCACATCAAAAATTTACACCTTGTCCCGCAGGATTTCCTGGGCGGCGTTGGCTCCGCAGGCACCCATCACGCCGCCGCCGGGGTGGCTGGCGGCGCCGCACAGGTAGAGGCCGGGCACAGGCGTCCGATGGTCGGCCCAGCCGGCGACCGGGCGGAAGCAGTAGAGCTGGTGCGGCGACATCGCCCCCTGCATGATGTTGCCGCCGGTGATGCCAAAGGTGCGTTCGAGGTCGAGTGGGCTGAGGACTTGGCGATGTTCGATCGTGCCTGCGATGCTGGGTGCGTAGCGGGCGAGCATTTCGACGCATCGGTCGCCGAACGATTCTTTGATGTCGTCCCAGTTGCCTTCGGCCAGATTGTAAGGAGCGTACTGCACGAACATCGACAGCAGATGCTTACCGTCTGGGGCGATTGTCGAGTCGACGCTCGTGGCCATCGTCATTTCGAGGATCGGCTCGTTGCTCGGTCGGCCATATTTTGCGTCGTCATACGCGCGGTCGAGATAATCGAGCGACGGGCCAATGTGCATCGTGCCGTGATGATGCGGCGCGACGCCACTCGATGGCAGGCAGGTAAATTGTGGCGGCTCGCTGAGCGCCAAGTTGACTTTGGCCGAAGCCGACGCGTAGTCGATTTTTGCGACCGCGTCGCGAAACTCTGCGGGCAGCACATCGGGTGACAGCAGTTTTTCAAACGTGAGATGGGCATCGACGCTCGACGCAACGCAACGAGCCGTCAGTTGCGAGCCGTCTTCCAATCCCACGCCACACGTGCCGTGTGAGTCGGTCTGAATCGAGTGCACGGGCGCTTCGCGACGAATTTCGACGCCCATATCTTCGCAAGCCTTGGCGATCGCGTCCGACAATCGCCCCATGCCACCTTCGACATAACCCCAAACGCCCCGCGCGCCGCCCGCCTCGCCCATCACATGATGCAGCAAGACATACGCGCTGCCCGGCGAGCTGATCGACGTAAACGCACCAATGATCGCGTCGGTCGCGAGCGTCGCCTTCAAGACTTCAGTCTCGAACCAGCGCTCGAGAATCGGTCGCGCCGCGCCGGTGAGAATTTCGACTGCCGCCGGCAGATCGGCACCGAGCGCTTTCATCGCGTTGTACATCTTGAGCAGTTTTTTGCCGTCGCGCAGTTTTTTGCCGAGACCGATCTTTCGCCAGCCCTCGGGCAGCGGCAGCGGGTCGGGCGCGGCTTCGCTGAGCGTTGGTTCGAGCGTCGCGGCAATGTGTTCGAGCAGCGCCTCGTAACGCGGATAGGCGGCGGCATCTTTGGGGCTAAATTTGCTGATTTCGCGCTGGTTGAGCGCCGCATCAGGGCCCATCGTCAGACTGCGCCCGTCGGGCAGCGGCGTGAACGACGAGGGCGAACGCGGCAAGATTTTCAGGCCGTATTCCTTGAGCCGCAATTCACGAATGATCTGCGTCTGAAACAGGCTGATCACATAAGCGGCCGTCGACACTCGATAGCCGGGCCAAAGCTCCTCGGTCGCCGCACACCCGCCTAGCACATGACGCCGCTCAAGCACGCAAACCTTCCGCCCCGCCTTCGCTAAATACGCGGCACAAACCAGCCCATTGTGCCCGCCGCCGATAATGATTGCATCGTATTTGCCGTGCTTGGCCATTGAGAGGACTTCCGTGTGTTAAGGAAAATTGGCGAACCGCGAGCGTAAGCGACCGGAGAGAATCAAAGCCCCAATGACTTCGCCGTGACGTGCCAATACAGCTCGCCGCAGCTGGGGCCGAGACCGAAAGTGGAATCGTAGCGGATGGCGGCGATCGCGCCTTTGGCAAATCGGATGTGGGCGTGGCTGTCGCTGACGAGGGCGGCGGCGAGGTTGCCGACGCAGGGGGCGTGGCCGACCCAGCAGACTTGCTGGCAGTCGGCTTTTTTAGTCCAGTCAACGAGTGCCTGGAAATCGCTGCCGGGGGCGAGAGCGTCGAGTACCTTGATTTCGGGATGATGGACCGTGTGTTGCGCGATGAGATCGGCCGTCTGACGGCAGCGAACGTAGGGACTCGTGGCGATCGCCTCGGGCTCGAAACCGCGTTCAGCCAAGGTTTCGATGACCTGCATGTAGCGCTCGGCCCCGTCGAACTCCAACTCGCGCTGCGAATCATCAGGCCAACGCGGATCGCCAAACTCGTAAGCCCAAGCGTGTCGGGCGATGTAGATGAACCGGGTCATTGCAAATTGTCCATTGAGAAATGCAAATTGAAAAAATGGGAGGGGAAGTTTGCAATTGTCAATTGGCATTGGTCAATTTGCAATTTTTAACGTTTCCTCCAAAGTACGTCGTCCTCAATACCGAGCTTTGATTGTACCGCAGCGATCTCGCTTTTGAACCGCTTGGCATCTTGCGGATAGCCGGCGGTCGGCTTGAGGCCAGGGATTT
>JAADGD010000254.1 GCA_013152515.1 Planctomycetota bacterium
AGAAGATCTACCAAGCGGCGACAGTTGAGGAAGCGGAAACAGCGTTGGAGGAATTCTCTCAAGCGTGAGACGCGAAGTACCCGACGATTGCTAAACAGTGGCGCACCAAGTGGACCGACATCATCACACTCTTTGATTTTCCACCGGCGATTCGCAAGGCGCCATCTTTCAGGAAGACTGGTACGACCAACGCCATCGAGTTGGTCAACAGCGTGATTCGCAAATTCACCAAGAACCGTAAAATTTACCCCAACCAGCAGTCAGCGCTGAAGCTGATTTACATGGCAATTCACGAGGCCTCGAAAAAGTGGGCGATGCCGATCCACCACTGGAAGCCAGCTCTAAATCACTTCGCCATTATGTACGAAGGACGCATGCCCGATTTGGGCTAGCAAATGTTGTGTCCTGGTAGCGTGACACAAAAACTTTACTGGCCCGATGCGAAACCTGAGTTCATCTATCTGCGTTTGTCTGCGTCCATCCGCGGCTTTTTCATTTTTCTGTGAACGGTTACGAAAATAGCAAGTACCTTCACTTTGCGGTCTCTGCGTCTTTGCGAGAGGCTTTTTGGTTGCGGCTTGACATTGCGGTCGGTTGACCTGTTACGGCTATGTGACAATCCTTTCTTGTTTGCATTCCTGCACGACTCATGGCTAGATTCCCTTCTGACTGAATTTTTGACAGACTGACAGTTAGTGTGGTAGCGGAAATCTGTCTTATTTCATATCTCGCGGTTCAGGGAAACCGCATTTTTTAAGGATGAAAATCCTTCAGGGCGTTGCCTTTCGGGGCTATTGGTCCTACAGGTTTATCGCCGCCTTTTGTCGTTGTACTTCAATCGTTGCCCGCCAGCACGTAGAGCGACCTAGACATCCTTGGCCGGTTTCCATAACATCCCGCCCACTCTTCTACCCCTTTTCTTTCGTCGATATGCGGAGCCCCCGATGGCCAGTGAGGCATCGAACGACGCGGGCCTAGTTGGTCGCGTCCAAGATCTCATATTACCGATCGCGATTATCGCCAGCGTGCTAGTACTGCTAGTGCCGCTGCCGCCAGCGCTGATGGATGTGCTGTTGGCAGGCAATATCACGATTTCGGTAATCGTGCTGCTGACGACGATCTATGTGCGTACACCGCTTGATTTCAGCATCTTTCCGACGCTTTTGCTCGCCACGACCCTCGCGCGATTGGTGCTGAATGTTGCGACAACGCGTTTGATTCTCACCGGTGCTGGCAAGGATGGCAACGAAGCGGCTGGCGGGGTGATTACTGCTTTCGCCGATTTTGTTGCGGGCGATAACAATATCGTCATCGGGCTGATCATTTTTATTATCATTGTGGTGATTCAGTTTGTCGTGATCACCAAGGGTTCGACCCGGATCAGTGAAGTGACGGCGCGATTTGCGCTCGATGGGATGCCAGGTAAGCAGATGGCGATCGACGCCGATCTCAACGCTGGCATCATCGACGAACACCAAGCACAAAGTCGTCGCGAAGAAATCACGCAGCAAGCCGACTTTTACGGGGCGATGGACGGTGCTAGCAAGTTCGTCCGCGGCGATGCGGTCGCTGGTATTGTGATCACAGTGATCAACATCGTTGGCGGACTGATCATCGGCATGACGCAGTATGGTATGCCGCTCGCGGAGGCAGGCAGGATATTTACGCAACTAACGATCGGTGACGGGCTCGTCGGCCAAGTGCCTGCATTTTTGATCTCGCTTGCCGCCGGTCTGCTCGTGACGCGAAGTACCAAGAAATCGAATCTCTCCCGAGATTTCGTCAAGCAACTGTTCTCTCGACCGCAGGCGTTGGCCGTTGCGGGTGGTTTTTTGGCGATTCTGATTACGACCGACCTACCACGCACGCCGCTCTTGTTTTTGTGTGCCGCCTGCTTCGGCATGGCCCGTGTGATGAGCAAGAAAGAAGCCGAGCAGCTTTCTGCCGAAGAAGCTGCCGCTGACGAACCGGAGCCAGCGCCCGAAGAGCGGATTGAAGACTATCTCACCGTCGACCCGATGGAGGTCGAAGTGGGTGTGGGGTTGATTCGCTTAGCCGATCCCAAACGGGGCGGCGATCTGCTCGAACGCGTACAGCGTGTCCGACAAAGTGTCGCTGGCGAGATCGGTATCATCATGCCCAAGGTTCGTATTCGCGACAATATGCGACTAGAGCCCAACGAGTACCGCATCAAAATCGCCGACATGCCCGTCGCGCAAGACCAACTCGAACCGGGACATCTACTCGCTATCGACTCGGGCATGACCACCGGTCAGGTCGAGGGCATCGCAACAAAAGACCCTGCCTTTGGCACCGACGCCCGTTGGATTGCTCATGGCTCGCAAGACCAAGCCGAGATTTTCGGCTACACGGTCGTCGAACCAGGTGCCGTGCTGGCTACGCATCTGACCGAAATCTGTCGTCGTCATGCCGACGAAATTCTCACTCGCGACGCGACCAAGCACCTCGTCGACGAACTCAAACAGTCACAGCCGGCGGTCGTCGAAGAGCTGATCCCTGGAGCAATGACGTTGGCAGAGGTACAAGGCGTGTTGCAACTGTTGCTCAAAGAGCAGGTGTCGATCAGGCAACTCGCGTTGATCCTAGAAACTCTTGGTGATTATGCAGGTCGGACGAAAGACCCAGTGCTGCTCGCAGAGTATGTCCGCCATCGGCTCGCTCGCCAAATTTGTACGCGTTACCGCGATAACGAAGGTCGCTTGCACGTCATCGCCCTCGACCCCGCGATGGAAGACCGCATCCGTGCCGGTTTCGAACACACCGAACGTGGGCTGTTCGTCCGCATGTCTCCGCCAGCGATCGAAGCGACGTGCAATGCGATCGCCGCCGAACTGTCAAAGCTCACCACTGCCAACCACACACCGATCGTACTCGTCAGTCCGCAAATCCGCGCGGCGCTCAAACAAATCACCGAGAACCAATTGCCACAGCTCATCGTGCTGAGCTTCAACGAAGTCACTCGCGACACGCAGATTGTGACGCTAGGCATGGCGGCGGATACATAGGTTTTGAGTCGTTAGTTTTTTTGTAACCGTTCACGGCGCTGAAAGAAGAAAAAGGAAAAGCCACAGATAAACACGGATAAAC
>JAADGD010000120.1 GCA_013152515.1 Planctomycetota bacterium
CGATAGACGCAGATGTTTTGATTTTGGTTTTCACATCTGCGTTCATCAGCGTCCATCTGCGGCTAATTCTTTCTTTGTGAGCAAGTGTTTTTTCCCTTGCCAAGAATCTCGCTGTTCCAACTCGGTTTCGATCGCCAATTTCACCGCTGGTTTGTCGAGGCACCAATCCGGCCCCACAAAATAGTCGGGCGGCGCGTCGCCGCTGATACGTTCGACGACCATCGTTGGTGGCAATAGCTCTAAAAAGTCGACGACTGTGCGAACGTAGTCGTCGCGTCCCATCAGCTCGACCTCGCCCGCTTCGACCTGTTCGGCGAGCTTCGTGTTTTTCACACAATAAAGATTGTGCAGCTTCACCGCGTCGATATTCACGCGGGCCAATTCGTGTGCTGTGGCTAGCATGTCGGCGTGCGATTCGCCGGGCAGCCCCAGAATCGCATGGGCACAAATTTCAAAACCTCGCCCGCGACTCCGCTCGACCGCGTCCAAAAACGAATCGTGATGCTCTCCGCGGTTCATCCAATCGAGCGACCGATTGTGCATCGTCTGCATTCCAAATTCGACCGACAGATAGTTTTTCTGGGCGATTTCTTCGAGCAGATCAAGCACCTCGTCAGGCACACAATCGCTCCGCGTGCCGATGGCTAGCCCGACAACTTGCGGATGCGAAAGCGCTTCGTCGTACAAAGGCCGCAGCCTTTCGACCGGCGCATAAGTATTGGTTGCCGGTTGGAAATAGGCCATGAAGGTTTCGCAATTCTTGTACCGTTTGCGCATTCGCACGATGTTTTGGTCGATCTGGCCCAGGATGCCAGCCCGTGGAAGCCGTCGGCTGGGACTGAAGCTGCGATTGTCGCAGAATGTGCATCCTCCCTTCGCCACGGTACCGTCGACGTTGGGACAGGTAAATCCAGCATCCAAGCTCACTTTTTGAACCCGGCGGCCAAAACGCTGTTTGAGGGCGAAATTATAGGCATAATACCGCAACCCCGCATTACGCCACTCAGGCTCTAAATCACTAGTGGGTAGGTAGTTAGTTGACGACATGGGGCGATTTGCGTAAAGTAGAAAGTTGGCCGGGGAGGTCAAGCAAGATGGCCAGTCTTGTCTGCGTGCCCCCCAGTTGGCGGCATGGTCTTTTCCTATTGATTACCATTCTGGGGCAATGTTCCAAACTCGCAAGAGCCAAACACTCAAGAGCCTAACACACAAAGAGCTAACACAATGTATGGCGAACTCATTCCACAAGGGGGTGGTGATCCAATCCCACTCCTGAAAAAGCAACTGCTCGTTGGTCGACGGGAAAGTTGCGATATTGTACTCCGATTCGCAAACGTTTCGGCACACCACTGTCAGTTTTACGTAAACGGTGGCTACTGGTACGTGCGAGACATGCAAAGCCGCAACGGCGTGAAAGTCAATGGCATCCGCGTCCAAGAAAAGCGAATCGGACCTGGAGATAAAGTTTCGGTCTCGAAGCATGACTACGAGCTGGAATACTCCCCAGCCGACCTGGGAGCTGTCGGTCCGCCACCTCCCGAAGATCTTCCCGCCGAAATTATGACCGAGTCGCTGCTATCGCGGGCTGGCCTCCGTTCTGGTGACATGGCCCCAGCGAAGGGTCCCAAACGCGATAAGCGTAACGACACCGGTTTCAAAAGGTACGATCTCCTCGATGACAGCGCTGGCCAAATCGACACGCCCGACGATCCTGTGTAAATTTGGGACGGGGATTTGGGATTTAGGAAGTGGGATTTGGGGAGTAAGTTGTAGGGTCGTGTCACTCAGTGTTCCCTAGCCCCAGTCTCTAGCTCCTATATCTTCTTTTCATGGCAAAAAAGAAAAGTAAACTCCGAGCCAATTTTCGCAAGAATCGAAACGTGCGTACGAGGAAGAACGACCTCACACGCACGTTCAACACCGACAGCGAAGCGATCGACGATGTCGAATCGGGACAAAGTGTCAGCGGCAAAGGCGAGCTGACTCGCAAACGCACGCTGGCCGGTGCCGAGTTGGTCGAAGATGCCACGGGCACTATCATCTTGCCAGCCGTCGACAAATCCATCTGTCGCCAAGGGAAAGTTTTGCGCGTGCAAGGCTTGGTCAGCATCGTGCAGCAAGACGATGGCACACTGAGACAATGCGCCACGCGACGATTGCTCAAAACACTCAGCACCGAACAACGCCACATCGTTGCCGCCGGCGATTTCGTTTGGTTTCGACCCGAGGGCGAGAACGAAGGCATCATCGAACGTGTCGAGCCTCGACGCGGTATTCTTTCTCGCACCAGCCGTGGCAGGCAACACTTGCTCGTCACCAATGTCGATCAAGTGTTGATCGTTGCCAGCGCAGCCGAGCCTCGGCTGAAGCCCAATCTGATCGATCGCTATCTGATCACCGCCGAGAAAGCTGGCATTGAGCCGATTCTGTGCATTAACAAAGTCGACTTGGTCGACCCTGCCCACCTGCAACCACTAGTGGGAGTTTACAGCCAACTCGGCTATCGGGTCCTTTTGCTCTCGGTTCTCAACGGCTGGGGGATCGACGCACTCCGTAACACCTTGCGCGGACGAGAGACGGCAGTCACAGGCCAGAGCGGTGTCGGAAAATCGAGTCTGCTCAACGCGATTGAACCTGGGCTAGAACTGCGAGTCCAATCGGTCAGTGGCGAGACACAAAAAGGCCGGCACACAACAACCACCTCCGAGTTGATTCCTCTGTCCGACGGCGGATTCGTAGTCGACACGCCCGGCATCCGGCAATTTCAACTCTGGGACGTGATCTCCGAAGAGGTCGCTGGCTACTTCCGCGAACTCCGCCCCTACGTCAGCCATTGCCGCTACCCCGACTGCACACACACCCACGAAGAACCGTGTGCCGTGAAAGACGCCGTCGCCGACGGGTACATCGACGTGCGGCGTTACGAAAGCTATTTGCAGATTCACGCCGGGGATGAAGCTTAGGGAGGCGCTAGTTACGAGGCGCTAGGCGCTGGTTAATGAACAGCGCCTAGCGTCTCACAACTAGCGCCTCGTTCACTTGTCCGTTTCCGGCGGTGTCGTCTTTCCATGCCAAGGATCCTCGGTCGTCAAACTCCCGTC
>JAADGD010000028.1 GCA_013152515.1 Planctomycetota bacterium
GAACGGTTTTTCTTATGGCGTCTTCACCGCCGAGGCAGGGCCGGTCGCCTTGGTGGTTCCTTCGTGTGAAGATCAGGAGATGGACGGAGGTTGGGCCGACGAGGTTCGGCTGTTTACTTGGCCGCGGCTCGGCATGGACGATCCGCTGCAAGCCATCTGCGTCGAACTTCGCGATATCGCACGTCGCCACAAGCTGACGCGCGCCCGCATCGGATACGAGGGTTCGTTTGAGTCCGTGGCACCGTCTCACAACGCGGGGGAAGTGATGGTGCCCTGCGAGCGTTCGATTGCCTATCTCCAATCCATCTTGCCGTCCGCGAAATGGAAAGACGCTACCGACCTGCTCCATGCTCAGCGTGCTACGAAGACCGAGTGCGAAATCGCCAAGCTGCGCGTCGCCCATCGCGTGGCCGGATTCGGACTCAAGAAATTCCACGATCTGGTTCAGCCCGGCATCCAAGAAGCGGAATTGGCCGGCATGGTTTATACACACTGCCTAACTCGCGGCGTTCGGCTGCGTCAGGTCCAGCATGTCAATGTCTACCCGCAAATTTCCAGCGGCCCCAACGCTTACCGAGCTTGGCGACCCATTGTCTCCACGGGCAAGCGTCGCCTGCATGATGGCGAAATCGCTCTGCTAGAAATGGCCGTCTGCGTCGACGGATTCTGGGCAGACGTAACTCGTGTCAAAGTGGCAGGGAAACCCAAGGCAATACAGAAGGATGCTTTTCACGCGGTCAAAACTGCCCAACGAGCGGCCCTGCGATCAATCCGTCCGGGAGTGGAAGCTCGCCAGCCCCACGAGGTCGCCACAAAGGTGCTCGTGGACGCGGGATTTGAGAAGGACCTCGTTCATCTGACCGGCCATGGCGTCGGCTTTCGCTACCACGAACCCGAACCATTTCTTATGCCAGGAAACACTCTGAAGCTCAAGAAGGGCCACGTCTGTTCCGTCGAACCTGGATTGTACAACCGATCGTGGGGCGGCATTCGACTCGAAGACAACATCGCAGTCACGGCCGACGGGGTCGAGGTTCTCACGAAAGTTCCCAAGGTGCTTTAGCACGGTTACCGAAAACTGTAACACTTCCGCTGCCTGAAGCCTGGAGAGTTGCAAAGTCTCACGCAGAGACGCAAAGACGCAGAGAAAAAAATGGGAAACTAGAATTGAGAAATACGTTCTCCCGTGAACGAGGCTTGTTTTTAAGTGAAAAGTCACTTCTCCCGTCTCCCCGTTTCTTTTACACTCTGATTTTCCACTCTGCTGTCTTTGCGTCTCTGCGTGAGACTTGGCAATCCGCCTGGGTTCTGCTGGAAATCACTTGCATCCTGCTCAGGGTGCTGGTAAACTCAAAACAGGACACGCAGGTCCTTTTAGTTCACCTTCCCCCCTTCCCCAGAGAGTCTTCCCCTTCGGACCCTGAATTCCCGAGTTGCGGTGCCCGACTTATCAGGCGAACTGCCAAGTCACACCCTTCAAAAACAGATTCGCCACAGAGATCACCGAGAACACAGAGAAACCCTTGTTTCTAGCCCTCGGAGTCCTCGGTGACCTCGGTAGCTAGCTTTTGACTTGTTTGTTTTTTTGACTTGGCAATCGTCCTGGCCTGACTTAATTTGCCGTGGTGACGATTGCGTTTCCCACCAGTACAATTATATTTGATAAGCAATGCGGTGCCTCTCGTGTCGGCTCCGCGCGATGATGAGCTTTGCTCCGGCGTGATCGCTGATTTTATCAGTGGTCTCGATTTGTCGTTCGACAGGAGGACGACTGTTAGGTAGGTCAACCCCCGGGACCACAGCCATGCCGTTTCTCAGCACGCCCCTCGACTTCTGGCACTCGTTTGCAAGAACGCTCGTCAGCCTATTCACTCCCGTTCTTTTCTCGGGAGCTCTCTTTCCGGTGACCGCGATGGCGGACCCGCCTGCGACCGGCGACGCGCTGCAATACAACCGCGACATCCGTCCGATTTTGGTCGATGCCTGTTTCGCCTGCCATGGGCCCGATAGCGCTTCTCGCAAGGCCGATCTTCGACTGGACCAACGAGATCCGGCCATCGAGATGGAAGCCCTCTTGCCTGGCAATCCCGACGAGAGCGAAATGATTCTTCGAATCCTTTCGGACGATCACGACGAAGTCATGCCCCCGCCGGAGACCAAAAAGACGCTTACCCAGCAGCAGAAGCAAACGCTGATTCGCTGGGTCAAGGAGGGAGCCGAGTACGAATTGCATTGGTCGTTCCTTCCTCCCGAGCGGTCTGAACCGCCGACCGTGAACCACGCTTCTTGGGTTCGCAATCCGATCGACCAGTTCATTGCCGCGCAGGTCGAGTCTGCCGGCTTGGCCCCGGCTACGGAGGCCGATCGGCGCACCTTGGCTCGCCGCGTAAGCCTCGATCTGACGGGACTTCCGCCCTCGGCCGAGCGAGTCAAAGCGTTTGTCAACGACAAGTCGCCCGACGCCTATGAAAAGCTGGTCGACGAGCTATTGGCGTCCACAAATTGGGGCGAACATCGCGGCCGATATTGGCTCGACTATGCCCGCTATGCCGACACGCACGGCGTCCATTTTGATAACTACCGCGAAATGTGGACTTATCGCGATTGGGTTATCAATGCGATGAACCAAAACATGCCGTTCGACCAGTTCACCATCGAAAACCTGGCCGGCGATCTGCTACCCAATCGTACGCGAGACCAGCAGGTTGGGTCGGGCTTCAACCGTTGCAATGCAACGACCAATGAAGGAGGCATCATCGACGAGGAATACCTCGTTCTGTATACCCGCGATCGGGTCGAAACCACCTCGCAAGTGTGGCTTGGGCTCACCACCGGATGTGCGGTGTGCCACGACCACAAGTTCGACCCCATCAGCCAGCGAGAATTTTACGGGCTTGCCGCCTTTTTTAATAACACCACCCAAAAGGCGAAAGACGGCAACATTCAGGACACGCCGCCGGTGATTGTCATCCCAAAGGACGAAGATCGCGCTCAGTGGGAAGGACTCCCGGCCCTGATTACCCAAGCAAAACATGAGCTGGAAACGCGCCGCGGTGAAG
>JAADGD010000067.1 GCA_013152515.1 Planctomycetota bacterium
GGAATGTTTGACGATGAAATCGTAGTCGTAGGCAGCGTGATTGGTTGCGATTAACACGCAATCTTGGCCGGCCAGATACTCGGAAGTCAGCTCGCAACTTTTCATCTCTGGCAGGTCATGGGCACGCATAGGAGGCAGGTGGGGGATGTGCGGGTCGTTGTAGCTGACGATTGCCCCCAACGCGATTAAACGCTCGATCAAGACAAACGAGGGGCTTTCTCTCGGGTCATCGACGTCAGGCTTGTAGGCGACGCCGAGGACGGCAATTCGACTTCCGCGGACCGATTTGCTGACTTGGTTGAGTGTGTCGATGACGCGTTGAATGACATACTCGGGCATCGACGCATTGATTTCGCCGGCCAATTCGATAAAACGCGTGGTCATGCCATGCTTACGAGCGACCCAACTCATATAAAAGGGATCGATGGGGATGCAGTGCCCGCCTAGTCCCGGCCCCGGATAGAAGGCAGAAAAACCAAAGGGCTTCGTCTTGGCTGCGTCAATCACTTCCCAAACGTCGATGCCAATGCGATCGCAGAGTACCTTGAGTTCGTTAACCAAGGCAATGTTGACTGCCCGGTACGTGTTCTCGAGAATTTTACACGCCTCGGCGATCTCGCAAGAAGAGACGGGGACCACTTCAGCGACGGCAGCCTCATAAAGTGAGGTGGCAACTTTCAAACTCCGCTCGTCGTAGCCGCCCACCACTTTCGGGATTTTGGAAGCCGAAAAATCGGGATTGCCGGGGTCTTCTCTTTCGGGACTGTAGGCAAGAAAAAAGTCGGTTCCCACTTGTAGTCCCGACTTGGCTAGCTCGGTTAGCACCACATCTTTGGTGGTTCCCGGATAGGTCGTACTTTCAAGAACAATCAGTTGCCCTGGTCGAAGGATCTTGGTGATCTGCTGAACGGTGGAAATAACGTAGCTCAGGTCGGGGTCGCGCGTCTCGGTGAGCGGCGTCGGCACGCACATCAAAATCGCATCTGCTTCTGCTAGGCAGTCGGCTTGGGTTGTCGCGTGGAATTTTTTCTCTTCAATCCAGGAGCGAATCCATGCGGTGGGGACATGCTTGATAAAGCTTTCGCCCTGGTTGAGCTTGTCGACCTTGGCCTGATCAATGTCGTATCCCAAAACGCTGAATCCCGCGCTGATAAATGCCTGAGCAAGCGGCAAGCCGACATAGCCCAAACCGACGATTCCGATGGTCGCCTTTTTTTCTTGGATGCGGTCTGCAAGTGCTTTGTAGTGAGTGGTTTCGGGCATAATCGCAGACTTTTTTGAATGCAAGGTGACTGGGAGAATCCCATTACGCGTGAAACGCATAGGAGCAAGAAGAATAACAAATTACGCGAAGATAGCAATTGCTGGCGTTTTAAGCGCAAGAGAACTGCAAAGTCCTAATTTCTAGCCAAGGATTGAAAAATGAACCACGACGACACAACGGACACGACGTGCCAGCTATCGTCAACTCGTGCGTTGTGGCCGTTGTGTCGTTGTGGTTAGAGTCTTGTAGGTAGGGGAGAAAAGTGACTTTGCAGTCCTCCGGGTTTTCTTCGGGCGTTTCTGGAATGCAGACCGTTAGAGCATCGTCACCGAGGTCGGCGGAATTCAGCGAGCAGATATCACACGACCCGGCATCGAGATCTGCCAGCTTGGCGACGTGACAAGGCGATCAGGAGCAACAAACCGCCGATGGCTAAGCTCCATGTGGCAGGCTCGGGCACGGCGGAGATGAAGCTGGCTAGAGACGGATTGGCGGCGTAGTAGAAAGCTAAATCGTCGCTGTCGACATCACCGTCACCGTCGGCGTCTCCGTCGGCACGCGTGGCGTCGATCAATGTTCCGTAGCCAAGTTGCCAAGCCAAGAAATCGGCGCCGTCGGTGTCGCCATCTTCGTCGAAATCGGCTGACGCGGTATCGAATAATGTTGAAGTGCGCCACGCCAATCCGAACTCGCTAGCCAGGTCGTCACTGGAAACTTTCAAAGTGTAGGTTCCCGCAGCCAGATCGGTCAGATAGAGGTGCTCGACGTTGTCGACATCGCTCGCGCTCAACCCTTCGACGAGATTGTCGTTGATGTCGAAGTCGATCGTCGCACCATTGTCATCGACCAGTTCCAAGTTCAGATCAGCAACGATTGGATTGCCTGTGTGAAAAGGAGATTCAATCTTGGCATTCCACGTCAGCACAATCGACAACTCTGCCGCAGAGCTACCGCTGGGAATAACAAAATCGTAGAGCAGTTCGTTGCCAGCGCCGGGTTGGACTGTTTGATAGTCCCAGCCATAACTGCTGGCAGGTGTGGGTGTCGACGTATTGCCAACGGTTTGTCCTCCCAGAGTCACTAGATAGCTATTGTAAAGGTTTAGTTCTCCTGCGCCGTAGATGTCGTCCAGAGGACGCCACTGACCTCCACCATCGATTTGACTCCACGTGGGTAATCCTTCTTTCGTCGCCCCCGTCATCAAAATAGCTTTCATGGTTTGCGATTTTGCGGCATCGGTTCCGAGTACGGTGTCGGCGCTATGCAGAAAAGTAGCCACCGAACTGGTGATTGAAGTCGCTCCGCTTGTGGAAGCTTCGGGAGCTACCAAGTCTGGCTTGCTCCGGCCCGTTCCATAATTTACTAAGTTCGTCAGGCCAGTACTGTGGACACCATCCGACCGTCCGACGGCTATCGAGTTGTAGCTTTGACCCAGCAGGTGAGGAAGTGGCGAGAGAGAGTTATTCAGCCCCACGACAGCCGTGATGTTGTTCGCGTCGATCACGTAATCAAACCGTCGTAGTGCTTCACGATCAGAATTTAATTCGGAAACCGTTGGGTTCGGAGTACCATCATTGGGCGTGGCAAAAGTTCCGATCCAACTGAAATTTTGAACTCGAAAGTCTTGGACATCGGGCGCATCCGTGTTGCTGCCACTCATATTGAGTACGTTGTCTAAGTAATCGTTCGCTTCGTAGATGGTGACTTGGTTTGCCCCCGGTGCAGCGCTAGTGGTATTACCAAAAAATCTTCGGGCCTGATCAAATGCGTGATTCGAATTCCCCTTATTCTTCCCACCGCTACCATCGATAAAGTTGACCGCGATTCCCAGGGGATCTGTAGCGGCACCAAAAAATCCATGTGTTACATCCGGGAAATAGGCAGTACTGCCAAGGGGTGGTGCTTCCACCAAGGAAATCGGTACACCAGAACCATCGGGGGCAGAAGCGCCCAAAAAACCGATCAACTTAGTGTAACCCACGTCGTCACGCCAATGGTCCAAGCCCAAGGACGTCGACGACCAGCCAGCAAGACAGAGCAGCAGCGCACAGCAGCTAGTCATAGAGCGCAAGCGATAACTTCGAGATTTGGTCCTACGCATCAGAAATCCCATGTTGGGGTTGCCACTTGCCAAGCCGAGACTAAGAGCGGGCCTAATTCGGCCAGCTATTTTGATGGCAGCCTTCGCATCTCAAGGCTATTCACGCCACCTACTCAGCGTTTCTGTTCCATTATTGTATTGAGGCTGTCCTAGGCCTATCCCCATAGCCCACAGCTCGTCAGTGCCCATTATCCTCGCAAATCCCCTTTTAATCAAGGATTAGTTCGCTAGTGATTCCCGTTTCGTGTGTTGATTCTAACAAAAAAAGGAGTTTTGGCGATTCGTAGGAGGATAAAAGTGGGGCTAGCCGAAGCCTTCAACCCTCCCCATGAGCCCTCAATCCAGAAATCGAACGATCTGCTGTACAATTCGCTCGGCAGCCCGCCCATCACCGTAGGGATTCTCGACGCTGGACATCGCTTGATAGGCTGCTGTGTCGGTGAGCAACGCGGTCGCCTCCGCGACAATTCGCTCAGACTGGGCGCCGACCAGTTTGACTGTGCCCGCCTGGACACCTTCGGGGCGTTCGGTCGTGTCACGCATCACGAGCACTGGTTTGCCGAGGCTGGGAGCCTCTTCTTGAACCCCGCCCGAATCCGTGAGAATCAACCGGCTGTTTTTCTCCAGCGTCACAAATTCTGCGTAGGGCTGCGGCTTGATCAGGCGAATATTTTCGGTGTCACCCAAACGCTCATGCACGACTTTCAGCACGTTGGGATTGAGATGCACTGGATAGACGATCAACATCTCTGGAAACCGACGACTAAGCTCCGCCAACGCCGCACAAATTTGCTCGAAGCCATCGCCAAGGTTTTCTCGCCGGTGGCCCGTCACCAAAAGGGAAGGACGTTCGAGCCAATCGGGTCCAATTTGCTGCGAGAGTGTATCGCGTAATTGTTCCTGAATTTCAGGCTGCTCTTGACGCTCGATTTCTATGAACAACGCATCGACAACCGTGTTGCCAGTCACCACGATCGATTCCGCACGAATACTTTCGGCTAGGAGTGCCTGCCGCGAAGCCTCAGTCGGGGCGAAGTGCAAATCAGCGAGCGGGCTGACGAGCCGACGATTGGCTTCTTCGGGAAACGGCGAACGCATGTTGCCCGTCCGCAATCCGGCCTCGACGTGACCGATCGGAATCCGTTGATAAAAGCTCGCCAGCGCCGCACACAGCACGGTCGTCGTGTCGCCTTGGACCAGCACCATATCGGGCCGCGCGTCGGCGAGTACCGTGTCGATTTTTTCGATCAACCGCGAGCTGAGACCTGCTAGCGTTTGGTTGTCTCGCATCACCTGCAACTCGTGATCGACCGAAATACCAAACAGATCGATCACCTGTTGAATCATCTCGCGATGTTGTCCCGTGTTGATCACCAGCGGCTCCAGGTCCTCGACCGCCTCCAACTGGGCAATCACGGGGGCCATCTTGATCGCTTCGGGGCGAGTGCCCATAAAAACGGCAATGGAACGTGTCATATCTCACACTCAAATCAAATTCAGGGAATACGTAACTCGAAAAATTTCGTACATTGTTATCTTCTTTGAACCAAACGGACTCTGCAACGTAATTTCTCATAAAGGATCGCAGAAAAGGCCCAGTCGTTGTTGCTTGAGAAAACAATTGCTACCTTTTGGCTTAGAACCTAATCCCAGAACTTCCAACTGGATAAAAACCACGGAGTCACGGAGGACACAGAGAAACACAATCGGTTTGAAAAGTGGGGAATATCCGGTACCTCCAAACATTTTTCTCTGTGCTCTCCGTGACTCCGTGGTAATATATTTGCTTATTTTCCAGGGAATTTCCCTAGGGAATTCAGTTCTGGGATAGGCTCTTGGCGTATCGTCCTCTATTTGTTTCGCAAACCGACAGAAAACGTGTCTGAATCTACACTCACTATCATGCAAGTCCTACCCGAACTCAACGGGGGCGGCGTCGAACGCGGGACGCTGGAAATCAGCCAAGGGCTCGTCGCGCGTGGGCACCGTAGCTTGGTTGTTTCGGCGGGCGGCGGATTGGTCGAGCAATTGGAAGGGCAGGGCGGCCAGCATTTTTCGCTCGACCTCTATCGTAAGTCGCCCCTCACGCTGCTCAAAACAGGCAAGCTACGCCGGCTGCTCAGCAACGAAAATGTCGATCTCGTCCACGTTCGCTCGCGGATGCCGGCCTGGGTCACGCTCGCAGCCTGGAAATCGATGCCACCCAAAAAGCGGCCTCGACTTCTCACTACCGTCCACGGCCTCAACTCGGTGAATGTTTACAGCCAAGTGATGACCTACGGCGAGCGAGTGATCGCTGTGTCGCATTGCTGTCGCGACTACGTACTCTCCAACTACCCCGAGACCGACCCCGACAAGGTGACGGTCGTCCATCGGGGCGTCGACTCGGCACAATTCCCTCACGGGCATCAACCGACCAGCGATTGGCTCGAGCGCTGGCACGCCGAATTCCCGCAGCTTGTCGATCGTTTCGTCGTCTTGCTTCCTGGTCGGCTCACTCGCTTCAAAGGCCATTTCGATTTCTTGCAAGTAATCGAGCAACTCAAAAAAAACAAGCTACCTGTTCACGGTCTCATCGTTGGCGGTGAAGATCCGAGGCGGTTGAAATATGTTCAGAGTCTGCGCGAAGAAGTCGAGCGGCTGGGCCTCACGACGGAAATCACCTTCGCCGGGCATCGCTCCGACTTGCGCGAAATTATGAGCGTGTCGGATGCCGTCGTTTCAACGTCGATCAAGCCACCCGAAAGCTTTGGGCGCACGGTCCTCGAAGCGGTCCGACTGGGCCGGCCGACGATTGGCTACGCGCACGGCGGCGTCGGCGAAGTGCTGTCGGCTGTGTATCCCGCTGGCCGTGTTACGCTGCAAGATACTGCTGGCATGGCAGAGAAGCTGGCCCAAGTTTTTCGTGGCGAACTCACTTTGCCCGAAAAGACCGACGAGTTTGAACTTTCGACGATGATCGAGCGCGAGATCGATCTTTATGAAACGATGGTTGGCTAAGCCGCAAGCGGCCAGCCGCTTGCGGCTTAGCTATGCGGCATCGCGAACTTGCACCGCCGGTTTTTTCGCGTGCAACTTCTGCGCTTCCTCGGTTTTCAGCAATCGCAACAAATTCAAGTACGCCACCGTCACTGACATCGCCAGCCCCATCGCGCCGCGGAAAATGAATCGTCGGCCGAGATAGCATTTCAGGAATTGCAGCGGAAACTCGGTGAACAGCCGCAACCGCAGCAGCCGCATCTTGCGATGGACGCGATCTTGGGCCACTTGTGATGTGTAAAAATTCAACTTCGCGACCGTCGATTCCCAGTCGCGAAACGAGTGATGCCAAATCCGACCGTTGAGCTCTTCGACGGTGCCCGTCGCCATTTCGACGCGGTCTTTGTAGGCGTGATCAGAGCATCGCCCTTGGCGTCGGTCGTACAATCGCATGATCTCGTAGCTATAGGCGAACCATTTGGGCCGTTTCTCGCCCGGCAACATATCGGTCACGCGCATCCGAAATGCCGCGCACGAGGGCAACTGCCCGTTGAAATGCGATTGGATTTCGGCTGCCAGCTCGGGACTCACCTCTTCGTCGGCATCCAGGTTGATCAACCAATCGTTGCGGCACAGGTCTTCGCCATAACGTTTCTGCGGGCCGTAGCCAGGCCAGGCATGGTAGAGTACGCGCGCTCCAGCCTCGGAGGCAATCAAAACGGTCGCGTCCTCACTTCCCGAATCGACAACGATCACCTCGTCGACCCAATCAATGACCGAACGAACCGCGCGACCAATCCGGTCTGCTTCGTTCTTGGCGACGATGTAAACAGAAATGGGGCAACGCTTTTTGACGCTTTTCTCAGACATATGGGGCATTTCAGGCAGCCATTCTTTGGCGGTCTACGGGTAGGAAAATGTAATTGTTTGAGCGATGCTGCGGTCGGCGGCGATCCCAGCCTTCGCCCGGATCTTCGTGCGAAGACAACATGCTGTGGTCGATCAGCCGTTGCCCCACGAGCACAAAACATTGGTAGCCCATCTGCTCGACGAACCGAATGTTTTCGCCCGCCTCCTCGCCGATGAGCGACTCCATGATTTCCATCAGCAGCACGGGCCGATCTCTGGCGATCAATTGCTGAGCGCCGAGCAGCACCTCGCGTTCGTGCCCTTCAACGTCGATTTTGATGAAGCCAACGTTCATCAAGTTTTCGTCATCGAGCCGACGTGTTGGCACGGTGAATCGAACCAAGTCGGCGTTGCTTGTCTTGAGCTGATCGACCTCTAAGCTACCGGCGTTATTGCCGAACGAGCGTTTCGACTTCGGCACGGCAAACTCCGCCTGCCCCGAACTGTCCGACAAGGCCACGTCCGAGACGGTCACATTCTCGCCCGAGGCGCGCTGCAAAAGCTGCCGCATCGCCGGATTGGGTTCGTACGCATAGACATGCTTCGTCAGCCGCGACAGAAAATAAGTGTACGAGCCACGATTCGCCCCGGCATCGACGCTCACGCGATCGGGGTCGACCAAGAACGGCAGGATATGCAGTTCTGGCTCGTACCGTTTCAAATCGCGATGTGCGCGGTACGCCGCGTACAGCCGCAGCGGCGTCACGGCATAGCGAAGCTTTTGTAGCGGCGTTAGTAATTCAGGTGAGTTTGACATGGTTTTGTATTCTGCCATCGTGTTGTCGAAATTGAGCCAGAAGAATAGGACCCTGATTTGTGCGGATTTAGCGGATTGACGCGGATCACAAAACGATTTTTAGGCACACTCCAATCTGCGAAAATCCGCTGAATCCGCGTTCATCCGCGTTCTATTCTTTTTCTTTCTTCCCGGAAATTCTGTGAACCCTTCTAAGCCGCCGCGCGAAACAGTTGGCCGTAGACGGCGTTCGTTTGTTCGACCATGCTTTCGACAGTGAATCGTTGCTTGGCGTCTTTCCAGGTGGATTGGTAATCTTCGCTCGCTTGTTCGCGATTCGCCAAAACATTTTGGATTGCTTTGCGAAGCTCAAGCGGCTTGCCATAAGGCACGACATACGGCTTGGGCAGCAGTGCGTCGGCCCCAGGAAATTGCGTTGCGACGAGCGGTTTCTCGAGATGCAAAGCCTCGACCATCACATACGGAAAACCTTCTCGCTCCGAAGAGATCACAACCAAATCACTATGCGCCATGATCGCCGGGACATCGTCGCGATAGCCGACGAGATGCACGCGGTCCTTCAATTCGAGCTGTGCAATCAAGTGTTCTAAATGCTCGCGTTCAGGGCCATCGCCTACGATCAATAGCTCGGCGTCGATTCCAGGCCAAGCCTTGACGAGGCCGTCGTAGCCCTTCACTGCTGCCAATCGTCCGACAGAAACGACGACCGGACGCTCTTGCGAGAGGCCAAACTGGCGCGAGAAATAATGTGGATCGTGCGGCGGTGACTCCACGAGTGGAATGCCGTTGCAAATCACACGCGTTTGGGCGAGCCCTAAATGTTCTTGAATGGCCGGGCTGACGGCGATCACCGCGTCGAACTTTGCGAACGAACGATTGTTGCGTTTGAAGCCATGAACGGTGCCCACGGTTCTCGCCATCGTAAAACGGCTCATTGTCGCGATCATCGAGGCTGCTTTGTTGGCGTGGGCGTGAATGACTTCGGGGGCAAAGGTTTTTAGTGCTCGGTGGAGCCGGAAAAAGTTCATCGGGTTGCGCCGGCTAAGCGACAAGTCGAGGGCCTGGAAGTTCACCTGCTTGCTCATTCCCTCGCCGTGCGCTGGATGTGCTAATGCTAGCACTTCGTGCTGCGCGCTCAGGCCGTTGCATAATTCGACAAAATGCTTTTCGAGCCCGCCGTGAACGGGGCCGCTGGCCATGACCTGGGCGATACGAAGTGATTGCATACAAGGCTCAACAAAGGCTCAGCGCGCAGTAGACTTAACAGAACCGCGCAAAACTAGTGAATCAGTAGTCCGTCAACAAGGCCAGTCAACGGTGCTATCAGTTTTATTTTCCTGTTGAGCGTGGGTCCTATTGGCGCAACTGCCGCTGCTCCCTAAACTTCCGGCCCAAAATTGTTGTTCGCCAGCTAAACGCCTGGATTTTTACGATGCTGCTGTTCACCAAAAAACAACGCCAACGTTATCGCGCACGTCGTAACCAGCAGCGCATCCGCCGACTGAGTACCGTAAAAACTCAGCCGGCCGCCCAGACTTCCGGACGTGTCATCGCGGTGATCATGACCTCGAAGCCCGATCCGCAACGGGGCGAGAAAATCAGCAGTGACTACCTCGAATACATGCGACCGTGGTGGGCGACTGTCGATCGTGTCGGCCTTGCGGGCACGGTACTGCATGACGGTTTGCCAGCGGAGTGTGTCGCCGCAGCTACGACCGATCGCATCGAGTTCGCCTTCGCTGAGCCGAGCGAGCTGCCGATCTTGCACGATCGGCATCGGCTAGTTCGCGACTACTTGCAAGAAATTGACGATCGTTACGTTTTTGTGACCGACATCTCTGACGTCGCGTTTAAGCACGACCCGTTTCAACTGATCGAACAAGACCGTCAGCAACACCGA
The DNA here is from genome assembly GCA_013152515.1 of Planctomycetota bacterium. Classification (GTDB taxonomy): domain Bacteria; phylum Planctomycetota; class Planctomycetia; order Pirellulales; family Lacipirellulaceae; genus Bythopirellula. The sequence continues at coordinate 9,911 of JAADGD010000067.1, forward strand.
CTGTTCATCGGCTCGGAGCCCAAAACCATAGGCAACTGCCGTTGTCTGCGTAAAGAGATGACTGACCAATTTGGCGAGCTGCTCTACGCCGACCGACAAGTGGTGAATCCGGGTATTCTCGGCGGCGAGCGTACCGAAGTCCTGTCGCTGCTCAACCGCATTTTGGAGTGCATTGACCAAAGGAAAGATCGGCTACTCAACTCTGATATGTCGATCATCAACAAAGTCGTACACGACCAATACCAGCCCGACGAGCTATTCACCGGCTTGCCGTTACATTCACGCTTCAAAAAATTCGAGTACGGCACCACCGCCGCCATTTTGCACAAGTAATTATCGCTCACGAAAGAAACTCTATGGCCTTCAAACCAGCCGCCATTAAAAACTGGTGGCGTTATCAATTCCGCAAAATTTTTCGTCCTCGCACCGTCACCAACGGTGGCCTAAAAATTTTCCTGGGCGATCAGGCGGGCACGAGCTACGCCCGTTCGATTTATCGCGATACGCATGAAGCCGAAGAACGGGCCATCGTCGATCGCAATCTCGAACCAGACGATACGGTTCTGGAATGTGGTGCTGGCATGGGCGTGGTGACGACGCTTTGCTGTCAAAAAATTGGCTCCGACCGTGTTCATGCCTACGAGGCGAACGCCAAACTAGAACCCGCCTTGCGCCGCACGTTTGCCCTGAATCAGGTGACTCCTCACCTAGAAATGAAGATGGTCTCGCTCGACGGGGGCGAACAAAACTTTTTTGCCGCCGATCGTTTTATCGTTTCCAGCCGATACGACAACTCCGACCAATACGAAGGCGAGCAGCAAAGACTTGACTCGGTTTCGATTCAAAAACTGATCGATGACCTGCAGCCGTCCTTTTTGATCATGGACATCGAAGGCGCAGAAGTCGATCTCGCCTCGGAAAGTTTGAATTTGCACTCCCTTAAAAAGCTGTGTATCGAAATGCACCCGCACATCGTCGGCGACGAAGCGATTACTGGGTTAATTTTGAATTTGATCCGCCAAGGATTTACTTTGCACATGACCGAGAGCCGCGACGATGTTTTGTTCTTTTCCCGTGCTGCCTGAAGCGAAAGGCTCTGTGCTTTGCCATTTTCCTCTCCATCAACTCAACCCAACGACAAGCACCGCACTCTCCAAGTGCTGGCCGTGGGCGATTGCAACACTTGGGGGATCACCGACCCGCCAATCGGCAATACCATACTCGATAAATTTTGCCGCCACCTTGAGGCTGAGGGCTGTTCGACTTCGAGTCAGAATCTCGGCTACGGCATGGCCACTTCGCGCGAAGGCGTGCAGTTGGTCCGCCACAAAGCCCAGCCGGCCGACGTGGTGCTGATCAATTTCGGACTGGTCGATACTTGGGTCACGTCGATCCCCAAAGTATACATCCCCTACTATCCAGACAATTTCTTGCGCAAACGTCTGCGCAAGTTACTCAAATTTGTGAAGCGGCGGCTTCGTTCGCCCTGGCTTCGTCGCTTCGTTTCGACAGGTCATGTCGTGCCCATCAAAGAATACGCTCGAAACGTCTGCGAAATGATTTCGCTCGTGCGAGCCAAAAATCCGAGCGCCACAATCCTGCTTTGGGGCAGCCCGCCCGTGCAGAACGATCCTGCGCGGAACGCTAACCTCGAAAGCTACAACAAACGGCTTGAACGTATTGCTTACGAAACAAATTCGTTGTTTCTCTCGACAGCAAACCTCGTCAACAAACTTTCCAGCGAAGCCGCTTATTTAGATGCAGTTCACCTCAACGAAGCCGCGACCGAAGTGATCGCTGCGCAGTTGGCGAGTGTCTATCGGACTCAACAACTTGCCGTCGCATGAAAAAGACAACTATTCCACCGAACCCCGCCCGTAAGGAAGCGTCCCCACAGAATTCCAGCTCCATAGAACGCTTCCTTACGGGCGCGGTTCGGAGTTTAGTAAAGCTCAACTTTTTAACACTCAACGAAAAACTCTCTTCACAAAATACATTTCTACCAGGAAATCACCTATGACACTCGTCTCTTGCACACTTGCTTGCAATCTTTGCGGCAACGAAACAGCGGAAAGAATCGGCGATGCCGACCGCGATGGCCAGTCCCTACAGACCGTCCTTTGTCAGTCTTGCGGACTCGTCTGGACAGACCCTCGACCGAGCAGCGAGCAGACCCGCAAGTTCTACGCCGAAGAGTATCGCTTGCAATACAAATCGACGTACGTCCCGAAGCGAAAGCATGTCTATCGCGAAACGCTCCGCGCAATTGCCCGTTTCCAGGAAGTCCGCTCGCTCTTGCAACCAAAAATAAAAATGCTCGACGTCGGTTGTGGCGGCGGCTTTTTTCCGTATGTCGCTCGCACACAAGGTTTTGATGCCCAAGGCATCGAACCGAACCAAGGTTTTGCGGAGTACGCCAGCGAAACTTTCGACGTACCAACGACCAACGCCTTTTTTCAGGATGTCGATCTCCCCGAAGAAAGTTTCGATCTGATCACGCTCAACCATGTGCTAGAACACGTTGAGGACCCTTGCGCGACGCTTGGTCAATTGCGCAAGTGGCTAAAGACGGACGGCTACTTGGTTGTGGAAGTCCCCAACATCGAAGCGACCTATCACGCCCCAAAAAATCGCTTTCATGTGGGCCATCTCTACAATTTTAACCCAGTCAACTTGGAACACCTGGGGGCCAAGGCAGGCTTGGCTGTCCACGCCTCGAAGCTTGTTACGAGCGAAAACCATATCCATCTCACTTTCCAAAAGCGAGAACTAAGCAACTCTCAAAACGAGAACTACACGCTGCCGGGCAACTACCAACGTGTTTCAGAAATCCTTAAACGCCACACCACGCTTCGACATTACGTGTCGACCGTACCCTATACGCGATTTGTCAGCAAGCAATCGCAATACCGGACCGAGCGGCGTGCCGTCCGCAGCGATGCTAGCCCAAGAGAAATCGCCGACGCATTGATCGCAACCCATTTCGACGCACCCTCGCGACTTGTCGCTTAGCAACATGACACCTCCCAACAAAACCACCCTCTGGCAAATCCACGATGACCGACCGGGACATCATAACCAGCTGCGCGGCCTCACCAGCGCACTAACAGAGCTGCTGTCGCTTGATGTCCACACACTACGCGCGCCTTCGCCACGCAGTAGCTTAGCTGCATTGTGGTCGAAGAGGTTTCCACTCGACAGCGGCTTGCCAGCCCCCGACCTCATCCTCGGTGCAGGCCATGCCACCCACCTAGCCGTTTTGGCAGCGCGACGAGCCTACGGTGGCCTAGCGATCGTATTGATGAAACCTTCGCTCCCCTCTGCCTTGTTTGATTTGTGTCTGATTCCGGAACACGATCAGGTGTCCGAATCTGAAAAAGTCGTTACGACGCGCGGCGTACTCAACATTGTACGCCCAACTCAGCAACACAACCGACGCTCTGGCTTGCTGCTGATCGGTGGCCCTTCGGCTGCCCACGATTGGTCGAATGAGCAGATGTTGGAGCAGATCACAACGATCACGTCCTCGAACCCTTCAATTCAGTGGAGACTCACCAACTCTCGGCGTACGCCGCCTTCGTTCCTCGAACATTTGGCGAAGAAAAAAATCGCGAATCTTCAAGTCACGCTTCACCAGGACACCCACTCTGCTTGGGTGCCTGAACAACTAGCGCAGGCCGCGCAGGTTTGGGTTAGCGAAGATAGTGTCTCGATGGTCTACGAAGCGCTCACCAGCGGCGCCGCTGTCGGAGTGCTCGACGTTCCCAGTCGACGCCACGGTCGCGTCGCGGCAGGCGTCGACACGCTCACTGAGAGTGGCTGGGCGACTCGTTTCGCAGATTGGCAACCAGGCGTTTGGCTCGCCCCACCACCAGCCCAACTCAACGAAGCTCGCCGCTGCGCCGAGATCGTCTGCCGGCGATTGCGATCGCGATCTGCCGCTTGATGATCAAAAGCACTGGACTTTTTCCGGAAGCAGTGATATCATGATATCAAGAAAAGAGTGTGGTTATTATGGCTCAATTTATTGTTCGCAACTTGGAAGACGACGTTCGCGATAAGCTACGAGACTTGGCCGATATTCATGGCCAGAGCATGGAAGAAATGGTTCGGGAGATCCTTCGTGGTGCGGTGATGAAAAAGAAGTCTCCGCAGTTGGGTTTAGGATCGCAAATTGCACAGCGATTTGCGGGAAAAGGATTGGATGAGGACATTCCCGAAATAAGGGGACAATCCATTGAGCCGCCGAGTTTTGAGCAATGATTGTCCTCGATACCAATGTCCTTTCGGAGTTGATGCAAACCAAGTCGGATTCCGTAGTGATGAAGTGGCTAGACACTCAGCCGCCGGAATCTATCTGGACGACAAGCGTTTGCGTCTATGAAATTCTGTATGGCATAAACATTTTGGCAAAGGGCAAACGAAAGCAATCGCTTAAAGAAGCTTTTGAAAAAACCTTGGATCAGGACTTGGGGGGTCGAGTATTAGACTTCGACTCATCAGCTGCATGGGAATCTGCTGCTCTTTCGGAGAAACTTCGATCAGAAGGCCGACCCGTTGAAATACGCGATGTTCAAATTGCGGGCATTGTTGCTACACGACATGGAACTTTGGCCACACGAAACACGAAACACTTTGTCAATACGGGAATTTCTTTTACCAACCCGTGGGAAGTATGACCCGATGAAAACAAAACTTCGGGGGCCTGCTATCGCCACTGTGCTGAGACGGATTTTCAGACGAACACCTAATCCGTACAATGCCGTCATGCAGTCTCCCTACTGCAAAAATCTTTCAGAGAGCATGACTTGGGTCGTCCTCTTCGTCGTAATGGCTTGGTTTTTTGCGATCGGTGCTGCTCTTCATGCTGCGGAGCCACAAGCAACGGGCTTTGATGGGCAGCGTTCGTATGGTTACCTCAAAGCACTTTGTGCCCTGGGCAATCGCATGAGCGGAAGTCATGGGATGAAACAGCAGCAGGTTTTGCTGGTGAAACATTTCACCGACCTCAATGCGAAAGTGACTTTTCAACGATTCAAAGTAAAACACCCACTCAAGAGCAGCCGGCGCGTGCCGATGACCAACCTCATCGTTGAGTGGCGGCCCGAGGCGAAAGAACGTATTTTGCTTTGCGCCCATTACGACACGCGGCCCCTACCCGACCAAGAAATCAATCCGCGGATTCGCAAGAACGGCGTCTTTCTCGGTGCCAACGATGGCGCCAGCGGCGTTGCCCTGCTCATGGAGTTGGGGCATCACGTCGCCCAGTTGCCGCTGAACTATGGTTTAGATTTCGTGCTATTCGATGGCGAGGAGCTTGTTTACTTTGATTTTAACCGTCGCGAGGATATCGGACCCTACTTTTTGGGCAGCACTTGGTTCGCAAGCCAGTATCGTAAGCATCCTCCTCAGCACAAATACGTCGCCGGTGTGTTGTTCGACATGGTCGCTGATGCGGACTTGACGCTATACCAAGAAGAAAACAGCGCCACCTGGAAGCAGACTCGCCCGTTGGTCAAAGAGATTTGGGGCACAGCCCAGCGTTTGGGCGTGCAGGAATTCATCCCCCGCATCAAATACAATGTGAGCGACGATCACTTCCCGCTCAACCGAATTGCCAAAATCCCGGTCATCGACATTATCGATTTCGCCTACCCCGAATACCCGAGAAATCGCTATTGGCACACACTCGCCGATGCCCCAGGCCGCTGTAGCGGCGATTCGCTCGGCAAAGTCGGCACGGTCATCGTAGAATGGCTGTCGACAAAGCGTTGATGGATAGGGGATTTTAGATGTGAGATATTGGATGTAAGATTGAAGATGTGCATTTGCGGTAACTTTCACATCTTCAATCTCACATCTCACTTCTAACATCTCCCTCATGCTCCCCGACCCGCTACGACTGACGATTGCCTTGATTCCGCTGGCTTCCTACGGCCTGCTGATTGGGCTAGTCAATGCGCGACGGCGGCCCTTTTTGACCACCGGTGGGGCCGATTTGGCTGCGTTGGGGGCGGCGCTCTCTGGGTTGATTCTCGTGGGTCCGATCGAACTGTTCCGGCCCGAAGCTGCCTCGGCGGAGTTTGGCAGCTACGTCTGGCTGTTTCTGTTGGTGTTTTATTGGCTCTGCGTTTGGCTGGCGGTGCTGTTGGCGAAGCCGCGGTTGGTGGTCTACAACGCTAGCATCGACGAGCTTCGTCCGGTGCTTGCCGAAACAGCGCGGGCCATCGATCCCCAAGCCCGTTGGGCGGGCGATAGTCTTGCGCTGCCGACCTTGGGCATTCAGCTACACCTGGAAAGTTTTGATCTCATGCGTAACGTCTCGCTGGTTGCGAGTGGCGGCAGCCAAAACCTTGCCGGCTGGCGGCGTCTGGCAGGCGAGCTTTACCAACGGCTCCAACCGCTGCGCGTCACGCCCAACCCGCGCGCGTTAGGCATCTTGCTAGCAGCGCTGATTTTGTTCGTCGCGAGCACCGCGCATATGCTGACCAATCCGCAGCATGTTGCACAGGCGATGCAAGAGATTTTTACGTATTGAGCAGGCGAGCCATCAGCCGTCAGCGATCAGCTTGTTTGTATTTCTCCTAGTGCTTTGTCGAAGCTTGATGTAGGACTTGAGCCGACGGCGCTAGCCGCAGGTAACTTCACGAAAACCCGCG
>JAADGD010000268.1 GCA_013152515.1 Planctomycetota bacterium
AATTATCTCCTCACGTACCCAGCGATAAATCGCTGGGCTATTATCAAAAGTCCCTCCAGGACAAAAAAACACCCTACTTCTAGCCACTAAAGTTCCGGAAGAACCAAAGTTTGAATACGCCACGGTGATTACAAATGCCTGGCCACTTTCCTTGTGTTGCGGTTGTCAGACGCAGGCCAGACGTGGGAGTGAGGTAGAGTTCTTCACTATTTCTCCGTAGACTGCACCAGCAAATGCAACGCTTGCCAAACCACAGGGACCGAAGTTATCGTGTAGCCAAAAGGTCACGTCGATTATGTCGAGTCCCGCGTCGTCCGCCGCAAGGATTTTTGTTCTAATATCGGTGGGTGTTCGTCGTCGTGGCTGGCGTCCCTAACTCGCTGCTTTCCTATCTAAAGATCGAAATCCGAAAATTTATGTCTTTCCTCTCCGATCTCCGCTGGCGCGGCCTGATTCATCAAACGACCAACGACGAGGGGATGGAGGCTTGGCTCGACGAAAAGCCGCGGGCGGTTTATGCCGGTTTTGATCCGACCGCTGACAGCTTGCATGTGGGGAGTTTGCTGGGATTGATCGTTTTGCGACGCTTTCAGCAGGCGGGGCACAAGCCGATTGCGGTGGTGGGCGGCGCGACGGGGATGATCGGTGACCCGAGCGGCAAGAGCGACGAGCGGAATTTGCTATCGAAGGAAGACCTCGAAAAAAATGTTGTCGGTCTGGGCGAGCAGATGCGCCGCTTCCTTGATTTCGATGCGGGGAGCTGTTCGGCGGTGTTGGTCAACAATTTCGATTGGACCGGTAAGTGGAGCTACTTAGAGTTTTTGCGCGACATCGGCAAAAATTTCCCAGTCAATGTCATGCTCGCCAAAGACTCCGTCAAAAGTCGCTTAGGCCGCGAAAATGATGGCGACGGCAAGTCGGGCGGCATGAGCTACACCGAGTTCAGCTACATGTTGCTGCAAGCCTACGACTTTGTGCATTTGCATGATCAGTACGGCTGCGAACTGCAGGCGGGCGGGAGCGACCAGTGGGGGAACATCACCGCCGGTATAGATCTGGCGCGTCGCATGGGTCGTCCGCAATTGTTTGGGCTGACTTGGCCGTTACTCACCAAAAGCGACGGTACCAAAATGGGCAAGACCGAAAGCGGTGCCATTTGGCTGTCGGCCGAGCGGACGAGTCCGTATCAGTTTTACCAATACTGGATCAACGTCGACGATGCCGATGCGGGCGGATGTTTGCGGATGTTGACCGAACTGGACCGCGAAGAAATCGAATCGCTCGATGCCGCGCGCGAAAGCGACGCAGGCAAACGCGAAAGCCAGCGCCGCTTAGCAGAAGAGCTCACCAAACTGGTCCACGGCGACAATGCTTTAGCGATCGCCCAAAAAGCAACCGCGATTTTCTTCGGTGCCGAAATCAGTGAACTAAACGACGGCCAGCTCAACCAAATTTTCGCCGACGTACCCAGCAAAGAACTTCCCCGCTCACGGCTTAGCGATAAAAGCCTCACCATCATCGACGCGCTCGTCGAAGCTGGCCTCGCCAAAAGCAAAGGTGAGGCTCGCCGGACGATCGGCCAAGGCGGTGCGTACGTCAACAATCGCCGCGTCGAAGGAATCGACACGCAACTCAATGTTGAGCATCTAGCCAGCGAGACGGTGGTCGTGCTACGGAGCGGGAAGAAAAAATACGCGTTGCTTCGGTTCGTGTAATAGCCGGCGAGCTACGTCTCGCCGAATGACGAATGACGAAATGACGAAACTCGGCGAGGCGTAGCTCGCCGGCTATTGCATTTTTTTATTTGCTTATCGAAACGATCTCTTCGCCATCGCGTGTTGCCATTGCTCGCCAGATAGTGAGATCGATATCGCTGCTGATCGTATCGACCGAGCCATCCATCATCGCGACGTTGACGACGTTGCCACCGTGGTAGCTGCGCGAAGTGACGGCGGCGTAGGTGACCGCCGAATCGCTTTTGCCAACGCGGAAGTTGTTCCAATCGACGTCGTATTTTTGGCCACCATTCTCGCAAAGAACTTGTGTGCCGGGGGTAAACGTCGCGGTAAAACCCGACTGGTGTGTTCGACCATCGACCCATTCGGTATGGCCCGATTCGGTTTTGAAATCTCCTCCTAGCGAGCAAATCTCACTTGGATCATTTGTCGGTACCGCAGTGCCAGCGCCACCATCTCGATAGTAAGGAGTCCAGCCTTTCACCTCGGCCAGCATGAGCGTATTGCTCAACCCATCGCTAAAATTGCGAGTTCCCTGTCCGACACCGGGAGAAAAAGCCCCAGAGCCGACCGTTTGGTCATTGGGATCAAAAACTTTCCAGATGCCACAATTGATGCCATAGTTCAGTGGGTAATGATAAGGATTGCCATTTTTGAAACGCATTTCGTCGCGTTCCTCCGAAGGGCAAAGCAACGTGGGGACTCGTAGCGAAGCGATCGATTGACCGTTGAGAAGAATGTTATCGTAGGGTTGCTTGAAATCAATGGAGGCAAACATGTTTCCCTGCTCGATGTACGGAAGAATTCGAGCCTGCGCCGACCAGAGTGTTTGATCTTTGCCCAACATGATTTGCGGTGGAAACTTTTTGTTGGTCGACTCGAAGTTGTGCATCGCGAGGGCAAGCTGCCGCATGTTATTTGCACAACTCATTCGGCGAGCAGCTTCTCGGGCGGCTTGAACCGCCGGGAGCAGCAAGGCGACCAAGACGCCGATGATGGCAATTACGACCAGTAGCTCAACTAACGTGAAACCATGTTTTCCATGATCAGATGGCTTTGAAATCATCGGTTTTCTCCGCGACTCAAGGAATTTCCAGCTGCATCCCGCACAGAAGCACATGAGGTAGATGCTAACGAGACTCAGTATCAACACTGATTAGACGCAATTATGTGTTAATTTAATGCGGTGTCAATAGGGACTGCAAAAGAATTTCCGCAGAATCAGAAAAGTGCTAGTGGTCTGTCACAGCTTAATTTTGGGATTGATCCATTGTGGCACGCCTCTCCGAGTCGTGAATTCACGACTCGGAGAG
>JAADGD010000305.1 GCA_013152515.1 Planctomycetota bacterium
TTTTAGCTGTGACAAAGCACTAGCCCCTTAATCCTAGTCCCTAGCCCCTTTCAATAAAACCTCACCGGCCATTTTAGCCGGTTTTCGCGCAGCAGCACAAACAGCGCTGCAGCAATCATGTCGGCAGAAGTGCCCGGATTGCGGCGGTGACCATCGACGCGTAGCGAGAAATCGAATGCTTGCAGGGCTGTTTGGTAGGTCGACTCGCCGGGATCGCCATTGCCGAGGACGGCTGCGGCTTGGGCCGATACTTCGTTGGCCACTTGTTCGCCACATTTTCTGGCGATTAGGCTGTCGGGATTTTCTGCTAATAGCTGCAGGAAGGCTTGGACGATTGCCTCGCTAAGCGACAAGTCGCGTTGGGTGAGGTGCTGGAGGTGATCGGCAACCTCGAAAACTTGTTGGAAGTTGTTGGTGTATTGAAGGGCAATCAGGTCGCGTTGGGCAGCCTGTTGCATCGCTTCCAGTAAAGAAATTTCGGGAGCCCTCGTATCATTCACATCGGCCTCCTCAACGCTACCCAACCCTCCTGGTTGCGCAGTGCGAATGGCTTCAAAAACATGCTTGGCATCTGTGTCGGTAAACGAGGCCAGCACTCGACAAATCCCTTTCTTCAACGTGACTTCAGCCGGCACCGCCGCCAACGGTGCCAATAACAGCAGCATCCCGAGATTCGTGTTGGTCGCGACCGCTGAACGTGTGTGCTGGACGGCTTCCAAGACCGTCGCGCCGACACCCTGCTGGGCAGTTTGCTGCAATAGAGGCCCTACGACGGCAGCGCTGACCAAAAAGTCGACGTAGGAAAGATCTTCGAAGTCAGCGCCGCGGTAAACATTGCCCGGTTTGGGGGCGGTCGCTTCCCAGATGCAGGCGAGTGTGACGCGGGTGCCGAGCGTGGTTGGCGGCGACGTGGTAGGCGGAGAAACGGCAAGCGTGGACATTAGGAGGCGGCTCCTGGGGCAGAAACGGCGGTGCGGTGCAGCCAATCGGCGAGCAATTGCTGCGACTGCTCCGGGGCATCTTCGACCGTCCAGTGCCCAACATCGGCTAAGCGATGAACTTCTGCCGCAGGCCAGAGATCAATAAATTTGTCGAGGCATTCCGGAGTAAAACACCAGTCACGCATGCCCCAGATGAGCAGTTGCGGAATCTCGGCCAAGCGCGGTAAACCTTGCTCAATTTCCTCTAGCATCTGCCACGTTGGATGCCGATCGGAAAGCGGAATATCCTTTACGAACTGGTACACCGCCTCCCGCGATCGCCAATCGTGATACGGCGCAAGATACCCTTGCTCAACCGCTGGTTCTAACCGTTGCTTACGGCTTAATGTCATCCGCAACGCTGCCCGTGAAAAAGCATTTCCCCCCTGCAGCGCCAGCCGTCCAAACCCCGGCCAACGGCAGACGCGAATTCGCCAAGGAATAAACCACGGCGGAAATGCCCCCGTATTGAAAAGTGCCATCCGCTCGAACCGCTCCTGGGCACGCAACACCGCTCCCAGCCCAATCGAACCGCCCCAGTCCTGCGCCACCAACGTAATGCGACGCAGATCGAGCTTCTCGATCAACGCCACTAAATTGTCGATATGGTCGGCCAACCGCAACGGGCGGGGCTGGAGATCGCTTAGCCCGCAGCCCAGATGATCGGGGGCGACGCAGCGAAACTGGCCTCGATTGGCCAAAATAAGCTGTCGCCAGTGAAACGACCACGTCGGATTGCCATGAACGAACAAGAGAGTGGGCAATTCGCTGGGCGAACCGTCTGGCGGGGACTCCTCGACATAATGATAAGCGGAGCCAGCCAGATCGAGCGTGTGAGATTCAAACGGATAGAGTGCCCGCCAAGCGTGGTCGTCGTTTGGTTGGGGCAGTCTGGCCATCTAGGTGTCTGATACGGATGGAAGGAAAGGTGACGAATCTCTGAGTCTACCAGCGCGGTCGGCATAAAAAAATGACCAATGCCCGTGGCCCAATGTTGAGACGGATACTCTTAAAGCCATTGGTCATTTACAGCGAGGTCATTGCCTCCCAGCCTCCGACCGCGTACAAAGGGCTATCTGGTGGCCCGCTGCAACGGCTGTCGGCGAGGGGTCCTTGCAATGGGGGCCTTGCGAACCTGGTCAGGGTGGAGACACCGCAGCCATAAGCTTGTGTCTCTTTGTGTGGGGGGCCTCTCGCCGACCGTCGAGCAGGAAAAAGTAATGCAAAATGCAAAATTCCTAATGCAAATTGCAAAATTCCTGACGACCAATTTTTAATTTTGCATTTTGCATTTTTAATTTTGCATTCCCGACCGCGATGACCGACTCCTCACCGACCGCCAAGAACACCGATTACATCGTCGTGGCCCGTCGCTACCGGCCTCAGACATTTGACGACTTGATCGGCCAGCAGCATGTCTCTCAAGCCCTGTCTCGGGCGATCGAAAGCGACCGCGTTGGTCATGCTTATCTGTTCACTGGCGCCCGCGGGGTCGGCAAGACCTCGGCGGCTCGGATTTTGGCCAAGGCACTTAACTGCTACCAAGGAACCTCGGCCACTCCCTGCAACGAGTGCGAGCTGTGCCAAAGCGTGAATTCTGGTAGCGATGTTGATGTGATCGAAATCGATGGCGCCAGCAATAACGGTGTCGACGACATTCGTCAGCTCCGGCAAAACGTCGCAGTACGGCCCAGTCGGGCTCGTTACAAAATCTACATCATCGACGAAGTCCACATGGTGACGACTCAGGCGTTCAACGCTTTACTCAAAACGCTGGAAGAGCCGCCGGAGCATGTGAAATTCATTTTCGCTACGACCGAACCAAACAAAATCCCGGTTACGATCCTCTCTCGCTGTCAGCGTTACGACTTCGCCGGCATCGAAGCGACAGCCATTCAGAAGCGACTAGAAGAAATCGCCACTGCCGAGGGTGTCACGATCGACTCGGACGCACTCCAAATTCTCGCCATGCGAGCTGCCGGCTCGATGCGCGACAGCCAATCGCTGCTCGAACAACTGCTCTCAACCGGCACCGACACGATCACCTCCGTCGACGTAACCACGATGCTCGGCATCGCCCCCGCCTTGCGACTAAGCCAACTCGTCCAGCCGCTAGTCAATCGTGACGCGGCTGCTGCGCTGGTCGAACTTGATGCAGGAATCGCCGAAGGCGCCGAGGTTGCCCAGCTACTCGATCAACTGCTCGGCTACTTTCGCGATGTGATGACGCAATCGGTCGGCTGCGACGCGTCGAGCCTGCTGTATTCGCTGCCCAGCCAACAGCAAGAGGTCAGCGAAGTCGCCGAGCAACTGGGGGTCCACACGCTGCTGGCGATCGTTCAAATTCTTGACCAAACAGCAGCACGGATGCGTGTCAGTACGCATACGCGCACACTGGCGGAGATGGCCATCGTGCGAATTTGCCATCTGGAAGACCTTGATGAACTCTCGGCTTTGGTCTCGCAACTGAAAAGCGGTGGCGATGCTACAACGGCTCCAACAAGAAAAGCTACTCCGACGAGAAGAACAGCCCCAGTAAAAAAAAACGTGACCCCTAAGCCGTCACCGGCAAAAATCTCGGCCCCGCCGCAAGCCGAGGCGTCTTCGCCCACTGACGTTGCGCCCTCCAAGGTCGAGGACGACACGGCTCGCGCAGAGCCTTCTAATTCGACTGCTGCCGTCGCCGCCGCAAAAACGCCACTTTCGGCCGACAACGTGGAAGAAATATGGAAGCAGGTCCTCAATTCGCTCAGCGGCATGGTGATGGACCACGCTGCCGAAGCCGACAAAATCTCGATCGACGACAAAGGCCAGCTTACGATTAGTTTCAGCGAAGGTTTTCACCGCGACATTTGCGAACGCCCCGCGAATCGGTCGCGACTCGATCAAGCTCTCGAAGAGGTCTGCGGCACCAAAGTCGGCTTCACATTTCGCACCCACCAGCGGACCGATGCCGCCGTAAAGCCCGTGACGAGGGCTCCCTCAAAACGACAACAGCAAGCAGAGATCTCCACGCAGCCATTTGTCCAAAGAGCGATGGAACTCTTCGACGGCGACCCCAGCCGCCTCCGTTATGTTCCCCCATCCGAAAAATAGCCCTTGGCTCTGCCAGGGTATAACACCCCAAGATATTATTTTGAAAGTCCAACCATGTTCAAAGGCTTAGGCAACATCGGCAACATCATGAAGCAAGCCCAAGAGATGGGCGGCAAGATGCAGCAGCTCAACGAAGAGCTAAAAACCAAACGTGTCGTCGGGAGCGCAGGCGCAGGAATGGTTGAAGTCGAGGCCAATGGAGTTGGCGAGGTGCTGGCCGTGCGCATCGATCCGACGCTGATCGAAAAACAAGATCGCGAATTCCTCGAAGACTTGCTCCCTGCCGCAATCAACTCCGCTCGTGAAAAAGCACAGGCTCTACATGCCGAGCAGATGCAGTCACTCACTGGCGGTATCAATTTACCAGGGATGAGCGAACTTTTCGGTGGTCTCGGTGGAGACGCACCGACACAGTGACCCACAGCAAGAATCAAATTTGTCTATGAAATGGGCTTGTTAGGCGAGCAGCAGATGAGAATTTACCCTTTGAGAACTGCAGGCTAGCGCCACGCGGCTGATAAAAACTGTACGGCCGATAAAAGTCAGCCGCGATGGCGCTAGTGGCGCTAGCCTGCGGTTTCGTAGGGGTACGTTTTCAACTGCCGCCCGCCTTAAACTCGTTCTCCTCCGAAGTAGTGGCCGTTCATTCTACCACAAGGTAGGGTTTAGCGATAATCAAAAAAGTCGTCTAAGCCAAAGCCTCCTCCGAAGCCTCATCCGAAAACTATTTATTTCTTGTTTTCGTGGAATGAAAACCGTGCAATAGGGCCCCCGCAAGGTACAATTCCCAATGAGCGTTGCTTGCTAAAGAAGCCTCGGCTTTTGCAAAATTCCAGGTTTCTAAACCACGAAACGCTACACGCCTACCTTAGCCGCGCAAGTTTGGCCTTCGAGCAACGAGCACATTATGCTACAGATGATTTGCTAATAGCAAAAAACTTCGTCCCTGCGTTCATCCACGAACTGAAACACAACCAACCTTACGACAACGATTTATGCGACTTTCCTTCGGCCAACAAATGCAGATGTCTCAGAAGCAGGTGCTAGCACCGCGGATGATTCAGTCGATGGAAATCCTGCAGTTGCCGATTCTTGCTCTCCAAGAACGTATCGAACAGGAGATGGAAGACAATCCGGTTCTCGATCAGATCGAACCGACGGAGGATGTGGAGGCACTCAAAGAAGAGCAAGTCGACCCGAACGCGCCGACAGAATCAGAACGTGAGTTGGTTGTCGAAGAAGGCACCAATAACGAAGACGATTTCGAGCGGCTGATGAACATGGTCGACAGTCTGCCCGATGACTACGAAGAGCGTAGTCGTCCTTCGCGGGGGCAGATGGAGGCGGACGCCGGTCGTCATCACGATGCGATGGCCAACATGGTTTCGCGTCCCGAATCACTGCTCGACTACTTGCAACATCAGCTCAGTTGGTTCGACCTCAGCGACGAAGTGCGACGGCTTTGCGAACGCATCATTTATAACCTCGACAGTAACGGCTACCTGGAAACGCCTCTACAAGATTTAATCTCGCAGCCACCAGCAGACCTGAACGGCAAGGCCGACGTCTGGCAAGCCGAGCAGATGAAGCTGGCCGAAGAAGCACTCGCAATCGTCCAACACCTCGACCCTCCTGGAGTTGGGGCGCGCAACCTGAAAGAGTGCCTTCTGCAACAACTCACTCCCAGCCTGCTGTTTTACGAAGAGCTGCAAGTTCTCATCGAAAACCACCTCGAAGATTTAGAGAACAACCGTCTGCCCCTGATTTCAAAGAAAACAGGTTTTTCTCTCGAAACCATCAAAGAATCGTGGGAAGACCTACGAACGCTCAAACCAAAACCTGGCTCAGAATTCAACGACAACTTTGCCCCGAGTGTTACGCCCGACGTATTCATCGAGCGTCGCGAAGGAGGCGGCTACGACGTGCGGCTAGAAGATGGGCAATTACCGTCGCTCTACATCAGCAACTATCACCGGAAGCTGCTGCAAGATCCCGGCACCAACGCCGAAACGCGTGATTACATCAAACGCAAAATCAACTCTGCCCAGTGGATTATCGAGGCGATCGAGCAGCGACGCAGCACGCTTACCCGTGTGTCACAGGCGATTGTCGACCATCAAATCAAATTTCTCGACAATGGGCCCGAGCACATCGAACCGCTCAAAATGCAACAAATCGCTGACAAGGTCAAAGTCCACGTCACGACCGTCAGCCGGGCGGTTGACGACAAATGGATGCAAACGCCACGCGGTATCTTCCCGCTCAAGCGATTTTTCGTTGGCGGCACCACGAGTGCCGATGGCGAAGAAGTCGCCTGGGACAAAGTCCGCCTGAAATTGCAAGAAATCGTCGACGAAGAAGACAAGAACAAGCCGTTGAGCGACGACGCACTCGTTGCAGAACTCGCCAAACACGGCATCACCGTTGCCCGCCGCACCGTCACCAAATATCGCAAAGCGATGAACATCCCCAGTTCGCGCCAACGACGAGAATGGACAGAAACAAAGAAATAATTCGGTTTGCGGAGTTTGGAATGCGGAATAAAAATCATTCTGCATTCCAAACTCCGCAATCCGAATTTGCAGGGTTCCGTACCACGATTCTGCTGGTATAGTGGTGACATGAAATGCCCCTTCTGTCGAATGGATAACGACCGCGTCATCGATTCCCGCGCCAGTCAAGATGGCTACGCCATCCGTCGTCGCCGCGAATGTTTCAAGTGTAAGCGCCGCTATACGACGTACGAGCGCATCGAAGAATCGGCGATCAAGGTGGTAAAAAAAGATGGTTCCCGCGCACCTTTCTCACGGGAAAAAATCAAGTCGGGCCTAGAGCGGGCCTGCTGGAAGCGACCCATTGCCGATCGCGATATCGATCGGACCGTCGCCGCGATAGAAAACGACGTCTATTCGTCGTTCGATGCCGAGATCGACAGCCGCCGATTGGGCGAATTGGTGATGGACCATCTCCGCGACCTCGACGAAGTTGCTTTCGTCCGTTTCGCCAGCGTTTACCGCCAATTCGCCGACGCCGGCGACTTCGTCAACGAACTACGCCCGTTTCTTTCGAGCACAAAGCAAATGCCGCGCTAAAGTGTTATGACGAAAGACGCAATGACGCACAAATCTGCGATGCAGTCGCTATGACGAAGAAATGACGCAGAAACTGGCAGAAACTGAAGGATCAAAAAACGCAACCGTTCATGAGAGGGAAAAAATTAGCCACAGATGAACCCAGCGCGGCCGCAAGGCCGCAACCAAAAATAGATTTGACAGGATTTACAGGATCGACAGGATCAATTCCGTACGCCGTTATCCAGTTGATCCTGTAACTCCTGTCAAAAAACTTGCGCATGCTTCGCAAACTTTTACCGTTAGTAACACAGATAAACACCGATTTTATTGGAAGACTTCAGAGTTTCCCGCTGTTCCTGCCCTATTTCTTTTTTGGCAATCGAATTCGGCTAAAAAATTCTTCCTCATCTGCATCCGCGTTTATCCGTGTTACTAACGGTCAAAATCTTCGCACCGAACAAAGATTTTAGGGGGATCCAATAAAAAAAGACTCAC
>JAADGD010000281.1:0-16738 GCA_013152515.1 Planctomycetota bacterium
TACTCCCTCCCACTTCCAACGCGAGCGAGAGCAGAGACTCACTCGCAACGAACTTGCTCGTCTGTACCATTGGAAGCGGCTTAAACTCCTGCTCCATTGAACTTAAACAAGAGACAAATCTAAAACAGTCGAAGAAGCTTGAACCCGAATTTCGGATTGCCATCTGGTTGTGTCTGAAATCCAATAAAGCGAATCGGCTCCTCCTTGGTCCCCTACTTTTCGAAAACAACTCGCTCTTCGGCGTAGAGTCCAGCTTTGACATAAACAGTGTCGCCAGGCGCTGTCGGACTTGCCTTGGTATCTGTCCATTTTGATGTGAAAATGGCCCAAAACCATCGAATCAATTCCAATTGTTCTTTGTCAGGATTACGCAGCAAACGCAAAGTGACACCAAAACTGGTCTTGACTCGTTAATTTAGGAAGAATGCCGCATCAAAATGGACAGATACTAATGGACAGATACTTGCCTTGGATGCAGCAAAGGTAATCGTCCGCCAGGAGGTTTCAGGAGAAGACCCGCTGTTCGTGTCTTTCCCGTCCGTGGAAACGAAATACGTCTCACCAAGACAGGTTCCCGTGATGAATGAAATTATACCAGCAATAATCAGCAGTCTTGCTCTGTATTGCATCATTTTTCCATTCAGGCAGAAAGGAAATATGACAGGCACAACGACTATCATACCTGAAATGAAAAGTGCCCAGCAAGTGTTTTTGAATTGCTGCAGAGGAATGCAGATCATCGCAGATGGCTAGCATTACAGAAAAATTCTGCGTTGATTCGCCTCCATCTGCGGCTAAATTTCTCTCCCACCGGCAACGTGATGTTTCAAACAGGAAGCGTATCAGGCTGCTAGCTTAGCATCGAGCGGAAAATTAGTGTCGTCGGTTTGAGTCTATTCGTTCAGATTTGGCTCCGACTGCCCCACTGGATGCTCTAGGAGGCCAAGGATGGCGAAGCAATTGTTTGAGAGTAACGTCGTATCGGAAGCCAGGATGCGAGACTTGGCGGAATTGCCTCTGTCGCTGACGTGCTGGGGTGTTCGACCCGGACAATCGAACGTGATATCAAGGAGTTGGATCCTTGGAAGGATGATCCGGCGGCCGGTCGGGTGCGACGCCCAGATGCGGGCCGAAAAAAAACGCCTCGAAGTCGAGTGAGGAAAAAACCTGATCTCTTGCCTGGAAGTACGAACAGCCGCGAGATCCAGACGATGCAGATATCGTGTTCACCGACCTTTCGCCTCGCCTTTTATCCGGTCACCTCGAAGCGATGGGCACGCCAGTAGGGCGAGACGCGATTGCCACTTGGCTCGATGACGCAGGAATTCGTCGTCGACAAATTCGCAAAGACCTTCCCGGCGGAGAACCTCCTGATCGGAACGCTCAATTCGAGATCGTTGCCGCATACATTGAGCAGTATGAATCGGACGGAAATCCCTGGTTATCCATCGATACCAAGGCGAAGGAACGCCAGCTTTATCGCAAGGGCCGCATTCGTGGCAATCAAGCATTCCAGGCATTTGACCACGACTTCCCTTCCTGGGCTGATGGCGTTATTATTCCGTACGGCATCTTCGACCGCAAACTCAACCTCGGGCATGTGAACATCGGTCTCTCGCGCGACACCAGCGAAGAGTGCCTGCGATAGTTTTCGTTGGTACGAGTGCTTTGTCACAAGGCACGAAGATCAATAGCTGCCAAAGCACTAGAACCGTATTGGCAAGCAGCGTTATCCCGATGCGACATCGATTCTGTGGACGTGCGATGGTGGCGGCAGCAACTCATCACGCAAGACCATTTTTAAGTACGACCTGGAGCGACTGAGCGAATCGATTGGCTTGCCGATTCGAGTTGCCCATTATCCACCGTACTGCTCGCACGGCGTTCTGATTGAAAGGGGTAAACCGATGCTGATTGACTCACACACTATTCAAAGCAGGAAATACTACCAATGAGAACGACGAAACTGTACCTGTGGATCTGCTTGATCTGTTTAGCTGCAACGAACGTGGATGCGGAGGACGCGGGCTACTTCCCGCCACCGGAGTCGGAGGGTGGCTGGCGGAAACTGGAAAAAGTTGAGGAGATAAGTCGAATTGCCGGGATGGATCCAGAGAAACTTAATGGATTGAAGCAATGGCTGCTGGAGAGTGACGATCGCAACTTCGCAGCGGATGTCATTCGCCATGGACACCTAGTTTTGGAAGTCGAACGTGGCAACAGTGCTAAGAATGATTCGCGCCGAGTAGCGTCGGTTTCCAAGGCTGTTTGTGCCACGGTGCTGGCGATTGCTTCGGAGCGGAGCCAGCACGAGACGACGATGAAGAAGATGGCGTTCGAGGATCTAGCGTTTGAATTTATTCCGCAGTCGCAACCATTGAGCGATCCACGGAAAGCTCAGATCACGATCAAGCAACTTCTCAATCACACCTCGGGCATCACCCCAGAGGCGGTCGGTGCGCGCAATCAAGGGCCGTGGAAACATGTGTTGGGGCATGATGACGATCCGGATACTGCCACTCTAGCGTTCGATCCGGGGACTGCCTGTGGTTACTCGACGTTTGCACTCTATCACGCCTCGCTTGTTTGTGAGAACGTGACCGGCAAACCGTATGACCAGTTCGCGATCGAGTCGCTGTTCAAGCCGATCGGATGTGAACACTGGTGGTTTCAGCAGTTCGAAGGCGGCGGCGACAAATATGGTCGGCATCCATCGCACGCGATGGGCATGCCGGCCCGCGACTTGGCTCGGATCGCCTACTGCATGCTGCACAGCGGGCGTTGGCGAGACAAGCAAGTGATTCCCAAATGGTTTGTCGAAGAAACAGCCGAATCCACGCATAATGTTCGGACACCGGAAATGCGATGGGGACACAATCCTCAAATGTTCTCACACGGTTGGCAGTTGCCAGCCCTGCTGGCCGGAAAAAACGATAACAACGGCAGCAGTAACGGCATCCCCGCCGACGCCCGTTACAAACCCGGCTCTGGTGGCCAGTTGATCGCTTTCGTGCCTAGTCTCGATTTGGTCATCACTCGGCAAACAGGTGGTAGCGGACCGTGGGAATTCGAGGAGTATCTCAGGCGAGCATGCGCAGCAGTCATCGAGGAAGGTTCGACAGTTCACAAGTAATAACCGGTCGACGATGATCAGGTCACCTCTAAGAGCCTGTAGTGTGCTTGCCAAAAAGGAGGCATGGCGCTAGGACTTGAGGAAGTTCCTTTTATTTGGTTCTTCAGGAAAGAAGTGAAATCGAAACTGACCGATGCGAAGTATTGTTGGCATAATGTCTGATCGTACAGCGGAATCTGTCAAAGGAAAAGCCTTTGCTATATCTACTACCCCAGCAACAACGCCCCGTCACTCTCGCCTTCGCGTTCTTCCCACTGCTTGCGTATTTCGCCAAGTCCGTAGACACATAGCTCAAAACGATCGCTTAGACGCTCGAGCACGGCGTCGGGCGCCGACTGCTTGTCAGCAGGCAAGCGGCTGGCGATGAGGTAGTTGCGTTTGCCTTGGTCTTGGTAGTCGAGCAAACTGTCTTTGCGGCCTTGGCGTTGACGTTCGGCGATCTCGGGATAGAGGCCGGTCCAGAACAACGTAAAATCGCCGATGTGGCGGTGCAACCGGCGCCGCGCTGCGCCTTGGCGGGCTTGTGCTTCGGCGAGCATGTCGGCGACTTGGGATAGACGCTCGCCCGTTGGCGTGCGCACACCGTAGATCGCATCGGTGCGGACAAAGTGCGCGAGCATCTCGGAGAGGTAATCGACCAGTGGCGGATCAACGACGCCCAACTGTGTCGTAAAAGTGTACTCGGTCAGCCCGGCAAAAAAGCGACACAGGACTTCGCTGCGTCGATTCCTTTCGCCGAGTGGTTGAGCGGGACGTCTTTGTGGAGAATCTGCTGGCATCGACAACCTCCTGGGAAAAGGGGCTGGCGCATCGAGAGCAGGAAACAAGAACGGTGAGTCCTACCACAACGCAACCCTCTCAATTTTACCTTGCACTTTCGGTGTAGGTCAAATCGAGTTTGTCGGTAATAACGCAAAAAGGACGAAAAAAACCACTAAACTACATTGACACGACGGGCACTACGCAGATTTTGCGAAACTATAATAGGAAGAAAGAAATTCCTCCACGGCGACACAGCACGGCGACACAGCACATCTTTTTCTCGTCGTGCTCGTTGTGTCGTCGTAGTTCAATTTATCATTGTTCCAACGCTGTGAGCAAACTCTCCACGTAGTCGCCGATTTGCTTGAGCGTAGTTTCTCGTCCGTCGGTTTCCACGTCGGCCATCCGTCGCACGATCGCCGAGCCAACAATCAGTCCATCAGCAACCGGCGCCAGCAATTTTACGTGTTCGGGTTTGCTGATGCCAAACCCAATACAGACGGGCAGAGGGGTTTGCTCGCGCAGCCAACTGACGCGTTCGGCCAGTTCGGGGGGTAACTCGGTTCGCTCGCCGGTGATTCCTGCGACCGAAACGTAATAGATAAAACCGCTAGAAGTATCAGCGATTTTGAGTGCTCTGTCGCGCGGCGTTAAGGGCGAGACGAGTTGGATCAGGCTGAGGTCACGCGTCTGACAAACTTTGGCTAAGCGAGGCGACTCTTCGACGGGGAGGTCGGGGACGATCATGCCGGCGACGCCGCTCTGCTTGAGTGCGTCGGCGTATTTTTCTACCCCGTGACGGTAGATGATGGCGTAGCTGATCATGGTTACGAGGGGCGCGGCGAGCTGCGGCGCTTCGTTGCTTAGTGTTTTGAGAATATTGTTTAGTTTTATGCCTTTGTTGAGCGCGCGGGTGTACGAGGCTTGAATCACGGGGCCGTCGGCGATGGGGTCGCTGTAGGGAATGCCGACTTCGCACATGGATGCGCCGCGTGCAACCAACTCTTGGAGTACCGACGCAGTAAAATCTAAATCGGGATCGCCGGCGGTGATAAAAGGCATGAGAGCCTTGCGGTTTTCACTGCGGAGCTTTGTGAAGAGTTCATCGATTGAAGACATGAATTTGGAGAGGCTAGAGGTCAGAGGCCAGGGATTTGAGAGCAGCATTGTTGGCGAGCCGCGACGTCCTCGTCGCGATGATTGGCTTAACCGAACGCTTCTCCTTTCAAGCGTGCTATTTCGCAGGCATCTTTGTCGCCACGTCCCGAGAGACAAACGACGATTCGTTGATCGCGTGGCCGTTCGCTGGCGATTTCCATCGCTTTGGCAACCGCGTGTGAGCTTTCGAGGGCAGGCAAAATGCCTTCGAGCTTGGCCAGCGCGTCGAACGCCTGCATCGCCACATCATCGGTGCAGCAAGTATAGGTAGCTCGACCGGTCGATTTCCAATAACTGTGCTCGGGGCCGACTCCGGGGTAGTCTAAGCCGGCCGACATCGAGTGGACGGGCAAAGTCTGGCCATCTTCGTCTTGCAAGACGTACGAAAAGCTGCCGTGAAGAACGCCAGGACGGCCATAAGTCAGCGGCGAGGCGTGGTCGCCCGGCTTGTCGCTGCGTCCACCGGCTTCGACGCCGACGAGTTCCACACCGTCAAGTTCAACAAACGGAAAGAACATGCCGGCCGCGTTACTGCCACCACCGACACAGGCGACCACGACGTTGGGCAGGGCGCTAAACCGTGAGCGTGATTGTTCGATCGTTTCGCTGCCAATGATGGACTGAAAGTCACGGACCATTTGCGGGAAAGGGTGCGGGCCGACGACCGAGCCCAAAATATAGTTGGTCGTTTCGACGCTACCCATCCAATCGCGAAACGCCTCGTTCACGGCGTCGCGCAGTGTGCGCGAACCACTCGACACGGGGCGAACCTCGGCGCCTAGCAGTTTCATGCTGAAGACATTCGGTGCTTGGCGGCGGATATCTTCTTCGCCCATGTAGACAATACAGTCGAGGCCAAAGTGGGCACATGCCGTGGCCGTGGCAACGCCATGCTGGCCGGCCCCTGTCTCGGCGATGACGCGCTGCTTGCCCATCCGCATGGTGAGCAGCGCTTGGCCAAGCGTGTTGTTGATTTTGTGAGCGCCGGTATGGTTGAGGTCTTCGCGTTTGAGCCAAATTTCGGCACCGCCACAATGCTCGGTGAGCCGCTTGGCAAAATAAAGTGGCGAAGGGCGACCGACATAGTTTTTCAGGAGGTCGTCGAGTTCGGCTTGGAACTGCGCGTCGAGGCGCGACGCTTCGTATTCTTTTTCGAGCTGGTCGAGCGCATGGACCAGTGTTTCGGGAACGTAGCGTCCACCAAAATCGCCGTAGCGGCCTGCTGCGTCGGGAACGTTAGCGGAACATTTTTTATGTTCCTTTTTATTTGTGGGGGCAGTCGACATGCACTCTCCAAGTAATCATTTTTTGCGATAAGAATCAATTCTCGATTGCCAGCAGCATGGGGTCAAGGGATGTTCGATGGGAGATTGAAGATATATGATTGAAGTCTATCATCTCACATCGTCAATCTCCCATCCAACTTCTCACATCCCTCCCATGCCAGAGCTTCCCGAAGTTGAAACGATGCGGCGAGGTATTCTCGCTGCAGTTGGTAGCCGAGTGGTCGATGCTGCGAAAATACGCTGTTCGCGTAAGCCAATCGACATTTCGCCTGCGCCAGCAAAGTTCCGCCACCGAGTGCGAGGTGCTACGATCTCCGCGTTAGCTCGCGCCGGAAAACGGGTCGTCATTTGGCTCGATACGGACGATGCCATTGTGATCGAACCCCGAATGACCGGGCTGGTTCTCGTCGTCGATCCGCCCACGCAGGCGCATCTCCGCTGGCGTTTATCGCTCACCGGCGGTCCGATTGACGAGGTTCTCTATTGGGACCGCCGGGGGCTGGGAAATGTTCGCTTGTTTTCCCGAGAAGAATTTTGCGAACGTTTTGGTCTCGAAAAACTAGGCCCTGACGCCCTAGAAATCACGGCGGATGATTTTCGGACGCGACTGGGCAGCTCGCGGCGCGAGATCAAGCCTGCACTGCTCGACCAAAAGGCTGTGGCCGGGATCGGCAACCTGTACGCTTCCGAAATTTTGCATGTCGCTGGAATTCATCCGCTACGAAAATGCACGGCGATGACGACGCGACAGTGGCAAGCGCTGACGGCGGCGACGCACATGGTGCTCGAAGAGGCAGTTCGCTACGAAGGCTCGACGCTGGGGGACGGCACCTATCGCAACGCGCTCAACGAACAAGGCAGTTATCAAAACAAGCATCGCGTCTACAATCGAGCAGACCAAGCTTGCCCCCGTTGTTCGGCAAAGATCAAACGCATCGTGCAAACGCAGCGGTCGACATATTTTTGTGGAAAGTGCCAACGCCGCACGTAGCTCTCGGCTTTGCCGAGGGGTGACATGACGAACGATGTCATTTCTTTCATGGGGTTTGTCTCCCGGCAGAGCCGGGGGCTACATGATACCGATGACACTGCATACAGCTATCGCCTGCGGCGCGTGGTGTGTGGCACTCGGCACAGCTTTGCTTGGTGAGTGGCTGAAATCCGTTTTCAAATTCGACGGGCGAATCACCCACGTAAGTCGCCATCACGTTGGCCAGTGAGTTGATCTGATGACACGCCTGACAGTCGGCCAACTGGGCTTGTGTGAGGTGAGGAGCATGAGAAAATGTCGTGAACGACGAAGGCTCGTCGTCAACATGTTTGGCAAACCACTGCACGACGCAGCGGTCATCGTTCGGGTCACCGCTCGGGTCATTGATGCTGGTTCGATCAACGCTGTGGCAACTACCGCACAATCCGGCAGCCGTGGGGGCCATCATCTGCTTGAGTAATGGCTTGGTGATTTTTGCATAACGGCCTGTGGTCGCCTCGGTCATCACATCAATCCAAGCGGTCACCCAAGGGTCCGCGTGCCCAGTCGGGCGATAGCGAATCGACAACGTCGTTTCATCGTGCAACCAACCGCCTGCGGCGACGCGCTGGCGCGCAGTTTCGCGGTCTTGATCAGGTGCTTCGGGACGATTTGAAGCAGGCATTTCCTCGGTGCGGTTTGCTATTTCTGCAGGCAGGCGTGTGAGCCAGTGGTCGGTCATCACGGCTAAGTTTTCGGGCGACAGCCGCGCCGTCAGCGCCGAGAATTCTTGCTTGGACAGTTGGCGGTTGAGTACCGTTTCGAGGCGTGTCCGCAAAGCTGCCTGCCCTTGCACCGAAACATCGTGGAGCAGCCGCTTGGTCGCCCAAACGATCTCACCGGCTGCTTGTAGTTGCGACGGATCGTCGGGGTCGACGTCGAAAAAATCGAAATCAGCGCCGAGCGTCGCGAGCGCCGTAGCTGCACGTTCGTCAGCAGCCAACAGCAGCTTGGTGATCGGTGGCAACGGGCCGTCGAATTCTTCGGACGCCTGCTCAGGCCATTGGCCGATGTCGTGGCCAGCGGCGCGAAGTGTTTCTGAGTCGATCATCGGCAACGCGAACAGCGCGATGCCCGTGTCCCAGCTCGCTTCGATCTTGCTATCGTGGCACTTCCCGCACGTTGCCTCGTAGTCGAGCGTTCGCTGAAAGGCTCCGTCGCGGTCCTGTACGTGGCAAGTCGTGCAGGTGAATTCTTGTTTTTCTTTAGGGTAGTGTTTTAGTTGATGGGCACCGTGGTCAAACGCGATTTGCGTGCGCCGCCGGGTCGGCCAAGCTTCGAACTCAGGATGGTCCGTCGCAAAACTATGGTACTGTTTTTGATGGCAAGCTTGACAAGCGTTGTCGCTCATCAGCGTGAGATCGTGCCTCGCGCCATGATGTTCGCGATGACAGGTCGAGCAGGCCAACTCTTGCGTCGGGTCGAGATGCCGCTGGAAGGGAGTGGGGGGAGGAGAGTCAGCCAACAACACCAGCGGATCGATGTTGTGCGCCCACATCGCTTCGTGTTTGGCAATTTGCTTCTGATGGCATTCGAGGCATAGCTCGGTTTGGCTCGGCTGGGCAAGATTGTTGTTGACCGCGTGTTGAATCCATTGGCCCAAAGTTTGATCTCCGGCTGCGTGGCAACTAGCACAGCGCCGAGTGCTGTCGCTACGTTCGAGTAATTGGGCATGTTGCACTGACAATTCGCCGGGGGCCAAGGCTTCGTTTCGCCAAGCAGAACTGAACAGCAAACACAATCCGCCCAAGGTCGCCAACGCGCAGCCAAACACAAACCGCCCTCGTCGCGATCTCATCGAGCGCAGCGGTGCACACTGATAATTGTGGCAACACTCGCCCTCGGGCGAAGGCCCCGTCTCGCAAAGGCCGCCCCGTGCTCGCGAGCGATTGCAGACCCAGCGGTCGCCGTCGCGCGCTGGATGACACGCCGTTGCACCAGGGCACCGCCCGCGTCGGCCCGGACCGACGGGGCAAGGGGCACCCTCGTCGGAGAGGCCGCAAATCCACGATTGATTGGGGCGTTCGTAATTGTCGCCTTGGAATTCTTGTAGTGGTTCCCTCACAGCGCGCCTCCGTCAAACAGATGCGCCAGCAAACCATGCACACTCGCGACAGCGACAAGCGGATACGTCAGCCCAATATGCAAAAAAAGCCATGCCTTCAACCGCCACTGCAATGCTGCATGATAGTCCAAGTCGTCGCGACGACGGATCAAGGCGAACAACTGCTCGCAAGTTTTTCGCTCGGGCTCCGATAAATAGCGATTCACCTCGGTCAGTTCGGCGAGCAACTGACGCCGTAGCCGATTGTTTGGTCGCAAGAAAAAACGCAGCCCGCGCGATCGCTGAAAAAAGTCGTGCAGCCGGTCCGAGTAAAATTCGCCAAGCGTTGTCGCGCCCGAAGAACGGACCGCCTCCAAAACGGCTCGCTCCGCACGGTCGCGTACTTGGCTGCGGAGCAGCGGAATTCGCTCAAAAATGACTTCCTCGCTCACCCTCGCTAGTTTCCGCGGTAGAGTTCGCGTCCAGTAAATGCCGATCAATCCACTGGCAAACGTGGCCAGATAGAGCGCTGCCAAAATCGTTTCAAGAATGCCGTTCGGCACGCGCCAATCGATATGCAGACCCAACAGCACCGCCGTGCTGAGGCCAACGTAGAGGTGCAATTGCAGCCAACCGGCTGAGGTCGTCCACGGCAGAACAGGTAGCTTTTTGCGAAAATTGTACAGGGCAAGAAAGAGGATCGCAGCCAGCAACGCGTAGCCCGTGTCGAAACTTGTCGCACAAAGCCCTGACTCACGCCACAGTTTCCAAGCAACAAAACCACCCAGCGCAGCAACCGTCAGGGCAGTATTGCGAAGTCTGCGTTTGATAAACGATTGCATAGTGTGGGCTGTGATTGTGAAGTAAGAGGAAGCCGCGTTGCCACGCAATGCAAAGTAAAGTCAGGATCGCTCACTTCCGCGCCTTGCGTTGCGTGGCAACGCGGCTACTGTCTACTGCCCACTGGTATACCGTCTTCGGGCCACCTTGCGAAGAGAGACTCTCGTGCGCTGACCACTCTAACGATTTACCCACTGCGAAAGTTTGCCTAGATTGCCCAAGTCGATGCGCACCAGAGCATCATGCGGACAAGCGCGCTGACAAGCGGGCCCACCGGCCAAGTCGGCGCAGAGATCGCATTTGGTCGCTTTGTGAATCGGCTGCTGCGACGTTTCGTCGAAAATCACTGCGCCGCTCCTGTCGCGGATCTCGGCCATGCGGATGTTGTCGTACGGGCAACTGTTGGCACAGGTACTACAGCCGATGCAGGTGAGGTCGTTGATTCGCGCCACGCCTGTCTCTTGGTCGCGTCCGATCGCGCCTGTTGGGCAGCCAATCATACAAACCGGGTCAACGCAGTGCATACAGGCGT
The DNA here is from genome assembly GCA_013152515.1 of Planctomycetota bacterium. GTDB lineage: Bacteria > Planctomycetota > Planctomycetia > Pirellulales > Lacipirellulaceae > Bythopirellula. The sequence goes on from JAADGD010000281.1 coordinate 10,786, forward strand.
TGGCAACCATATACGAACCGTGATGGTGTCCGTGGCGAATAAATCGCGGATTGTTGTCGTGCGTTGCCGCGCAAGCACGCACGCAATCGTCGCACCGCGTGCAGCGATCCAAATCGATGAGCATCGCCTGCGACCCATTGATAAACCGTCGTTCCACCAGAAATTCAAGCAGGTCAGGATCCACTCGCCCCTGCTCACAACCCAAAGGCCCGTCGTGCACATCGCAATGATGATGCGAACATTGCACCGCGTGTTTCTTTGCGACCTCGGCCAGTAAAGACTCGGAAATTGCGGGAAAGACATGTTCTTCTAAAACCGACTGAGGGATTCTGATCACATCAACGTACCCCAACGCTCGCAATGAATTCCTCATCGGGGTGGGCTGCTGTGCTTTGTAACTCTCAATCGCTTCGGTCAGACCAAACACTTGCCCCTTGCCCAAATAGGCAACCGTCCGATGCCCGTGTCCGTAGCGATGGCTGAGCCGAGCAAAACCGCTACGGACGAGCAACACCCCCTCAGACGGCGAGTCTTCCTCCACGATCAACGGCTCGCTGACAATCGCATCTTGCGACGGAGTGACAGCGGGTGATTCAAACGTGGCATGCCACTCAAAATTTCCATGCGTTTCAAAAACAGTCGCCTCGGCGACCGCCTCTAGTTGTTGGGCCGGCAGTTGCGCAAGCAGGGGCGTTTCGCGCAAATGGACACGCAAACTGTTTTCGCGGTAGAGTTGTTCGACATGCTGCCGCAAGGCGTCGGTTCGGCGCATCAGGTCGCGTAGACCTTGCCAGCGGATTTCCAGCAAAAACACTTTTCCATCGGCCAGCACCGTTGCCGAACGGGGCGTCCGCGTCAATGCGGAGAGTTCGCCGAAAATTTCGCCCGTGTGCAGCGTCACACTGCGTGCCCCCGCCAACGCCCGTGGGACATCTTGCAAAAAGACGCGTGTCTGTGCCAAATCGGCGACCGGCTGACGGTCGCTTGCTACGAGTGTACTGCTCGAGGTGAATTGACTGCGCACCTCTGGCAATCGAGGATTCTTCCACATGCGGGTCAACGATTGCCACACGCTTTGTTTTTCCGGCGACTGTCGGCCGAGAGCCTCGGGGTCCAAACCTTCTAGGACTACGCTCACGGTGCCGCTCAAAATCAAAAACGCACTGCTGCCGTAGTCCCCTTCACGAACCACGATATCGCCATCTTGATAACTGCTCACACGCGTATCGTTTTTGAGAATCCCACGCAGCGGAATCGCCGCAGGAAAACGCTCGGCATCCATGCTCGCAAACGGCTCGATCTTGAGCAATTCGTCAACATCCGCATCGCGCATCGCATCGCCAAACGGTACATCCCACCGCTGGGGACGAGTGACGGTGATTTCTGTTAGTGATTGTGTCATTGCCCCTCCTGCTGCTTGTACGCATTGGGCTGCGGCAAAAGCGCATCAAGCGTGGCTAAGTCATCGCCATCGGCTTCTTTCGCAAACGCAAAAGCCGCCTCGCCGATCGTCTTGGCTGCGGAGAGCAGAGCTTCGCTTTGATTGAGTTTGAGCGGAGCATGCAGCGCCGCATCCATCGCCTGTTGGACATGAGAGTTGTCCGTTTGTTTCTGAATTTCATGCAACTTGCGTTTCAAACCGGCAGCGCGCTGCGCGGAGACGGTGCCGAAGGTGGCTTTGGTGGTTGCTTGGGCGGTGGCGCGAAGGCTGGCCTCAAGGTCGGCCATTACGCCGACGACATACATCACTCGCAGCTCGGCCTGGGTCGCGGTGCCGTTACTCGTACCGCCGGTGCGAAGAAAATTGTGCCGGACCATACCTTGCGACCAAGCGACCAACTCGAAGTCGCGACTTCCCGGCGTGTGTCCACCAACGTTGACGAGTTTTTCGTCCGGCGTGGTGTGGCAGGCTAAGCATTGACGAGCGATCAGATACAAATTCGCCGGATTATTCATGCCTGCTGCGATACTTGCCGCTACGCGCTGCTGGCGGTGTTCGGCCAATTCTGTTTCTTTGGTGACATTCGGCCCGCCGTAGTCATTGTGCAGTGGATTCCAGTTTTTCGAGGCGCCATGACACGACTCGCAAGAAATCCCCGAGACCACACGCACGCGGCTCCCTTTTTGTTGCTGTGTATAATGACATTTCACGCAAGTGTCGTTGCGTTTGACGGTCGACAGCCCTAACTTTTTGGTGATCGCCTTCGCCTCGGGCTTGCGGTGCAGCGACTCGAACGTGGCGAAATGAGGTGTGAGCTTCCACTGCTTCACTTCGTACTCATGGCACTTGGCGCAAGCGTCGGCACCGAGGACTTGGGCAGGATCGCATTTGATTGGTTCGAGATTGAGTTCGGCAGCAGAGCAAGGGGCTGCGAGTAGCAAAATGACGAATGCCGAAACCATTGATAAACTACTGCCACTATAAGTCCTCCTCTCTTGTAGGGAGGGGCTAGGGGAGGGTTTAAGCCGTGCACCAGTGTCAACCTCTCCCCTAACCTCTCCCCACAAAAGGAGTGGGGGATTTTTGGAATTAAAATTGGTCATTAGAACATTGATCATTGGTCATTCATTCTTTTTAGGCTTCCAGCACAACATCGCCGTGCGGTACGCCGATGCAGGTGAGGCATTGATTTTCGTCGAGTGGCATGCCGGGGGCTTGAATGTGCTCGACGTTGCCCGACCGCACCGAAACGATGCACTGCCCACAGTTCCCCGCGCGACAGCCGTAGTCGAGCGGTACGCCTTGGCTTTCGGCGAAATCGAGCAGCGATTCGAAGCCACCATCCCACGCGAGACTCGCGCCCGCCAGCAGAAATTCGACCTGACATGGCCCTTCGGCTATGTCGTCGGTCGTGCGCACTTGCTTCATGCCTTTGACGGTCGCGGGCCCGAAAGCTTCAAAACGAATGTGCGACTCGGGTACGCCCCAGGCACGTAGCGCCGGCACCAAGGTCTCCATCATGCCCGACGGGCCGCAGACGTAGAATCGAAAGTTATTGGAGGGCAACACTTGTCGCAACCGCGCTACGTCGACATACCCACGATGGTCGTAGTCGCGACCAAGGTTGTCGGCAGGCATCGGTCGCGAGTAGCTAATATCAAACTTCACATTCTCGCTGTTCGCATGTAACTCTTGCATCTGCCGACGAAAAGGGTGCTCGCGGCTGTTGCCAAAACCGGCAAACACATAGGCGGTCTGTTCGCTGCGTTCATGGGCAATCGTAATGGCCATGCTCAAGATCGGTGTGATGCCGATTCCCGCGCCGATCAGCACGACCGGCGCGTCGTCGGTCGGATCGAGAAAAAACGCCCCTTGCGGCGATTGAACTTTAAGCGTTTTATCGGCATGGACATTTTGATGGAAGTAAGTGCTGCCCAGGCCAAATGGCAGCTCAGCATTGCCTGCCGGGGGACGGGCTTGCTTAATCGTTATCCGATAATAATCCTCGTGCGGTCGGTCCGAAAGCGAATAGCAGCGAACAAGCGGTTTTTGATGCGGATCGACAAGCAGACTGAACGTCAAGAATTGCCCCGGCTCGAAGCGAGGCAGAGGATGCCCATCAACGGGAACGAGATAATACGATTTGCAATCGACCGCTTCGTCCACGACCGCCGCCACTTGAAAGGAACGGGGACCTGACCAAGCTTTGAATATCGGCTTGGCTGCGCGGACCCATTGCAAGGCTGAACGTAACTGTCGGTCAAATACTTGCTGTCGTTGCGCGCACCCCGTTTGCGAGGCGCGCAATCGCCTTCGCGCGACATAGACCGCACGCAATGCTTGTAGTACAGCAGCCCCCAGCAGGATTGCTCCCAAGCCCCAACCCAACGATTGCCAACCCAACGATTGCCAGTCCACCAATGCTTCCATGCACAAACTCCGACTCGAAACTAAAGTACGGCCAGCATTATTTCGCAATGCCTGCACCCTGTCGAGACAAATAACGAGATTGATGAGCCCGAGTGCTAGCATCCGGAGGTAACGATTCTGCGGAGTGTGTCGAATGAGCTTGCTAGCAGTGCATGACCTATTCTTTGAGGTACGCAATTCTCTAGCTTCGGCAGTTCACCCAATGGTCCAAATCGCAATCTACAACGACGGGCAACATGAGCAATATCGTTGCTTGACCGATCACGTTGTGCTGCGCGAACATCCCGCCGGAAGTGGGCGCTGGTCGCCTGTGTGGGAAGCCGATCGACAGCTCGACACTAGCGATTTACTTTTTCGGTTTGCAGACAACACTGTCACATTCAAGGGCGACACGCTGCCGCTACCATGTCTCTTGCAAGTCGATGCCACCTGGATCGAGATCACTTCGTCGGATCCGCCTCGCACACTTGTGCCGCTTAAGGAAACGAGTCTCGAAAAGCTGCTCGTGACGCAAACAACTGACGAAGCGCACTCAGGCCCCTCGGCAGCGACCGTGACCAAGTGGCTGACCGACGCGGGCCAGTTGCATCGCGCTGCGGCAGGTTCGGAAGAATTTTATGCCGACGCCGCCCGATTTGCCGTGGAAACCGTCGGGCTTGACGCCGCCTGGGTCTTGCGACCGAGCGACTACCAAGTCGAAATGCCGTGGCAGATAGTCGGCAGCCATCTGCCTCACCCGGAGCGCGGTATCCGTTTTGACCCAACGGCACTGGAAAAACTCGCCGGAGAGTCGACGGCTTGGTATCAACCCATCAACGAAGATCAGAGGCAGCGATTTTCACAAGCGATCGTCATCGCTCCTGTTCTCGATAAGCAGGGCCAACTGGTCGCGGCGATTTACGGTGTGCGGGACACGCGCGGAGCGAATCGCCGTCGTGGCGTGCGTCCCCTCGAAGCACGCCTTGTCCAACTATTAGCCGAATCGGTGGCCGTTGGCATTGCTCGTATACAGCAAGAAACCGAAGCCGCGCGCACGCGCGTGCTGCTCGAACAAGCCTTCTCGCCAACGGTAGCCGAATATATTCAGCAACATCCCGAAAGCTTGTCAGGTCAGGAATGCGACGTCACGCTAATGTTCGCCGACCTGCGTGGCTACACGACGCTCGCCGAAACGATGACGCTCACCGATTGCTACGATCTACTTGGCGACGTGATGGAAGCGCTGACGCAGGTCGTTGTTCGTCAGCGCGGTGTTGTGGTCGATTACTACGGTGACGGTTTGCTTGCACTTTGGAATGCCCCTCTCGAACAACCGAACCACGCCGACCTAGCTTGTGCGGCAGCCCTCGATATGTTTGAAGCCTTGCCGCCGGTAGCTCAAAAGTGGCAAGATCGGCTCGACGCTCCACTCGAACTCGGCATTGGCATCCACTCTGGCCCCGCCTACGTTGGCAACGCCGGCACAAGCAGCCGAATAAAATACGGCCCCCGTGGCAACACCGTCAACGTCGCCAGCCGTGTGCAGGCCGCCTCGAAACAGTTGCAATTGCCACTGGTCATCACGTCCGACACTCAAACGAAGCTCACCGACAAATTTTTCACGCTTCGCGTTTGCACCGCCAAGCTCCCCGGTTTGGAGCAGCCAGCAGAGCTATTCACCGTCTACCCCGCCACAAAAGCCGCACAGGTCAAATCGCGGCTCGATCAATACTCGCAAGCGCTAGCGATGTTTGAACGAGGCGATTTGGAAGCGGCAGAAACGCTACTCGACGAACTGAAGTTACAAGGGCAAGCCACCCCGGCGCATTTCTTGGCCCATTACACCGCCACACAGAAGAAAGGAAACCTGGGCCGCCGAGCCGTCGACAAGTACGCGGGAGGGCAAGGGCCGGTGATTGAGATTCACTCGAAGTAGCGAAAAGAAATTGCCTCACGCAGAGACGCAGAGAGCGCCGAGGAAATCCAACGTCGGGAACTCTGCACTGCAAACATTCAATTTGCGCGCACCGTGCGCGCATTTTTCGATCAATCCCCCTCCCCGCAAGGTTGCCACGGTTGACTCAGCCAGCGATTTGACTGTGA
>JAADGD010000281.1:16756-24495 GCA_013152515.1 Planctomycetota bacterium
AGGGGCTAGGGGAGGGGCTGACACGGGTACCGAGTTCAAAACCCTCCCCTAACCCCTCCCTAAAAAGGGAGGGGGATTTTGGTTGCGGCCAGAGGCCGCGCCAAGATCTTTGCGTCTCTGCGAGAGGTCTTTTAGTTTGCTTGCATCAGGCGTAGAAGTCTTACTGAAAACCTATCGTCGCGAATTCTTTTCTGGATCGCCAACTTCGTCCCCAGGTAGTGGCAGCTTCTCCGCCATGTCGTGCGCTCTGCGCGTCGCGGGCAGCCAACCCGGTTGACGGCGATAATCGAATAGCTGCACAATTTCTCCGACCGCACGAAGTTGTGGCGGAGGAAACAACAAGGGTGCTTTCTCAAGAGTCATCAGCGCCCCTTCTTTGCACAAGCCGGCAACAGCAAAGCCCGTGCTGTTCAATTGAAAGCTTAGAGACAATTGGCCGAAGGGGACGAGTTTGTCTTTGGATTCTCGACTCAGAGTTTCCCAAGTTGGCCCTGTCGCACAGCCAGAAATGTCTCGCGCATTATGCAGCAAAGAAAAACTACATGCTCCGCGGCCAGCTTTGATACTTCCTTGGGCCGTCTCGATTCTGTCATCCGTCCAATCGAGTTGCTTTAGCTTGAGTTGGGCAACGCCTTGCAGGCGATGAGGCCCGTCGTTGCCGATCCAGGTTTGCAGATCGACTTGCTCAAATTTCCCCTGTAAATTGCCACGTGTGTTTTGGCCGTCGCTGGTGGCGGATATTTTTCCGTGGAAGGTTGCGTCGCCGCAACCGCTAATGCCGGGAACGAGCTTGCCGACGAGCCATGCTGGCAGCGGAACTTGCTGGGCATCGGCCTCAAAATGCAAACCGCCTTGTTCGCTCTCCAACACAAGTTGGATCTGTTCCCCAGCATCGTTGAGAGCTTTTAGTTCGAATCGCTGACCTTGTGAATCGGTCGTGGCGCTGCTGATTGATAACTCGCTAAGCTCTAAGGTTTGCAGCGACGAATCCATGATCGTCAAGCGATCAGCATGAAAATCGAGCGGTACTAGCTCGCCCGTCGCTAGCCATGTCGAAACGGCTGTCACCAAAGCGGGCAACTGCCCAGCTTTGAGCGTGAGATGATTGGCATGAAACGTCAGCCGGGAATTTTGGCGATGGAAGCTGAGCTTGTCGATCGAGCCGAGCGGATTGTTGGTGCGAAGATCGGCCAGTTGGAGGCTGGTTAGCTCGATGACGCCGGGACTTGGGCGTTTGATGTTGTCGAGCACTGCGCGCACATGAAACTTCTGGGCAAGCGTCCGTTGCCAATCGGCTTGCCGCCAGGGGCGGTTGCAGTACGCAATGCCGACGAGCGTCAGCAGCGTTGGCACCACGCATAGCACGATAAAAGTGACACGGCAGACGCGTCGCTGGGTAGTTTCATGTAAAGCGAACATCCGTGTTCTCTGAGTTTTAGCGTTCGGCGGCCATCTCTTGAAATAACTTGTACCGTGCCTGCATCTCAACCAAGCTATCGCCGCCGAATTTATCGACGACGGCGCGAGCGATTTCAAACGCGACCACATTTTCGACAATCACACTCGCCGCCGAGATCGCGCAGACGTCGCTCCGCTCGTAGCTCGCTTCTTCTGGCTGTTTGGTGTCGAGATTGATCGAGGCGAGCGGTTTCGCCAGCGTGCTGATCGGTTTTTTCGCTGCCCGAATGATGATCGGCTGCCCGTTGGTCATCCCCGCTTCGAGACCGCCGGCGTTGTTCGTCGGACGCTGGTAACCCAGCGACGGCGTATCTTTTTTACTTTCATCATAATGAATCGGATCGTGAACCTGCGAACCAGGTCGTCGGGCTGCTTCAAAACCGAGGCCGATCTCGACGCCTTTGATCGCTTGCACGGCCATCACGGCCTGAGCCAAACGCCCGTCGAGCTTTGTGTCCCACTGCGCATGCGTGCCAAGACCGAAGGGGCAACCATCGACGCGCACCTCGATGATACCGCCGAGCGTGTCGCCATCTTTTCCTGTCTGGTCGATGAGTGACTTGATCGCCGGGTCGCGATCGAGATTCAGACTGTAGATTTCACTCTGGTCGCGAATCGCCTTGAGCTCTTCCAGCGTGCCCTCGACCGGCTCGATCCGTTCGGGGCCGACTTCCAAGACGTAGCCGAAGACGTTGATATCGAACGCCGCCAGCAATTGTTTTGCCAAAGCTCCCGCAGCCACGCGAACCGCCGTCTCACGGGCCGAAGCACGTTCGAGCACGCCGCGAATGCTGCCGAGATATTTCACTGCGCCGGTGAGATCGCCATGTCCAGGCCGTGGACGAGGCAAATCGTCGAGCCGTTCGAGCTTGTAATCGCGATTGACGACCTCGAGCGCAATCGGGCTGCCGATCGTCTCGCCATGCCAAATGCCGGTACGCACGTCGACCTTGTCGGTCTCGATCCGCTGCCGACCGCCGCGCCCGTAACCACCCTGGCGACGTTTCAATTCGACATCGATCAGATCGGTATCTATCGCGACACCTGCCGGAAACCCATCGACCAGGGCCAGCAACGTCTTTCCGTGAGATTCTCCAGCAGTCCAGTAACGCAACATAAGGCAAAAAAATTTCAGTGTGGGACGGGGTGATAGCACAACCAAACTCTTCCAGCAGAAGAGTAGGAACCAGAGGACGTCGCCGCAAGGCGAGCAAGCCCGCAGACGCAATAGCATTCTACACTGGCGAAGACACGGGAGATAGGCAACGAGATGTGATGTCAGCTATCGCTGAGAACTGCTCGCTAAAGAAAAAAACAGCCACGGATGACACGGATAAACTCGGATAGAGCGCAGAATTTCTCGGTCAATATCTGTGTTTATCCGTGCCATCCGTGGCTAAAAAAACGCCGCACACATCTCAACAGAGACACGCACGAGTTCCAATCCCGTTACTTCCAAGCAAACTCCGCTCCCGTAATCCGCTCGCATGCTTCGATATATTTTTCGCGCGTCCCAGCAACGACTTCGTCAGGCAGTTCTGGCGGTTCGCTGTTTTTGTCCCAGCCGCAGTTGCTTAGCCAGTCGCGGACGAATTGCTTGTCGAACGACGGTTGGCCGTGGCCCGGCTCGTACTGGTCGGCGGGCCAGAAACGGGAGCTGTCGGGGGTCAGTACTTCGTCGATGAGGATCAGCTCGCCATCGACCTGTCCAAACTCGAATTTGGTGTCGGCAACAATAATGCCTTGCTCGAGCGCGTGGGCGGCGCCTCGTTGGTAAATTTCGAGGCTGCGTCGGCGGAGTTCTTCCGAAAGCTTGGTGCCGACTTGTTGGCACATTTGGTCGAACGAGATGTTTTCGTCGTGGTCGCCGATTTCGGCTTTGGTGGCGGGCGTAAAAATCGGCTCGGGGAGCCGATCGCTCTCGACCAAGCCTGCGGGCAGCTTTACGCCACAAACCTCGCCGTTTTCTTGATATTCTTTCCAGCCCGAACCAGCCAGATAACCGCGCACCACGCACTCGATCGGCACGACCTCGGTCTTGCGGACGAGGATTGATCGGCCAACGAGCGGCTCGATATCAATGCCGGCAGGCAGATCAAACGCGTTGGCATCAGTCTCCAGCAGGTGATTCGGCACGCCCAAAAAGTCGAACCAAAAATTGCTCACCTGCGTCAGCACACGGCCTTTGTCGGGAATGCCTGTAGGCAGCACCCAATCGAAGGCGCTGATCCGATCGCTGCTCACCAGCAGCAGCCGGTCGCCCAGGTCCCCTTTGCTAAGATCATAGACATCGCGGACCTTCCCGCGTCGGAGCGCGAGGCCGGGTAAATTGGTTTCTTGAAGCGGCGTACTTAGCATTTTTGTCGCGGATTTTTGTGAAATGGAGTAACGTGAAGTCGACAACAACGAATATAACCGTCCTCCGCCCGCGCGGGCAGCCCCCAACAGGCATCCCACTGCAAGCAATTTGCTGCTAAACTGGCGGTTTACGCAGCCTTCCGTAGGATAGGCTTCCAGCCTGTCGGTCAACAAAATAGAATACGGTAACTGACTGACAGGCTAGAAGCCTATCCTACGTTTCCAATGGCCGCTCGTCGAACTGGGAACGCAATATGGGACAGATACGATTTCGCCTGCACGATCGCGATCGTATCGCTCCTGGCGGTTTGCAGCGAATATATGTCGCTGGCATGGAGGAAATTCCTTGGTTGACCCGCGTGGCTTGGGCAGACGACCTACTCGTTGTGGAACGCTCGGTCAACGATTCAGGGAATGTTTACGTCCCTTGGAAGATCGATGGCCACGGCACACGTGTCTTGAGTTCCGCGACTTTGATGGAACGCGAGCGTCCCTACCAGCTCGAAGTCGAGTTGGCCCGCGGACTGATCCAACGAATTCGTACACGGCTGTTTCTGTGGGAAATGCTCGGGCTAGAAACTCCAGCGGCGCCGAAAGAGCAGCTCCATGCCGCAACGCGAGAATTCGCGCTGGCTGCGACTTCGCAGGATGAACCTGCCGAAGCGTCTGTGGCCGCCAATCGGGCTATCGCGCTGGCGATGACTGCCGCAGAAAACCTGACGGCCAATTATTCCGAACAAGCGATCGCCGTCCGGAAGCGACAAAATCCGATCTCGACCTTGATGGGCGTGAGCCTTGGCGACAAAACACCTAGCCTCGAGCTGCGCCGCGAGTTGGCTGGTACTTGCAATATCGTGCAGCTCCCGATTTCTTGGCGTGCCATCGAACAGCGTGAGGGCAAGCGTGATTGGAAAGCGACCGACACGCAGCTCGCCTGGGCGCAAAAGGCGGGGCTAAAAGTCGCTGCTGGGCCGCTCCTACGAATGGACGATATGGGGATGCCCGATTGGATGGTCCTTTGGGAAGGCGACTTCGACAATCTGGCCGAGCAGTTGCTCGAACATGTCACAGCCGTGGTCACTCGTTACACAGGTCGCGTGCATCTGTGGCATGTTTCGTCGCGAGTCAACACTGGCAAGTTGCTGGGACTCGAAGAAGAACAACGTCTGCACCTCGTCGCGCAAGCGCTAAACGTAGTCCGGAAAATCGACCCGCGCACGCCGACGGTCGTCTCGTTCGACCAACCTTGGGCCGAATACTTGGCCCACAAAGAAGAAGACTTAGCGCCGCTGCATTATGCCGACGCGCTGGTTCGTGCCGACTTGGGCATCTCGGGATTTGGCCTCGACATCAACGCCGGATACTCTCCGAACGGCAGCGGCCATCGGGCCACCTTTGAGCTGGGCCGCTTGCTCGATCAGTGGAGTACCTGGGGGCTGCCGCTCATGCTAAATCTCTCCACCGCCAGCGCCGCGACGGCCGACCCGCAAGCCAAATTAACCACTGAGATCGATTTGGCGAATACGCAAGCAGACGACCCGCAGCGCGAATGGGCCGCCTCGGTCTTACCGCTGCTTTTGGCCCGCAACACCGTGCAGGTGATCCTCTGGAACCAACTCGACGATAGCGTACCGCACGAGTTCCCCAACTCCGGCTTATTCGATGCCCAACAACAAGCGAAGCCGACGTTGGCGCTGATGCGAGATTTGCGTAAAAGTTGCTTGATGTAGCACTGACGTGGCCTCCTTGCACTACTCTTCCGACGTTCGCACGACCTCGAAATGCTGGTGTTTTTCTTTTGATTTCACGACTTCAAAACCGGGGCGTTTCGCAAAGGCGTTGGCGACCGTGTGGGCTTTTCCCGAGTCGATACGACCACGGTGCGCGTGCAGCAAATAGCGAAGCGTCAACGGCTGCTCGTGCGAGAGCTCGATGCCTTCGTCAAAACATACCGAGGCGCCCAGCCAGCCATCTTCGCGCACATGCCACTTGCTCGGAAAACGTGGGTTGGTCGGGTGATCGAAATAAGTGATTCCCTCGATTGCCGAAGATCGGTCGCGCCCTGTTGAGGTAGAGACCCTTCCTGAATAGTCGATCCATGCAGCCGGCTGACCAAAAATGGCTCGCTCGTGAACGGCACCGGTACTGCTAGTCAACGTGCCACCGCCAAAATGTTCGGAGATCGATTTCGCGACGCGCACGGCGAGAAATCCAAAATTGGTTTTCCCTAACGTGATCGCCGAAGCCTTTTCTCTCGGCACAAAAGTAGTCTGTAATTCGAGGCTCCACTCTCCCTTGGTGCCAGGGATAATCGCCGCGACAACTTCCTGGTCGAGCTGCACTTTGCCGTGCTGATCGATCCAAAGCACTCGCACAGCCAGCCGTGCTTCTTCGTCGCTGTCGTAAGAGGCAAACCACTCTTTTTGACGAAGCCGCACGCCTGGCTGAGCACTCCAGAAATCTTGGCCGTTGACTTGGTGATGCGCAAACCAGATCGAACGGTGATGATCGTGATTCGGTGCCCCAGGATGCCCCATGCGCGTCAGACTCGAACCCGAGGGACCGTTAAAAGGAAAAAAGAACGGCCCCGCGTACCGGTCACCAAAATGCCAACGCGTTCGCTCCACGCCATCGATCTGCAACGAAACTTCCTGGTTCGCCAGCGGCACGATCTGACAGCGAGGCAGGGGACCGGGCTCGCCCGCCCAACCGTTGCTAACAACGAGGAACCCAAGAGCAAAGACTGCGAGAATCGTTTTCATGACCTCATCGTAGTCAGCCGCCCAACCGTTTTGCAAGCCGCTGGGCGGGGTAACTCGGGAGAGTGTGAATTCCTGGAACGCTGTTCAGCGTTTACCACCACAGATATACCAAAAAATCCCGAACCGCGACCGTAAGGGAGTCGCTCCACCAAGATAGAAACCTGCGAGAACGCTCCCTCACGGTCGCGGTTCGGTGAAAGAACCCGAAAAGCCCCGTCTTCGTAGATGGCGTTGAGGTTGGTTGTCGTGGGGTTTTCTTTGGGAGTTTGTAACATGCGCGGGGGAATAGGTTGAGCAGTCTCGTCTATGGATTGTATCGGTTGCCAAAAAACAGAACTTCGACTTAGAAACGGTCCATGAGCATTCTTCAAGCGTAGTAGTTTGGCAGACTCTGGGCGAGACTGGCGGATACTGGGCAGGCTTGCAGACTGTAGCAGGTGATCGCATGACTTGACTACAAGGCACATAGAGCGCATAATGTACATATAGGCCCTCTCCCCTGAAACAGTAGGCCCCCTTGAAACGAGGTTGCTATGAAACTTGGAATCGCAGAAATCCGCAACAATCTGGCCGATGCGCTCAACCGGGTGATTTACGCGGGCGAGCGGATTACGCTGGAGCGGCGTGGGAAACCGGCGGCGGCGATCGTGTCGCTCGAAGACCTAGCCCTGCTCGAAGCGATCGAGGATGGCGAAGACGTGAAGGGGGCCAAGCGGGCCATCGCCGAAATGAAACGCAAAGGCGAGAAGCCGATTCCCTGGGAGCAGGTCAAGGAAGAGCTAGAACTTTAATTCATGCGTTACAAGGTGCAAATCGCCCCGGCTGCGAATCGGCAGTTGAAGAAATTTTCTCGTGACGCTCAAAAGCGTCTACGTGTTGGGATTGACTCGCTCGCAGACGACCCACGACCGCCGGGCGTGAAGAAACTTATCGGCGCAGAGGCTCTCTGGCGTATCCGTATCGGCGACTATCGTGTTGTTTACGAAATCCAAGACGCCAAGCTGCTCGTACTCGTGCTCCGCATCGCACACCGCAAAGATATTTATCGAAAAGGAAAGTGACCAATGGCATCCAAAACTCCGAACCGCGACCGTAAGGGAGTCGTCCACCGAGCGAGAATCTTGCGAGAACGCTCCCTCACGGTCGCGGTTCGGTGAAAGA
>JAADGD010000138.1 GCA_013152515.1 Planctomycetota bacterium
ATCAGCTGGCAAGGCTTTACCATTGGAAAAAACGTAACCGACTACCACCAAAGAATTTGAATCGTAAAAGAATCTAGGACAGTCGAACTAGTATAGCGGACATTCAGTCGCACGTCGCAAATCCAAACGTCTCACGCCACTGCTCATCGTAACCCCGGCTAAACAAAAGCTGCACCTGCTCCGCCCGCTCGCCCTCCTCTTCGAGCAAAAGACGAATCCCTGCCTGCAATTGGTCCCAACGCGAATCGTCGGTCTGCTGCTTGGCGGCTCGTTGAATTCGGTCCAGAGCCGCGGCTATTTCGAGAATTTTGGCGCGGATCGGCAGGTATTCGCGTTCTAAGTACATCGGCTGCGAATCGGGTGAGGTCATGCTATCGGTCCTAATGAGGGCTGTGTTGTGACGATTATACCAGTTTCGCGAACAACAGCTCGCAAAGCAAGCGTCCCCGAGGCTCTTCCATAAAAACCTCTCGACCCAAACCGTCAAAAAACGCGATTGGGTCAATCTACAACCTACATTTACATAGGGATTCTTGTTCCTTCGCTGAATCAACACACTCGGGGTAGTAGACCGTTGAACACTGGACTGGCCACCACGTTTGAAAGACTTGTCGCAAGTCGCAACAATGCGGCGAATTCGGTGTTACTTGCTGCGCTAGAAAGCACCGACACCGCGGTCTACGATGGCGCACTCAAAGCAGTGATCGCCCGGCGTAACAAAACAGGTCACCTCGCCGCCTTGCAGAAATGGCATCAACTCTCGCCCGAACAGCGCGAGTTCCTCCAAGAAGGTCGCGGCCGCATGTCGGGAGCCCTGCGCGACGCGGTACTTTCCGAAGACGATCAACTGTTTGCCAACGCCTGCGAGTTGGTCGAGGAATTCAAAGAATTCGATCTTATCGCGACGCTGGTGACGCTGGCCGAGAATCAAAAGAGCCAACATGCCGAGGCGGCGAACGATTTGGTGCTGCGTCTTGTGCAGCAGCTCAGCGAGATGGCCCACGGCCCACGCGACTACCAAGATCGTCGCGACCCCGAGTCGCTCTGCCGGTTTGTTTTGGAAAGCTTAGAACGAAGCGTCGAGCGATTTCGAACTCACAAGCGTTCCGAACTGATCGAGGCGTTTGTGACCCTTGGCGGATCCAGGAGTAATTTGTTGCAGCAGATTCTCGACGAGCCACATCACCCCTGCTACTTGACGGTCATCAACACACTGACAAACAGCCAGAGTCCTGGAGTCTTCAAACTACTGCTGCAGTCACTCGAAAGCAAAATGGCACCGCTAAGCCTTCTGAATGTGATTAGCAAACGCGACGACCCAGAGTTCGTCACCTTACTCTTAGAACTTGCCAAGGACGAACTTTCGGCCAAGACGGCAAAAAACCTGAAACGCATTCGTTCTTTTGTCTGGTTGAAGCCAGGCAAACGAGGTTACGATAGTTTTGATGAACAAGAGCAAGCACTTTGCATCAAGCTGGTCGCTGCATCGGGTGTCAAACCGGACGAGTTTTTGGACCTGCTCGAAAGACTTCTTCACAGAGGAACACCTCACGCACGTTGGGCTGCCTGCGAAGCCTTGGCTTCGATTCCAGGCGACCGAGGAAACCAACTCGTGCTCAATGCGATCGAGGATTCGGATGTGAACGTACAAGCAGCCGCGACTCGCCAAATACGCGATCGTCACGTTCCCGGCGCGATGTCGATCTTGCTGAGACAAATCGATAGCCCCTACGAAGTCGTCCGCGACGCGACTTGCCACGCCTTGTCCGAATTTTCATTCGCAAATTACCTAGCCGGTTTCGAAGGCCTGCACGACGACGCACGACGCACGACGGGTGCTTTGGTAAAAAAAGTCGACCCCAAAACGGTGCCTAGCGTCTTAAAAGAGATGAAAGAAAAATCGCGCAGGCGTCGCCTGCGGGCTGTTGAGGTGTCCGAAGTGATGGGACTTGTCCCAGAAGTGGTCGAAGGACTTCTCGCTTTGCTCGAAGACGAAGATCACATGATCCGTGCCGCCTCAGCCGATGCGTTGCAGTTCTGCCCGACGGCCAAAGTACAAAACGCCTTGCGACAAGCCGCGAACGACCCGAACGCTTCTGTGCAAAACGCGGCCAAGAGTAGCTTAACGATCTTCGACGAACTGGTCACCCAAGGTCATGTCGGCGTGGTTTCCTCCGTGGGAGGCCAAGCATGAACTCTTCAGTACTGACCGGTATTCTGTTTGCACAAATTTCCAACTGGCAGCGTCTGGGCGATGGGCTGCATCGTAGTCGCCGGCAGATGGACTTGATGGAATTACTGCCGCTGGCTCTCGGGTTAGTCGTGGTCGCGATCGTGATTACGATCGTCGTCAAAGTCCGCAAACGCAACGACATGACCCAACGCTGCGACGACCCTAACAAACTGTTTCGCGAACTCAGCCTCGCCCACAACCTCGATCGCGCGAGTCGAAACCTACTCTGGCGATTGGCCGAAGCCTTGCAGCTCGCCCAACCGGCAGAAGTTTTTTTGCAGCCCGCGCACTTCCAAGGTGATCGAATTCCGCAAGAGCTACGAGACGAAGAGGCTGAGCTGCAAGAGTTGCTAGAGCGGTTGTTCTAGCCGGAGACTTGCGCGTCTCCGACGACAATAAGGCTTTCTACGCCTCCTGCACGACTGCCTCCCCGCCACTCTTGCCTCTCCACCAATCTGCTGGCAAACAACCCACAAGCATCACTAGCAATTGGCTCGCCACAAACACGCAGATCCAAAACGTCATTCCTTTACGGAAACCGTAGGCGTGCAGGCCTTCGCCCATTTGGTTCACGCCGAACCAGGACCAAGCGGTGATGACATTGCCGAAAATTGCCAGGATGGCGAGGCCGCGCTGCCGGATCATCGCTCCCCAACGGGCGTGCAGCACGAGAGCGTTCCAGATGACGATCAGCAGTGCGCCGTTTTCTTTGGGGTCCCAACCCCAAAAACGGCCCCACGAATCATCCGCCCACAAACCGCCAAGCACGGTGCCGATAAAACTGAAAAACGTCGCGAAGCAAAGTGTGCCGTAGGTCATGCGAATTAGCTGTTGGCGTTGTTCGTCGCTCAGTCGATTGCCAACGAGCCCCATCAACACGTAGACCAAACCCAACACTCCCGCCAGTAGCGTCGTTGAGTACCCCAGCGTGATACAAACCACATGGGTCGCCAGCCAAAACTGTGTGTCGAGTACCGCCTGCAACACTTGGAACGTGTCGCCATCGCCGGCCAAATTGTAAGCGATAAACAGCGTGGGAAAGCCAATCATTGCTGCCAACAGATTGCCGATGCCAAAGCGATAGATTTTTTCAAACACCAAAGCGAACAACACCGCCGCCCAACCAATAAACACGGCTGACGAATAAAGGTTTGTCACCGGTGGTCGGCCTGAAATATAGATGCGACAAACAAGTGCGTAAGTATGCAGCAAAAAAGTAAACCACAAGAGCCAATTGGCCGAGCGATTGAGCGTCGTACTCCATTTGACATTAGGCCCCAACCACGAAACTCCCGCCAGCACAAACGCCACCAGATAGAGCGCCATCGATTTGGTAAACGGATTGAAATGATTGAAAAAAGCCTCGAACCGCACGCGTGACAAGCTCAGCTTCTCGGCCGTTTTTCTCTGACCCGCATTGCCTGCGGCGGCGAGCTGGGCGTCGTACTGCGCGTCGGCTTCTGCTCGCTCTTTCACGATTTTTTGATAAGCGGCGACCTCGTCGTTGAACTTTTGCACGTCGCCCGTAGCGTAAGCATCGAAAATGGTCCGTAGGGCCAGCGTGGCAGCATTCACTTCTTTCTTCTGCACCTGCTGAAAAATCGCGTCTCGCTCCGCTTCCAACAACGTCTGCCACGGCTCGCCTGCCTGGGTTGGCGGAACGGGTTGCGGGGCGCGGCTATTGAGGTTCGCGATTTGGCGGCTAACCCTTTGGAAATCAGCTTTGAGATGTTCCAGCGAATCGGTTCGGATTGCCGGCGAAAAAAAAGCTTCTTTGAGGTTGTGTATCGTTGTTAGTTTGCTGCCGAGTTGTAAAAACTTCATTTGCGTCAAATTCCGACTCGCTTCTGGCGTAGCGCTCGCCAGTTGAGCTTGGCGCAGCACTTCGGGAGCTTTTTGCTTTTCCCCTTGCGCATCGTCATATTCGAAAGTCTTGTTGAGTACCTCCACAAGGCTATAGCGAAATCCCGAGCGAGGTTTTAGGTCCAACGTCTGTAGCACGTCGAGGTTCTCGATGCGAAGAATTGGGTGCTGACGAGACGCGGGCGTTCCGGCCAAAAATTCCAGGAACCAATACATGGCTGGCTTTTTGATCTTCTTCTCTGGTCGTTGTGGATCTTCCATTTCCAATGCCCCCTTGCCAGAGAGCACCGTGAGTGCGTTACGCGCCACCGTATCAAACGGTTTGACGCGACCGTTGTAAGCCACCGGCAACTGGCCAAACTGATGGAGCTGCATCTCGGTCGCAGGAATCTTGGGCACTCGCGCGCCGCCGAAGACGTAGCCCGCGGAGAGGAACAAAAGCAGTGCCGGCACCCAAACGGTTGGCGATTTCCATTGGGCAAGCAATTCGCGCGCCGACATCCCGCTCGCTTCCTGCGCAGGAGCCGCCTTCCGACGAGCAAACCGCAAAAAGGTGCTGCCAAACTGGGCGAACATCCCGATCGCGACCAACATGCACGAAACATAGGGAATCATCCAACCCGAGTTAGTCATCACCTGGAGCGTCGTTACGCGATCGTCATCGGGGTCAAAGCTGGCTTGGTAGAGCGTGTCGCCGCCGTAACGCAACGGGTTGTTCATCCAAATTTTGAACGTGCGATCGACATTCCGCTGGGGATCTTTCAGTTGAACTTCCGACGAGAAATTTTTCGCTTGCCCAGTGCCAAGATAAAGATCGTGACGAAAATCAATCAACTTTACGGTATACGGCTTGTGGATCCGCTTGAACTGCAAAGCGATCTCGTACGTTTTGCCGTCGAGTTCCAAAGGCTCTTCAATCAGAAATGGCGACAATAAAAGAGTCCCTAGCGACTGCTGCTCTTCCCTGGACAGTACTTCCACGTAGAGGGCCGGAACATCAAGCCCCTGCTGTTTCCCAACGCCTGAATTAAGGCCCAGCTCTTCGGCGACTTTCAACAGTCCGACACCTCGATTTGCCAGCGAGGTTTCTCCCGGCTGAAGAAATCGCGTTCTCGAATTAGGATAATGCTTCACGAGACGCAACAAAAATGGCAGGGCAGGATCGTCGAGCGTCTGGTCGCTTTCACTAGCCGCTAGTAACATCGCCAGCGGCACGACGGTCACTCGATCTTGCGTAGGATCCGACTTGTCAACGATCGCCAGCTCGGTCGAGCGCTGGTCGACCGCGTAGCTGACCGTTTGGCCTTCGGTAATTCGCATTTGCGATTCTTGGGCATGGAGCCCGGTCCACAGCTCGCTGAACATCAGCAGCCCCACTCCGCCATGTAGCAAAACAATCCCCGCCCGCCGGCCAAACACCCAATAGCAGCCTGCCAGCAAGACCAACCCAGCGGCGGTGCTTTTGATCAGTTGCCACATAATTCGCAGGCCCGAGGCATCCAGTTGCGCCTCTGGATGCGTAAACAGCCATAGCGTTAGCCCCATCAAAATTGTGCCAGTGATCGCCCCCAACCACCACAGCCAGTTCGTCCCAGACTGCGCCATTCGTCGGTAATTTAAGGTTAACGCATACCCCAACCCCAACGTGCCCGCGCCGAGAGCAAACCGCAGCGCGTGCCAAAGGCCGTTGCAAAACTCTGGCGAAAGCTCGCTCTCGACCGTGTCGTCCAAGCCACTTTGGATGACCATCCAAGTCAGCCCGATACCAGCGAAGAGCATACCGAAGCCTATGCCGAGCGTGCTCCCTTTCGCGGCAACCTTGAACCGCAACGCATGCGCCAACAACAGGTTCGTCCCCAACGCAGCACCAATCAGCCAACCGCCCGGAAACCAAAATCCGCCCGGCAGCTTCCAGTCACGCGGAAAAAAGACTTGAAAGTCGATCCACGCAAACCAAGCTCGAAAGTAATTGTGAACGACGTACCAGATCTCGTGATCGATCTGCGCCAGCGTCCCCGCCAGCACCAGAATGAGCGACAGCGCAAACAGCACAACCGTCAACCGCAGCGACGCCAGCGGCAGCAAGAGCGTCCGGAAGCTGACGCTAGTGAGTTCGGAACGCTGCGTGACAGAAGTCTCGGCAGCAAGACGACCAAGATCAGTGGTGGACATCGTTTTGGGGTGAGCTAAGTGGTGAGGCGAGAGTGAAACTTAAAAATATTGCAAAATGCAAATTGCAAATTGCAAAATTGAAAATCGCAAGCGAGTTGCTACCGAAAGCCGATTTGCATTTTGCAATTTGCAATCCTTTCCCCTCATCATACCGTCAAACCTCTGACAACGTAAACGCCCACTCCCGCTACGGAAACGCCACCGAGCTCAAAAACTCGCGAAAAGCGTCCCGCTGGCTGCTGACCAAATCCGGTTTTCCGTGCATTTTGAAGAACCAGACTTTGCCTTCGCGTTCCACCATCGCAACAAAAATTGCTCGCTGAGTGGCCGCGTCGGCGGGGCTGATCAATTCGGCATAAGTGCCTTCGATACCTGCCACCGTGATCGGCTCGGTCAGCTTGTCGAGCGTTTCGCCCTGCGGCAGAGCCATTTCGACCTGTCCTGCCCAGCGCTGGATATTCAGCGCGACATCAGCCATTTGCGTGCCCGGCGCTGCCGGAAAGCTGGTGACCGTCACCCCATCCGCCGGTCCGCCGCTAGGCAGCAAAAACGCCGCTTTACGCATCATCGACATTTTCCCAGGCAACCAACCCTCGGGCGTTTCGTAAGTCAGCTCTTCGGAGGTCGCTGGAGGCGTCGTCGCTGGCTGTGCGGGAGGTGTTGCCGGACGAGTCGACGGGGCGGGGATCCCTAACCCTTTGTGCGGATTGCTGCCCATCTTGCCACCCATCGGTCGCTTCGCCATCACGCCTGAAAGCTCGAAAAGAGTCGCCTTGGCAGCACCCGTTGGCACTTCTTTTTTCAATTGCAAGATCGTCTCTCTAGGAAGCTCCGCACGTTGAAGTTGCCCCAGCCAGCGGTTGACATTCGGCACCAAAAAATCTTCCCATTCGACCGTAAGTGGCAACGAAGAAACGGCTAACTCGAGGTCGCCATCGCTATCAGGCACAATCAAAGTCGCCGCACGCATCGCCACAACGTCTTCTTTCACCTGCCATCCCTGCGGAAGCTCCCAACTGGGCGTCTCCGCCGAAACACCGGCCAACTTGACGGTCGCCACAAAATGGATAAACGCCTCGCGCTGCCGCTGGATTGCCGGGGCTTTGCCCACCAGCTTAAAAAACCACGCCTTGTCCCCTTGCGGCACAATCGCCACGAGAATGTGGTCGAGTTGCTCCAAAACCGCCTTCGCGTCCAACGGCGGACGTGGTGGCGCTGTGCGCTCGATCGTATAGGTCTCGACCTGTAAATCTGGCTGGCAACCGAGCGACAGAAGACAGAACAGCGCGAAAAAGCAACGGCAGAGCAGATTCATAGAAGTCGTGGGCAGTGGAAAATGGGCAGTTAAAACGAGACTGTCCAGCCTGACCGATCACCGCCCATTACGCAATCCTCAGAAAGTGTTTGAAATGCCAATCGACTGTAGCCTCCGGCTCTGCCGGGGGACGGGAAGTGAAAAAAATGCGACCAAAGGCACTATCCACCAGCCCAGCCGGGGGCTCAATCGGTATTTCAAAACACGAACTCAGAACCACCCCAGAATGGCATCCATCAGAGCGCTGTTGAGCGTATACGTTTCGTCCCAGCTCCAGATGTTGCGCATCATGTCAAGCATCATCGTGCCGGCAAGCATCAGCAGCAATGCCGAAGACCCTAATCCCAAGATATTCAACATCGAATAAGGGGTTCCCACAGTTGCTACAGCAGCGGCAGGGGCATAGCCCATGTCGAGATCGCCCGCAGGAGCTTCCGCAAAATCATCCGAGAGAACATCGCCTTCTTCCTCAGTGAAGTCGACATCTTCCAACACCGCGGCACCTTCGCTGAAATCTTCGATATCTGCGTCGAGTGCGATCACTTGCGAGCTACTATCCCCTTCCTCATCCGCTCCTTCGCTCAGCGGAGTGAGCTGGAAATCGTCGTCGGTCTGCAATTCGGCCATCGGCTCATCGTCGGAACCTGCGTCTGAGCCGACTTCGGAGGCAATCAACGAAATCTCCGGGTCAGAGCCTTCTAACGACAGCGAACTAAGAATCGCCGAACCGCCCATTTCGAGCGGAATGTCATCGAGTGCCAAACCGCTGTCTGAGGCCGAGATCAGATTGATGCCGCTGTCGCCACTTTCCAGCGTCAAATCGCTACCCCCCGCGTCCGAAACAAGTAAATCCGAGTCGCCTGCCAAGTCGATGGACGAGCCAGAACCATCGTCGTTTTTCAACACCGGAGTATCGGTCGAACCCGCATCGTCGCCAGCGAGTTCGAGGTCAGCTAGCTCCAAATCACTGCTGGCGGCTGACTTGGCTTGGTCGATTTTCTCAGGCGAAAGTCCTGTTTCTTTAGGCGATAGCGCCGGGCTCGATTCGGCCGCCAAATCAATCTCTAGCTCATCCAGGTCTTTGAACGCGCTCGTGCCGCCCGAAGCGTTCTCTAGGTCATCAAGTACGCCCGAACCAACGACACCCGAAGATAACACATCCGAAGCCCCACTGGCAGGCGACAGCTTGACGTCGCTCTTCTCCGCGGTGACCTGATCATCGTCGTCATCATCCAGTGCCAATTCTAAATCCAAATCGGCATCGCCTGCGCCAATCTTGTCTTTGCCAATAATCGTACTCGGCGAGCCGCTCACCGATTCGCCAAGCGTCTCTTCACTCAACAAGATGGAGTCCGAAGGGCCTGGCTCGGGCAGATCCAGATCGAGCGCGATATCGCTGCCGCCCGTCGTGACCGTATCGTCCAGGCCAGCGATCTCGAGTTCGCTATCTCCGGGCACGGCGTCGGTATCGTCCAAATCCATTTCCAAGTCGGGGTCCGATTTCTCCGCGTCTGCTTTCTCCGAAGCCTGCGAAGTCGGTTCCAGATCGTCTTCTGCTACCAGCGACAGCTCAAAATCATCGTCGTCCGCGATGTCGATCGGTGCCGCTTCCACCAAATCGGCTGGCGAGACCAAGCCAATGTCACTCGGCGGCGGCGCATCGGGCACGCCGCCCTCGACCATGCCCGCGATTTCGTCGGTGCGGAACTTCCAGCTCTTGCCATCGCGGTAGGCACGCAGTTGGCCCGCTTCGCGTAGCTCATGCAGACGCTCGGCCGAGATGCCTAGCTTTTCGATCACATCATCAAAACTGACGAACTTTTGTTCCATCGAAGTCTCTTCCGTTCCCGAGCCACAAGGGCTTCAGTGTGGCTCGCAGCTTCGACCTCCTGACGGGGCGTGCGAGTCTCGCTTGCTAAAGGGGCTGACTAGTTCCGTTGCAGCATTTTTTGCATATCAATCGGCGAAGGATCGCCACTATTAAACTCTTGTACCTGTAAATCAACCGAGAGGTTCCGCACACTCTTGAGTTGAATCGCTCCGCTGTCGACCGGCACGTGATAAACGGCCATCCTTTTTTCCAGCGGATCGACGACAATCACACGTGTCGGCCCACCACTGGGATCCTCGTAAAAATG
Organism: Planctomycetota bacterium; assembly: GCA_013152515.1. Taxonomy (GTDB): domain Bacteria; phylum Planctomycetota; class Planctomycetia; order Pirellulales; family Lacipirellulaceae; genus Bythopirellula. The sequence continues at coordinate 9,722 of JAADGD010000138.1, forward strand.
CGTGATCAACCCACCTGCACCTGAGCCGCCGGCAAAGGATTGCCCCTGAACAGGAGCAACATCAATTCGCCCCCACCCCAAACTGAAAATCAAAGCGACGATCGCCGACAACATCCAATAGGTACGCTTCTCAATTGTACTACGCACGGTTCGCTCTCCTTAGCTAAAGCCACAAAGATGGGCGTTCAATCCTGTAGTCCTGCCGACAAGCAGGACAGTTTCTAACTTCTATTCTAAGAGCCACGCTCCACGGTTCAAGGAAAATTCAGCCTATCCAGACAGACTACCGAAAGTTCCTCAGCCAGAAAAATCCGCAAAATCAACCCGTTTCGGACAATCAGGAGTCCGACCGCAGACGACCTAGCCCGCTGACCAGTGTAATAGGCAATGGGGTCGGGGTACAATCGCAGGCCAAAAAAAGTGCTTTTCTGGGGGTTTTCGGGAAATTCCCAGGCGAACCACGAGCGATCGGGGAGTAGCTCCAGGCGAGCCGCGAGCGTAAGCGACCGGAGTATTTCGCCATGCAGTTGCTCCGATCGCTTACGCTAGCGGTTTGCCGCGTTTGGTTGCGATCGTCCTGTGGTTTGGTAGCTTAGTGCCTACTATGACGATCACCGCACCCCAGCTCGAAACCCGCCTAGCCTTCGCCGTCGAAATCGCCCGCCAAGCGGGCGAACAGACGCTCGAACTCTTTCGCACCACCAACCTCGACGTCGATCGCAAATCGGACGGTTCGCCGGTCACCGCCGCCGATCGAGCTGCCGAAAAGCTACTTCGCCAGCGAATCGGCGCGCAGTTTCCCGACGATGCGATCCTCGGCGAGGAATTCGACGAAACGCCGGGCACAAGCGGGTTTCGCTGGGTTCTGGATCCAATCGACGGCACCAAAGCATTCATCAGCGGCGTGCCGCTCTACACCACACTGGTTGCCGTGCTACACGACGACAAGCCGCAAATCGGCGTCATTTTTGCCCCAGCCGCCAACGAGATGGTCTACGCCGCTCGTGGCTTAGCCTGCTGGCACGTCCTGGGCGCGGCCGAGCCGCGACGCTCCGCTGTTTCCTCCGTAGAGAAACTCGAAAATGCCGTATGCCTTACCTCCTCGGTCCGATCGTTTACGACCGAACGCCCAGCCTACCGCAGCGACACCGACGCTCGCCCCGTCTACGACCGGCTCGAGTCTGCCTGCCGGATTACACGTACCTGGGGCGATGGTTTTGCCTATTTGCTCGTCGCCACCGGCAGGGCCGAAATCGCGATCGACCCGGCAATGAGCCTCTGGGACGCCGCCGCTCTGCAACCGATTATCGAAGAGGCCGGCGGCCAATTTTTCGACTGGCAGGGCCGGCCAACCGTCCACAGCGAGGAGGCGGTTGCGACCAATGGCAAACTGGCTGGGCAGGTTCAAGCCTTAATCAAGGGTGAAGGCAGAAGGCGGAAGGCGGATTAATCCCCCTGCCAACTCCCCCTTCCCCCTTCCGCCATCCCCCTTTATAATGCTGGGCTTGCCGCTCCCGGCTCGGACGCCGCAGGCGGTTTTGCAAAACACTCCAGTAAAAGATAAGAAGGACCAAAACGATGGCCCGACAATGTGAAGTTTGTGGCAAAGGCCCCCAGATGGGCAATTCCGTGACGACCCGCGGTAAGAAAAAGTATCTCGGCGGAGTCGGTACCAAAATCACCGGCATCACGCGCCGCAAGTTCAAGCCCAACTTGCAACGCGTCCACATCTCGACCAAAAACGGTACTCGCAAGACGATTTTTGCCTGCACCCAATGTATCCGCTCCGGCGGCGTCACCAAGGTCGTCCACAATGCGCCGTTCAAAGTCCCCGCGCAACCGGCCAAGAAATAGCAGTATTCACCGGATTGGGGTTCGTAACGCATGGCCATCACGCGCGCCGATGTCGAAAAGGTCGCACGACTAGCCCGTCTACGGCTTAGCGAGGACGAACTCACCTCGCTTACCAACGAGCTGTCCCAAATCGTCACCTACGTCGACCAACTCGCCGAAGTCGACACCGACGCCGTCGAGCCGATGACGCACGCCATTGAGCTACACAACGTCTTCGCCGACGACGTGGTCCGCCCCAGCTTGCCGCGCGAGCAAGCGCTCGCCAACGCGCCCAGCCACAACGACCAAGCCTACTTGGTACCGCCGGTGCTGGGCGACTAATCACACAAAATATTGATGGCTCTATTGAAGAATGCAAATTGCAAAGTGAAAAATGCAAATTGCAAATTTGTGTTGGCCGATATTCAGTAGGCATTTTGAAATTTGCATTTTACATTTTGCAGTCCTTAAATCCAAAAAACAATGTCCCTCACCGAGCAGTCTGCCACCGAGCTTCTTCAACTGCTCAACCAGGGCGAAATCTCCTCGGTCGAACTGACGCAATCCTACCTCGACCAAATCGAGGCAAAGGATAGCCAAATCGGTGCTTTCCTTCGCATCGACGCCAAAGCCGCTCTTGCCCGCGCCGCCGATATTGACACCCGTCGCCAATCCGGAAAACCGCTCGGCAAGCTCGCCGGTTTGCCCGTCGCAGTAAAAGACGTCCTCTGCGACACCGAGACAAAAACGACCTGCGCGTCGCGGATGCTCGAAAATTTCCGCCCACCCTACGACTCGACCGTCGTCGCCAAACTAAAAGCTGCCGATGCGGTGCTGATCGGCCGCACCAATATGGACGAGTTCGCGATGGGCGGCTCGACCGAAAACTCTGCTTTCCAGATCACCCGTAACCCGTGGGATTTGGAGCGTGCCCCCGGCGGATCCAGCGGCGGCGCTGCCGCGTGCGTCGCTGGGGGGATGGCCCCACTTTCGATCGGCACCGACACGGGCGGTTCGATCCGCCAGCCTGCCGGACTTTGCGGAGTCGTCGGCCTCAAGCCCACCTACGGCCGCGTCAGCCGCTATGGCCTCGTCGCTTTCGCCAGCAGCCTCGACCAAGTCGGCCCACTCGCCAACACGACCGAAGACGCCGCGCTCCTACTCGAAACGATCGCCGGTCACGACCCACTAGACTCAACCTCGCTCGACGTCCCCGTGCCCGAATACACCGCCACGATCAACCGCCCGCTTGAAGGTCTGCGCATCGGCGTCGTCCGCGAGCATTTTGCCACCGGCCTCGACCCCGAAGTCGAATCGGCAGTGCGCGACGCGATCAAAGTCTACGAATCGCTCGGCGCGACCGTCAAAGAAATCTCGCTGCCCCATAGCAAATACGCCGTCGCCACCTACTACGTCATCGCCCCCAGCGAAGCCTCCAGCAACCTCGCCCGCTACGACGGCGTCCACTTCGGCCACCGCCACTCGCAGCTTAGCGTCCCCGACCCCACCAGCAATTCCCTCGTCGAAATGTACCGCTGCTCGCGGTCCGAAGGTTTCGGCCCCGAGGTCAAACGGCGCATCATGCTCGGCGCCTACGCCCTCAGCGCCGGCTACTACGACGCCTACTATCTCAAAGCCCTCAAAGTTCGCCGCCTAATTCGCCAAGATTTCGACACTGCCTTCGAGCAAGTCGACCTCATCGCCAGCCCTGTCACGGCCGAACCTGCCTTCAAAATTGGCCAGCTCGCCGACGACCCGCTTTCGATGTACCTCGTCGACCTCTACACCGTCAGCGCCAACCTAGCCGGCCTCCCCGGCGTCAGCCTACCGTGCGGCTTCAGTTCGTCCGGCTTACCAATCGGCCTACAGCTCCAAGCCAAACCCCTCGCCGAAGAAACCTTGCTTCGCGGCGCCCACATGTACCAAAAAGCCACCGACTGGCAGTCTCGTAAACTCGACCAGCTAAAATAAAGAGCCACAGATGAACCCAGATAAACACAGACATCTTCAATCTACGCAAAACCATCTGCGTTTATCGGCGTTCATCTGCGGCTAATATTTTTCAGTATCATGTATCATGTCAGACTCCTACAAAACCATCATCGGTCTCGAAGTCCACGTACAGCTTGCCACCAACAGCAAGTTGTTCTGCCGCTGTAGTACGCAGTTTGGGGCCGAGCCGAACACCCAAACGTGCCCCGTCTGCATCGGTATGCCTGGCAGTTTGCCGGTGATGAACCGCACCGCTTATCAGCTGGCCCTGAAAACTGCCGTGGCGATTAACTGCGAGATTCCCGCCTTCACCAAGTGGGACCGCAAACAATATTTTTACCCCGACCTGCCCAAAGGCTATCAGATCAGCCAATTCGATTTGCCGATGTCGGCGAACGGCTACCTCGAAATCAGCGACGAAAAAGAGGGCCGCTTCGAGCCCAAACGGATCGGCATCACCCGCGCCCACCTCGAAGACGACGCCGGCAAAAGCATCCATGACGAGGTCCACGGCAAAGCCGACAGCCAAATCGATCTCAACCGCACCGGCACGCCGCTCTTAGAAATCGTCTCCGAGCCCGACCTGCGCAGCTCCGCCGAAGCGAGGGCCTACCTCGAAGAACTCAAACTGCTGCTCGAGTACATCGGCGTCTCAGACTGCAACATGCAAGAAGGCAGCCTGCGTTGCGATGCGAACGTGAACTTACACCTCGAAACAGAGAACGGAAAAGTCGCCACTCCGATCGTCGAAATCAAAAACATGAACAGTTTTCGGGCGGTCGAACGTGCGATCGACTACGAAGCCGAGCGGCAATATCGCGTCTGGCAAGAGACAGGCCAACGCATCGGCGAAGCTCCCAAACAAACCCGCGGTTGGGACGACGCCTCCGGCAAAACGCTCCCTCAACGCAGCAAAGAAGAGTCGAGCGACTATCGCTATTTCCCCGACCCCGATCTCGTGCCCGTACTCAGCACCCCCGAACAAGTGGCAGAAGTACGGGCCGCCTTGGGAGAATTACCGGCGTCCTGCCGCTCGCGGCTTAGCGCCGACCACGGCCTCTCCCCCTACGACGCCAACGTCCTCGTCAACCAAGGCCGCGCTCTTCTCGATTATTTCTTTACGACCGCCAAAACCTGCAACGATTTCAAAACCACCTGCAACTGGGTCACGCAACACGTTCTACGCATCCTCAAAGAACAAGAAACAACGATCGAAGAGTTTGCTGTCTCCGCCCTACAACTGGCCGAACTCATCACCGCCACCGCCGATGGCCAACTCCCCAAGTCGCGTAGCAAAGACGCTTTCGAGATGATGTGCGCTGAAAAAATCGACGTCGCTACCGCCATCGACCGCCTCGGCATCGAGCAAGTCGACGAGTCGGCGCTCGTCGCCCTCTGTCAAGAACTGCTCGCTACCAACCCGAAAATCGTTGCCGACGTCCAAGCAGGCAAGCAACAAGCCGTCGGCTCCCTAATCGGCCAAGCCAAAAAGAAAAACCCAAACGTCGACCCAGGGCGATTTCGCGAGCTTTGCCTAGAACTTGTGGCAAAAATGTAAGGCCGGAACAAGCCCTGGAGCGCCAGGACACAGTTCGGCCAAATGCCACCTACCGCGTCGGTTCCCCTAGCCGGAATCCAACGCGTCGCAATTTATGGGAACCACGAAATACACGAAAAAATGGTAACCGTTCACGGATTTACGACTGCTCAATCAGCAGCGAGGGCGCTAAAAGTCCGTTGAGCTTGGCATCAATTGCTCCGTGCAGGAAGTGGAAGAAGCTGCGGCCCTGCTTGTCACAAGTGGCGATGGCGGTCCACATCCACTCGTGATAACGCTGGCCACTTTCGCTGCGCTTGACTTGCACCGTATTTCCAGTAAAAGGGCCGGCGGCCAATCACACAATGGCGAATCTGCTGCTCCGAATGATTGTTGGTCGGCTCGACCCCGGCCTCGAACAGAAACCGAAAATAGTCCTGCGACAAATCATACGACTCGATTTCGTTCGAATCTTCGGCTTGAAACAGAATCACGGCGAACCGCGCAGCAAGATAGCCCGCCTCGGTCGAATCGGGCGGTTTGCGAACGATTTCTAGGAAACGATCGCGATGCGTGAGTATCGAACGGTGAAAACCGGCTTCGGTCATCTCGTCGCGTCGATGCCAAGCAGAAAACCTCTTTTTCGAGCAATCCAAAAGTTGCTCGGCCCAGGCCTTCGTTTTCTTGTCGGGATGTTTTAGCAGAAACCGCATGTCGCGAATCAGATGTGCCCAATAATACTGCGCCTTGATGTCGTAGTTCCAGGCGAACGAGTAATTGGCCGAAAAATAGTCGAAGTGAATAAAACCCTTGAAGTCGGGGCCGACCAGTTCTTCGAGTACCGGAAAGCGAATCAGAAATGACACTGTTGCACAGTTTAGCCAGATAACCACGCGACACGGAGAAGTCCAACACGTCTTCACCATATTTTTCGATCGTGGTGTAACTGCTGTGCGCC
>JAADGD010000211.1:0-4970 GCA_013152515.1 Planctomycetota bacterium
ACGTTGAGCTAATTATCTCGTGAGCGAAAGGACTTCAGTCCGTAGCTCACGAGCCTGAAACCTGCCGGCTTCTAGCCGGCTGTTGTTTAGTATCCCCTCAGCCCCTAGCCCCCAATCCCTAACTCCCTAAAAAAATGTCACACGAAATTGTTGTCGGCGTGTCAGGAGGAATCGCCGCTTACAAAACAGCGGCGCTGGTTAGCGACTTGGTCCAAAGCGGCATCGGTGTGTCGGTCGTAATGACCCGTGCAGCGACCAAATTCGTTGGGCCGGCTACGTTTCGAGCGCTCACCGGGCGGCGCGTCTACACGCGAGTTTTCGATGGCCAAGATTTTCCACTTGGCCCACACATCGAGTTGGCCCGCCAAGCACAGCTCCTTTGCGTCGCGCCTGCCACTGCCAACTTCTTAGCCCAAGCCGCTGGCGGTTTCGCCGACGACCTGCTCAGTACACTGCTCCTTTCCTTCACCGGCCCCGTTGTCGTCGCCCCGGCGATGAACACCGAGATGTGGAACAAGCCTGCTGTTCAGCGCAATCTCGAACAACTGCGTGCCGATGGCTTGCACATCGTCGACCCCAAAGCGGGCTGGCTCAGTTGTCGGCAACAAGGGGTCGGGCGGATGGCAGAGCCGGAGGAAATTAAAAAGTCAATTCTAGAACTCCTATCAAAAGCGGAAGCTGAAAAGCGGAAAGCGGAATAGTCGCAGCACGACTCGTTTCCTTCCGCCTTCCGCCTTCCGCCTTCCGCCTTCCATGCCTCGCATCCTCATCACCTCCGGCCCCACGAGACAATACCTCGACCCGGTGCGCTATCTGACCAATGCGTCGAGTGGTCGAATGGGCTCAGCGCTAGCGGCTGCGGCGCTGGGCTTGGGGCACGAAGTGATCGTCATCAGCGGCCCTGTCGAAGTTGAGTATCCGTCTGAGGCGACCGTGCTGCCGGTGGTTTCGACCGAAGAGATGCTAAGCTGTGCCCGCGAGACGTTTGCCGATTGCGACGGGCTGATCGGCGCCGCCGCTCCGTGCGACTACCGTCCGCTGCATGTCAAGCCGAGTAAGATCTCGAAGACCGGCGAACCACTCCTCTTAAAATTGATCGAGACTGACGACGTTGTAGCAACTTTGGGAGCTGAAAAAAAAAATCGCTGGGTCGTCGGATTTGCCCTCGAAACCGAAGATCATCGTCTACGTGCCCTCGCCAAGCTCGAGCGCAAGCATTGCGACCTGATCGTTTCCAACGGCGTCGAAGCGATGGACTCTGTCGATAACCGGGTCGAAATCTTGGCTCCCGATGGCGAAGTACTGAGTACCGTAGAGGGCACCAAAACACTGGTCGCCGAGCAAATTTTGTCGGTTATCCAGCAACGATTGATCCGCCGGTAGCGCGGGCGGCTACGCCCAACGAACCCTCGCCGCCAAATGAGTGTCTCGCGAGTGATATTTCAAGGCGACTACTCAAGAGGACGGCAGAGTCGCCTTTTTAACCGCCAAGGACGCCAAGAGCGCCAAGGAAATGCTGGCAATGGACATTTGTCTAGGGATATTTCCTAGGGGGAAGGGGCTTGGCGTCCTTGGCGGTTCAGTTTTATTCAAAGCGATTTTGCAGTTCTCCTGCCGCACGAAGCCTCCCATAGCGAGACGGATCGCCCGCCAGTATACTGAGTTGACTCCCTTCTGGTGAACGGCCACGGCCATTCCTGAACCGATTTTTTGTCTTATGATACGCATCGCAATTCTCGGCGCCACCGGCTACACAGCCCGCGAGCTACTCGGCCTGCTGCTGCGACACCCCGAAGTCGAAGTCCGCGCCCTGACCACGCGTCAAGAGACGCAGCCTCATGTTGCAGAAGTTCACCCTTCGCTGCGCGGACGACTCGATCTCAAGCTTGAAAACCTCACCACGGCCGAAGTCGCCAAGCGAGCCGATTGCGTCTTTGGCTGCCTACCGCACGCAGCGAGTGCCGCCGTGATTAGCGAGCTGCTTGATGCCGGTTGCCGAGTGGTCGATTTCAGTGCCGACTATCGTTTGGACGATCCGCAGGTCTACACCAAGTGGTATCAGGTCGAGCACCCCGACCCCGACCGCATGCCCAAAACAGTCTACGGTCTGCCCGAGCTGTTTCGAGAATCGATCCGAGGCGCCCACTTAGTCGCCAATCCAGGCTGCTATCCGACAGCGGCCATTTTGGCGTTGGCACCGCTGCTGAAAGCGGGCGCCATTGCGCCGCGCGGAATTGTCATTGATGCCAAAAGCGGGGTTACCGGCGCCGGTCGTTCGCCAAAAGCGAATCTCCATTTCCCAGAAGCCAACGAAAACCTAACGCCCTACGGCGTCGGCGAGCACCGCCATACGCCGGAGATTGATCTTATTCTCAGCAAATGGGCCGCCGTCGAAACGAATGTCGTCTTCACGCCGCACCTCATACCGATGGACCGAGGCGAACTGATTACGGCCTATGCTGATATTACCGCTGAATGGTCGACCGAGACACTACTGGAAATTTTGCAGGACTATTACGCCGACGAACCCTTTGTGCGCGTGATCGAAGGTTTGCCCGGCACCAAGCAGGTCGCCAACACCAACTTTTGCGACGTCACCGTCCGTCAAGTCGGCGACAAGGCGGTCGTCTTCGGAGCGATCGACAACCTGATCAAGGGCGCGTCGGGGGCAGCGGTGCAGAATTTTAATTTGATGTATGATTTCCCTGAGACGACGGCACTTTTGTAGAGAAATTTAGTCCCCCTCCCTCTTTAGGGAGGGGCTAGGGGAGGGTTTTGAACGACTCGATGATTTACTCCCTCCCCTATACTACAGCGCTAAGTCAAAAACCACGGATTGCACGGATACCACTGATTTTGGAGACTTTTGGCAGGTTTGCTGCTGGGGCATTGAACTGGTCAACAACATCCATTCCTTTCAGCAAGGCTTCATCAGTGAATATCAGTGCTATCCGTGGTCTTTAGCTTTTTACTTAGCGCAGTAGTACTAACCCCTCCCCAAAAAGGGAGGGGGGACCTTGCACTCACCTTCAACCTCTAACTCCAACAGCATGCCTCACAAACTTCCTCAAGGTTTTCGCGCCGCGGGTATCTACTCTGGCGTGAAACGTAACACTAGCAAGCTCGATCTGTCGTTGATTGTTTCTGATCGACCAGCAGTGGCGGCGGGTGTCTACACGCAGAACGTTGTTTGTGGTGCGCCGGTCGAGTTGAATCGCCAGCGAACGCCGAGTGAATCGATACAGGCTGTTGTGATTAACTCGGGCGTGGCCAATGCTTGTACGGGCGAACAGGGGATGCGCGATGCGCTGGAAATGGCTCAACGAACGGCCGACGCTTGCGATCTGATGCAAACAGACGTGCTCGTCATGTCGACCGGCGTGATCGGCGAAATGTTGCCGATGGACAAGATCAACCCGGGGATCGCCGCTGTCGCTGCTGTGTTGTCGGAAAGCGAACAGGCTCTGATTGACGCGGCGCGGGGGATGATGACCACCGACACCACGCACAAAATTCGCAGCCGAGCCATTCAGCTAGACAGCGGCGAAGTGCAGGTTACCGGCATCGCCAAAGGAGCGGCGATGATCGGTCCCAATATGGCGACCATGCTGGCGGTGATTATGACCGACGCGGCGATCACCGTCGAAGCAGCCCAAGTAGGTTTGAAGGATGCTGTCGATGAATCGTTCAACTGCATCAGCGTCGACGGGCACACCAGCACCAGCGATACCGTGTTGCTGTTGGCCAACGGGGCCGCTGGAGGAAAAGTGCTGGCGGGCAGCGATTTAGCCAAGTTTCAGGCGACGCTGGTCGAGGTCTGCGAAGACCTAGCGCAATCGATCCCCACCGACGGCGAAGGGGCCACGCATTTGATTACCGTCGAGGTCCACGGCTGCAAAACCCGCCCGGACGCCGTCACAATCGCCAAGACTATCGCAGACAGTCCGCTAGTGAAGACCGCCGTGGCTGGAGCCGACCCGAATTGGGGCCGCATTGTCTCTGCAGCGGGCTACGCTGGTATAGCGTTTGACCCCGCCCAGGTCAGCCTACTCGTCAATGGCATGTTGCTGTACGAAAAAGGTGCCCCGGTCGGTTTCGACGCGGCGGCTGTTTCGGAGTCAATCCAGGCAGACCGCGATACCGGGATTGTGCTACTGCTGGACGAAGGAACAGCCTCAGCACGCTTTTGGACCACCGATCTCACCGCCGAGTACGTACGCCTCAACGCCGACTATCACACGTGAGTGGGGGTGGTTTTGGTGGCAAGAGTCGTTAAGTACCAGCCACCCACCACCGGCCACTCAAATGAACGAAGCCCTCAGACGAGCTCGACGCGGTGCCTTGGTGTTGGGTTGCGTCTTTGTCTGGTCAATTCTCTCGTTCCACTGGCTGTTCAAGAAACCGCTATTGGAATCGATCTACTGGACAGTCATCACGATCGCGGGCGTTGGCTACTCGCAGAGCGTGGGTGACGAAGTCCCCGAAACAAGGCAGTTTCTTTCCATCGTCGTGATCCTGGTTGGAATGCTCACGATGGCCTATACCCTGGGTATGTTTATTCAAGCAATCGTCGAGGGCCAACTCGACCAAGCGATGGGAGCAAAACGGATGAAGAAGGAAATTAGCAAACTCAAGGATCATGTCATCATTTGCGGTTTTGGTCGCATTGGGCAAAATCTGGCCCATCGGCTAGCACGGCACGGTTTGTCTTTCATTGTCATCGATCCTTGCACCGAAACCATTGCCGAAGCGAAAACCCACGGGTACCTTTGCCTCGAAGCCGACGCCACCGACGAAGAAGTGCTTTGCTCCGCTGGCCTCGACCGTGCTTCGACCATTGTGTTTGGCATCCAAAGCGATCCCGATAACGTGTTCCTCACGCTAACCGTGCGCAATATGAACCCCGACATTACGATCATCGCTCGTGGCGAGCATCCGCGGACAGAGAAAAAGTTGCTACAAGCTGGCGC
>JAADGD010000211.1:5014-5482 GCA_013152515.1 Planctomycetota bacterium
ATCATCCGCCCCGAAGCTTCCGACCTGCTACGTTGCGTCGGTCACGAGTCGGGCCTCAACGCGGAACTCGAAGAATTCAAGTTCACCGCCGATAGCCCCTACACTGGCCGCACGGTCCGCGAAGCCGAAGCGAAGCAAGAGCAACTCATGATCGTCGCCATCAGGCGGCCTGACGGCGAGACCGTCTTCAACCCTAAAGACGACGAAAACCTTCGCGGTGGCGATGTGGTGATCGTCATGGGTCCCGAAGCCGATATCGAGCAGTTTTACGAGACCTGCGTCGCGCCACAGCGCGAAGCGGCGCTTGTTTAGAACCTATCCCAAAACTTCCAGCTAGAAAAAAACCACGGAGTCACGGGTGAAACCATACAAAGGTGCAAAATCCGTCATAGCAAACGATGCTAATACCAGAACAGAATTGGACTTAGGTCGAAAAAAGTACTCCCAATCTTGAAGCCCGTGGAGACA
>JAADGD010000051.1 GCA_013152515.1 Planctomycetota bacterium
CCGACATGCCGTTTTACACGAGATGTGATAAGATGGATGGGTGGTCCTAACCCAAGCAAATCCCATGAATAGTATCGAGCAAGCGTACTGGAAACACATCGCTTCGATGAGTGGCCAAGAACGAGTTGCCCGAACGCTTGCGTTATTCGACAGCGTAACGATGATGATTGCCAGCAAAATACGACGTACGCACCCTGATGCCGAGGGGCAGGAATTGAATCGACAGATTGCTATGCAGCTTTACCGTCGCGATCCGGATGTCCAAACGCTCCTTCGCGAATAAGATTTATGAATCAGTCGGACTTCATCACCACTCTTCAGCGAGCAATTCAAGCACTTCAACAGGTGGGGATTCCTTATCACCTGACGGGTGGGTTGGTTTCTAGCTATTACGGCGAGCCGCGTTTAACGCAGGACATCGATTTTGTTGTTGCGATGAAGCAGGAGGATGTCGCCGCGTTGATCCAGATATTGGTGCCTCATTTTCTAGTTGATCTTGAGGCGATGGAAGATGCCGTCTCGAACGAGCGACTTTTTCAAGGCTTGGATCAAGAAACATTTCTCAAAGTCGACTTTCATGTGGGCGGTAGTGTCCGAGGTGAGTTTCAGCGCAGCGTCACCATCGAACTTTTCCCGAGTGTCTCTGTCCCGATCGCCTCGAAGTACGACGCGATTGTTTCCAAACTACTATGGATCAAAGCAGGGAGCGGTAAGAGCCGGCAAGATGTCATGGGAATGCTACTCGATCCGGAACCGATCGAGGAGGCGTTGCTTCTCGACCTAGCGGAAGAACACGGCGTGGCAGATATTTTGGCGGAGATTCGAAACGAACTTCGATGACGCCGAGTACTATGCAAAGGCGGAAGAGGAGTTGAAGAAGTTTTTGTGAGCAAAAACGCCGCTTATTTCGCATGAGTATTGTCATCGCTTCGGTCGTCGTCAACCGTTTCCAAATCGAGACGTTCGACAGCAACATTACGGAACAAGATCGGCTTCCCCCAGATTTTTTCAACTCCGTCAATGTCCTCGACATGTTTGGGGTTTGGAGTCAGTAGTACATCAGCAGTGGTGACCGTGTTGTTGAGATTCTCGACGCGCGATGTTAATTCATTGCCACTGCTGATGGAACGATTTTCTAGGTGTGCCTTAAAGAAACTTCCTAGCTCTAGCTTTTGATTGCCAAGCGTCGCGCTAATGTCGAAAGAGAGCGGCGTAGCAATGTTTTCGCTACATCGAACAATCAGTAAGGCTTTTTTGTTTTCGTTTCGACCAGGCAAAATGACAAATCGTTCGATTTGGATGGCACGTGAGGCTGTCGGGTCTTCCTTGGGATCGGTCGAAAGTGCGACCAGCGTGTCTGCGGCAGCGAAGACCTTGAAAGTGGTTTTAACCGTCTGTTTCCACTTCTTGCGAGTTTGCTTCGGCCAGCGGAAAGATTCATTCGCACCCGAGCGAATGCCAAGCAGTTTGTCGGTGTCGACGTAGGCACAGTCGAGTTCAACGGTCAATTCATGATCTCCGGCATCAAATAGGCCGCGATAGTTGCCATTCCATTGTTGACCAAAATGACGAGGCTGTTCGATTTGGACGGACTTGCCATCAATGAGTACCTGACTTACCGTCCACAACAAATGAGCGGGCAATCCCGAGTTGTCACTCCAAGGATTCCCAAAGGAGACGGACAATTGCAAAGTCGACTCTCCTTCTCGCAATCGCGTAATTCGCTCGATTTGAAGTTGGTTTCCGTAAAAGGCATCGCACAGATCGATGACTACCGGATCAGAAATGAGTTTGCCCGCGTTGGCGTCCTTCAAAAAGTTGTCAGACCAGGGTAGCGGGCTGTTCCAGCCTTGTGGCTTAGTTTTTTTCATGTGCGCAATGAGCTTGCGGATGGCACTATCGACTTCAGATTGCGAGAGTGAGTTGTTTTTCCCACGGCGCGAAAGTTCTCGCCAGACCCAAGGCCCGTCTATCTGTTGGGGCAATCGCTGGTTGATAAGTATTGCATTGCTGAGTATGCCAATCCCGCCGGGTGCCGTGCCGATGTACTTGTTCGCGATAAACAGCACGAGAAATCCACAAACCGGTGCCAATGCCAGCAACCAACCCCATGCCAACAGTCGCTTCTGGTGGCTTCGATAGCCAAGCCGAATAATGGTTCCAACGGCCAACAAAAAAGGAACTGCGGTTGCTAGTAGCCCCACCACCAAGCGAAAGACATCGGGGCTATGGAAGAGCGACCGTGCCAACAATCCAAGTGCAGCACCAAAAAAAGTGAATCCAATGAGCAGCCACTTGAGGCTAATTCTCAAAGCAGGTTTTGACTGGCCAACTGGTTGTTCAGTGTGTTCTTGCTGAGGCGCGGACATGACCAGCATTCTACACAGCGGGCGGTTGGCTGGCGAATGGGGATTTAGGCCATCATTCTTCGCGGGTATCTCCCACCTCTATGTTTGCCCATTCTTTTCGTGCGCCGATAGTAAAGTACCATGACACAGCCATCAACCCTGCCGCGGCCAGAACGAATGGGGCGTCTCCTGCCGTTTCTCGCTGTCCGAGCCATGTGAAAAAAAGAATGCCTGTTGTGGTAGCACAGACGACGGCAACGATGATCGCACCGATTAGCCCTCGCATGGTGCATGAGAGTAACGTGACAAAAGAGCACGTAAATGCCAGACTGGCCAGCGAGATCCAGAGATAGCTCAAGCAGGTGTTGATTGATGGAGGTGGGTACTCGGTCGAAAGGGGAAGGAAAAGTAGCACGCCAATGGCTATATGGACAATCGCCCATTGCTGGACGGCAGTCGTGGCAAGTCCTCGGAGCAGGTCGCTGAAGTATTGTTTTTTGGAAAGTGGGAATAGCGATTCGCTGACCATATAAGGTGCCCGTTCGGCTAGCTGCATTCCGTAGAAGGCAGCCCCGAGGAACGTCAGTAGCCATAGTCCGTAAGTCATCGAGTGCAAAAGTTCGGCGATTCGATTTCCACTCACGGTGCCGTGTTCACGGTATACGAAAAAGAGCACACAAACCAACATCAAGTCAAAAATACCCAAAAGTCTTAGGGAGCTGGCTTTATTTGGGCGATTCCCTAAACAGAGCAATCGCCATTTAGGCGAAGTACGGCCCTTTGCCAAAACGTGTTCAATGCCTCGGTCGAGTTGCCAGACTTTGAAACGGCCGCGGGAGTACTCTTCGCTTTGCTTACGATCTGCGGCCATGCGAAAGGTACGCGACTTCCCCTGGTTACTGTCTGCGTAGTTGTGTAGGTCGTAATCAGATTGTTCTTCGTGTCGACTGCCAAGGCAGCAGAGCCACCAACCGATTGCCGCCCAAGAGGCTAGAAGTAGCAACAAGAGTACTGGTGTATTACTACCGTCGGAGGCATTCAATAGCCAAGCAATCCAAGGGTTTTCATGGAAAAACAGCAAGGAAATAAGTGCTATTCGAAGCACCTGGCTTTCACGAGACCAAACGGAAATTACCAACGCAGTGCCCGCCATGAGAACTAGGGTCGATCCACCTGTCGTTATGCCGAATAGTGTCGGGACTGCCACGAGCGAAAAGAAAAGAACGAAAGCAGTGAAAGTGAGATGTGCTCGATTAAAATTTGGCACAAGTCGAGCGCGTGAGTGATTGAATTGCCAAGTCGTATGATCCTGTAGATAAATGAACGGTAGAACGGAGCTATATAAACAAAAGAAGAGAAACACAAAGGATTGTGATTGACTATCGGGGTTTCGTCCGCTGTCCCAGGTGAGGGGAATCCCCAGCTCAAAGAAAAAGCTTACGAACGCTGCCCACCACCACATCCGAGGACGGGTTACGTAGGTGAGGCCGACTTGTTTTAGTTGTTGGAGCATGAGTGTGTAGTGAGTGCTAGTGTTTTGTGTAGTGTGGCAAGGTCCGAACCGTCCCGGCGCGCCGGGATGAGGAAGCGTTGAAGCAGGATTCCAGCTCAAACGGACGCTTCCTTATCCCGGCGCGCCGGGACGGTTCGGAGTTGTGGTGTAAACGCTTCCTTTCATCATTCATCATTCGTCATTCGTCATTTCCCCTCCGGTGTATCTCGATGAAAATTTCTTCGAGGTTGAGGTCGTGGACGGTGATGTCGGCGTTGTAGGTCGTGCGTAGTTGCTCGACGAGCTGCTCGTTAAAATTATCGATGGTGAGGGTGGCGGTCGGGCCGCTGACTTCGCATTGCAGGGCGTGGGGGACGGCGAAGGAGTTGGGGAGGTCTTCGCGGGCGGTGAGGCGGAGGCGTTTGACGCTTTCTTTCAGCTCGTCGAGTTCGCCGTGGAAGGCGATTTTGCCGTTGCGCAGGATGGCTACGCGGCTGGCGATGCGCTCGAGGTCGCTGGTGATGTGCGTTGAAAACAGGATGGTACGCTGCGATTGGTCGACGATTTCTAGTAGCGTGCGCAAAAATTCTCGCCGGGCATTGGGGTCGAGGCTGGCGACTGGCTCGTCGAGGATCAGCAGGTCGGGCTCGTGGCCGAGGGCGAGTACGATGCCGAGCGTTTGGAGTTGGCCGACCGAGAGCGGGCCGACGCGGTCTTCGAGTGGTAGTTGCCAACGCTGGCAAAGTTTGTCGACGAGTGCCGAGTTCCAGGTCGGATAAAAGGCGGCGGTGTAGGCGATCACTTGCCGGACGCGCATCCACGGATAGCTGACGACCTCTTGCGGCACATAGCCGAGGCGCGCCTTGGTTTCGGCGGAGAGATTCCAGGCGTCGTCGCCGCAGATCGTGGCGGTTCCGTCGGTGACGCGTAGCAGGCCGAGGGCGCATTTGATGAGCGTTGATTTGCCGCTACCGTTTTGGCCGAGCAGACCGAGGACGGTGCCCGGGGGGACTTCGAGGTCGACGCCGCGAAGGACTTTTTTGCCATCGAAGTTTTTTTTGAGTTGGTCGATTTGGATCATGGGTCTGTTGGGGGTGGGGAGGTGTTAGCAGGGCGATCGTCGTGGCCGACGGCGTCAAAAAGCAGGGCGATCATCGTGGCTGACGGCGTCAATCAGGGTGTCGAGGACGTTGCGTACTTCGGATTCGCTGAGTCCCAGTTGTTGGGCGCGGTGGAGTGCTGGCTCGACGAGTTGACGGAATTGCTGTTGGCGCTCGGCGAGTGTGCCGATGGCTTGGGGTTTGAGTACACGCATCCCCTGTCCTCGTAGCCGCTCGACGATCCCTTCGGCTTCGAGCCGTGAATACGCTTTGCTGACAGTCATCGGATTGACAGCTGCGGCGGCAGCGACGTTGCGGACGCTTGGCAAGAGGTCGCCTTCGCGCAGGCGGCCACCGGCGATGAGAGCGTGGACTTGGTCGATAAGCTGCCGATAGATCGGCACTGAATCTCGAAAGGGATGAGTGGGGCGGACATGTGCATTGGTGCAGCAATACACTATTTTGAAGGCAAGGGAATAACCGCATAAATAACCGCGATCTAACAGATCGCCGGGTAGCGACCTAACAAACTGCTGGGTGGGGGCTTTCCGGCGATGCGTTGCATCGCGGTTAATGGGTGCTTGCATGGAGAATTTTGTTTACCTCTTGTCAAAAAGTGACGACTTGTCAATAATGGAGACGTCATGGCTACTCTCGATCAAAAAATCACCAGAAAAGAACGCGAAAGGCAGGAGCGAGAGGAAAAAATCCTGGAGCTGGCGCGGACGATGTTGCGCGAGGTCGGGTATCTCGGTTTGAGTATGGACCGCATTGCCGCGGAGATGGAGTACTCGAAGGGGACGATCTATCAGCACTTTTGCAATAAAGAAGAGATTATCCTGGCGCTGGCGAACGAAGCGTTAGAAAAACGGCTGGAGATGTTCGAAGCGGCGGCGACTTGGTCGGGGGCCGAGACTTCGCGCGATCGGATGGCGGCGATTGGGGCGGCGGCCGAAGAATTTGTGGAACGCTATCCGCAGCATTTTTCTGTGGAGCAAATTGTGCGGTCGTCCTCGATTTGGGAGAAGACGAGCGAAGAGCGACGGCAATTTATGCAAGTGTGCGAAGGTCGCTGCATGGCGATCGTTAGCGGGGTTGTCCGCGAGGCGTTGGCTCAAGGCGATTTGGAATTGCCTGCGGGTCGATCGGTGGAGGATTTGGTGTTTGGGCTGTGGTCGCTTAATTTTGGTGCCTACACGATTATCACCAGCAGCGAAGCGCTAGAAGAGATTGGGATTGCCGATCCGATTGCTGCCTTGCGACAGAGCCAGAATTTTATGTTGGATGGCTACCGGTGGCGTCCTTTATCTAGCGAGCACGATTTCAACGAAACTTTTGATCAGGTAAAACGCGAGGTGTTTGGAAATGGCTGAAGCAACGACCGTTGATCCTTCGATCGTAGGGGACGGATCGATCGTAGAGGTAGAGGATGGGGTAGTGGAAAATGCGGGTGACGCCCCTTTTTTTACCAAGGAGTTGACGGATCGTCAGAAATTGACGAAACGCTTACTTAGGTTGGGAGTTGTTCTGGTGATGCTGGCTGTGTTTGGGGTAGCCGCGCAACAATGGCGCTCGATTCCTGCCGCAGCCGAGTCGCAGCCCGCCGAGCTGGCCGCCACTTTGCCTGTGACGACGTTTGTTGCGAAGCGAGTTGAGAGCTACGCCCGCGAGCGTTCTTACACGGGTCTCTTGCGCGAATCGCGCCGCAGCCAACTCAGTTTTCAACGAGGTGGTGAGTTATTGGAGCTGTTGGTCGACGAGGGGCAGGTCGTCGAGGCGGGGCAATCGCTCGGTCGGCTCGACGCACGACACATACGTGCTGCTCGCGCGGTGATCGAGGCACAGGTTGCCGAAGCGAAGGCCATTCTTGAAGAGTTGGTTGCCGGTCCGCGTCAGGAGACGATCGCTGCGAAGCGTGCCGAGTTGCTAGCCCAAGAGTCGCAACGTCGAGTGCTCGCGGGGCAGTTGGAACGTCGCAAGCAGTTGGTGCGATCGGCTTCGGTATCGCGCGAGGAATACGAGACTTTTGTCTACGACTACCAAGCGGCGGCCGCGCGGGTCGATGTGGTGAAGCGACAGCTTGACGAACTGTTGGCCGGTACGCGTGTCGAAAAAATTGCGGCCCAGCGCGCCCGCCTCGGCCAGCTTGATGCACAAATGACCGACTTGGTCCACGACCTGGAAGATACCAAGCTCGTGGCGCCATTTGCTGGTCGGGTATCGCGGCGTTTTGTGGACGAAGGCAGTATCCTCTCGTCGGGGACGCCCGTGTTGGAAGTGATTGACGACACGAATCTCGAAGCGTGGATTGGCCTGCCACCGAGGGCAGCGTTGGCTTTGCAAGTTGGCGAGGAGCATGAGTTGATGATTGCCGGCAAGCCGATCATGGCGACCGTCCAATCGCTTGCGCCGGACGTTCAGCAAACCTCGCGCACGCGGAATGTGATCTTATGTTTGCAACCGGGCTTGCAAACCGTGCTGCCGGGACAAGTCGTTCGCCTAGCGGTGACCGAGCAGGTGGACGAGTCAGGTTTTTGGGTACCGACGACGGCGTTGACGCGCGGAACGCGCGGATTATGGTCGCTTTTTGTGGTGCAAGACGACTTTGTGGGCCGTTGCGACGTTGAGGTACTCGACACGGTAGGTACCGCTTCGTTTGTTCGCGGCACGTTGCAAGCGGGCGATGCGGTGATTGCGAGCGGGACACACCGTGTGGTGGCGGGGCAGCGTGTGAGCGCAGATCGAAGTGAGGAGTACGTGCAGAGCCTTGAGAGGCTTTTCACTGAACCGCGCCCGTAAGGAAGCGTTCCGTTGAGCTAGACACTTGGAAGAACGCTTCCTTACGGGCGCGGTTCGGAGTTTTGCGCGTTGCATTTCGCAATTTTTTGGGTTCCCTTTATGTCCAGTTTATTTTTCGATAATCGCCGCTTGTTGGTCCTCTCGATTAGTCTCATCTTGGTGGCTGGTTTGTCGTCGTTCTATTTGTTGCCAAGGATGGAAGATCCGTTGCTGACGCGGCGTTTTGCGATGATCAATACGTTGTACCCGGGCGCAAGTGCCGAGCGAGTCGAGGCGCTGGTGACCGAAAAGCTAGAAGAAAAACTGCAAGAGATCGAAGAGATCAAGGAGATGCGTTCGGCGAGTAGCAGTGGAATTTCGATGATATCAATTGAGCTGAAAGACCATGTCTACGAGGTCGAGCAGGTCTGGTCGCGAATGCGGGACAAGATCGACGATGCCCAGCCGTTGTTGCCGGTGGCGGTTCTCGATCCCGACTTTGAGATGTTGGAAGTGGCCGCCTATGCGTCGATTGTCGCGTTGGTTTGGGACCTTCCGCCAAAGCCCAATCATGCAGAGCCCAATCCTGCAACGCCCAACTACGCCATTCTCCGTCGTCAGGCAGAGTCACTAGAAGATCGGCTGCGGGCGATCCGTGGCACGCGCGATGTCGACACGTTTGGCGACCCACAGGAAGAAATCTTGGTCGAGATTAAGCAAGACGAACTTGCGACGCTCGGGCTAACGGTCAGCGAGGTTGCCCAGCAACTGCAGGCGAGCGACGCGAAGGTTTCTGCCGGCTTGTTGCGATCGGAACAAGGCAATCTCATCATGGAGGTCGATACCGAGCTACAAACATTGGAACGAATACGTCGGCTGCCAATCGTCGTCGGACGTGTGAGCGGTGCACAGTTTGTCGCGTTGGGCGACGTCGCTCAGGTTTCTAAAGGTATTGCTCTGCCGCAGCGTGGCTTAGCACTAGTCGGTGGCAAAACGGCGATTGTGCTGGGTTCGCTCGTACAAAGCGACATACGGGTTGACCATTGGACAGACGACCTGCAAGCCACGCTTGCCAGTTTCGCCTCGGACTTGCCCGCAGGAATCAGGCTTAAAATTATTTTCGAGCAAAATCAGTATGTCGAAACTCGTCTCGCGACTCTGTTGGGCAATTTGTTGCTGGGAGCTTTAGCCGTCATCGGTGTGGTTTGGTTCATGATGGGCTGGCGGAGTGCCGTGGTGGTCGGTGCCGCGTTGCCACTCGCCTCGCTGATGGTCTTGGCGGGGATGCGCGGGCTGGGGATACCGATGCACCAGATGTCGATCACGGGGTTAATTATTGCGTTGGGGTTGCTCATTGATAATGCGATCGTGATGGTCGACGAAGTACGCAAACGTATCGCGGCCGGAGCCTTGCGACGAGAAGCTGTTGGAAAAAGTGTGCGTCATCTGGCGGTGCCGCTGTTTGGTTCGACCGTGACGACGGCGCTGTCGTTTGCTCCGATTGCGTTGATGCCGGGCCCGGCGGGCGAGTTTGTGGGCTCGATTGCAATCAGTGTGATTCTTGCCGTGTCGAGTTCGCTGTTGTTGGCGATGACCGTGACACCTGCGCTCTTTGCCTTGCTTGACTCGCGTCATCTCGACCCTCGTGAACCAAGCAGCAGCAAACAACATTGGTGGAACGATGGTTTTTCGAACGACGCGATGACCGAGCGCTATCGCGGCACGCTCGATTGGGTATTTCATCGACCCTTGCTAGGCATTGGAATCGGCTTGACGTTGCCTGTCGCAGGTTTCCTGGCGGCGACCACTTTGACCGAGCAGTTTTTCCCGCCGGCAGATCGTAACCAGTTTCAGATTCAGTTGACACTGCCTACGCAAACGTCGATTGGCTACACGACCAAGGTGGCGCAAGCAGCGCGGGATTTGCTAATGGCGCATGCAGAAGTGACTGAGGTGGAGTGGTTTGTCGGCGAAAGTGCTCCACCGTTTTATTACAACATGCTGGTCAACCGGTCCGATACGCCCCAATATGCGCAGGCTCTGGTGCAGTTGGAGACGGCCCAAGGCGTTGAGAAATTGATCCGTGAGTTGCAGGTTGAGCTGACGGCAGCGTTTCCAGACGCCCAGTTTTTGGTGCGGCAACTAGAGCAAGGTCCGCCGTTTTCGGCACCGATCGAGCTGCGATTGTTTGGCCCCGATCTTTCGATTTTGCGAAATCTGGGCGAGGAAATCCGTGGCGTGTTGGCTCAAACGCCCAACGTCGTCCATAGCTCGGCGAGTCTTGCTGAGTCGCTGCCGAAGCTAGCGATCCAGGTCGACGAAGAGCAAGCCCGACTAGCAGGTTTGGATCACATGATGATGGCCCAGCAGCTCAACGCGACGCTCGAAGGTGCGACCGGCGGCTCGGTACTCGAAGCGACAGAGGAGCTACCTGTCCGAGTCCGAGTGAGCAATCCGAGGCGTGGACAGATGAGCGAAATCGCGGCCCTCGACTTATTGTCAACAACCACGTCGGAGGGGCTGCGCGAGCAAGTGTCGCTCGCTTCGCTGGCCCATGTGGTCTTGCAACCGGAGGTGTCGGTGATTCCGCATTTCAACACGGTACGAATGAACGAAGTGCAGGCCTTCATCACTGCGGGTGTGTTGCCTGCCGAGGTGACGACCGAATTCCAAGCCCGTTTGGCAGCGAGCGGGTTTGCGATGCCCGCTGGCTACTATTTTGAGTATGGCGGCGAAGCGGCGAAGCGAGACGACGCGATTGGCAATCTGCTGTCGAGCGTTGGTTTGTTGATGGTGCTGATGGTCGCGACGTTGGTGCTGAGCTTTAGTAGTTTTCGCATGGCAGGCTTGATCGGCGCGGTGGCGGTGTTGTCGGTGGGGCTAAGCTTGGGGGCACTGGCGCTCTTTGGCTACCCGTTTGGCTTTTTAGGCATCGTCGGCACGATGGGGCTGATTGGAGTGGCGATCAACGATTCGATCGTCGTGTTGGCCGCACTGCGCGAAGATCCGTTGGCAAGCAAAGGCGACCCGGCGGCAGTACGCGATGTCGTGTTGCGGTCGACCCGGCATGTCCTGGCGACGACCTTGACGACAATTGCAGGCTTCTTGCCGCTGATACTCGGTGGCGGAGGGTTTTGGCCACCGTTGGCGACGTCGATTGCCGGTGGTGTGAGCGGGGCGACGATCTTGGCGCTCTATTTTGTCCCGTCAGGCTACGTGCTAGTGATGTGCCGCGGTAGTCGGGAGCGAAGGGCCGTGGCGCTTTGACGGACAGTCCGTAGCGTGCGTGCAGCGATAGCGAAACGCACGTTTTCTTCTCCAAAAATAAACCACAACGGCACAACGGACACGACGGGGGTGGGGTGTATTGTATCGTTGTGGTTCCTTGATTATCTTCCGCATTTTTCGGAGCTGCTAGCGAATCCTGGGGTCTTGGATCGCAATGCCCTATATTCGGACCTTGACATCCTGTTTCCTGGGGGCAAGAATGGTAGGTAATGTATGCCTCATTAAAGTCCACGGTCTGGCAGTTTTTCTACGGTGTTGTCGCACTGACGCTGGCGGTTTCGCCAGTTTTGGCCCAAAGCGATATCAATCAACCGCCGATTAACTACAGTACCGCCCCAGTCAACGACGCGATCGCGCGGCTGCAGCAACAGATCGATTCTGGCGAGATCAAACTAGAGTGGGACAAGCAGCATGGCTGGCTGCCGTCGGTGTTGGATCTGCTAAAAATTCCTCGTTCGTCGCAGTTGCTGGTCTTTTCCAAAACGAGTTTGCAACTGGCGAAAATCTCTCCCCGTACGCCACGAGTGCTTTATTTCAACGACGAAGTGTATATCGGTTCGGTGCAATCGGGTGCCGTCCTTGAGGTGTCGGCGGTCGATTCTCAGCAAGGGGCCATTTTTTATGCACTCGATCAAAAGCCGTCTGACACGCCGAAGTTCCGACGCAGCGACAACGACTGTCTTACCTGCCACCAGAACCGACGGACCCAGGACGTGCCAGGATATTTGGTGCGTTCGGTTTATCCGGGAAAGAGTGGCCATCCGCATTTCGAGTTGGGGACGACCACCACCGATCAGACCACCGATTTTCACGATCGGTTTGGTGGTTGGTACGTGACCGGCAAGCATGGCAAGCTAAGACATCGAGGCAACATGATTGCCAGCAAAAACGCCCACCCACCGATCGACCCAGAACTGGGGGCAAACGTCACCGACTTGGCGTCGCGATTGAACACGGACCATTATCTCACCAAGCATAGCGACATGGTCGCGTTGATGGTGCTTGAACATCAAGCCCAGATGCACAATTTCATCACCCATGCCAACTACGAAGCCCGCCAGACGAAGTATTACGACGCGACTTGGAACAAGGTTCTCAATCGACCGGAGGGCCATCGCAGCGAAGTTTCCCAGCGACGCTTGGCCTCGGCGAGTGAAAAATTACTGCGTTACTTGCTGTTTTCTGGCGAATTTAGGCTAACTTCGCCGATCGAAGGGACTTCCGATTTCGCCGCCGAGTTTGAATCGATCGGCCCACACGACAGCCAGGGCCGCTCGCTTCGCCAGTTTGATCTCAACACGCGGTTGTTCAAGTATCCTTGCAGCTTCCTGATTTACGGCGATGCGTTTGCGGCACTACCGGACAATATCCGTGAGGTCATCGACGGTCGATTGCAAGAAATCCTGAGCGGCGAGGATCAATCGCCCGAGTTCGCCCACCTTTCGCCCGAGGACAGGACAGCGATCCGCGAGATTCTTGAGGAAACCTTGCCTGGGTTCCTAAAACCGTAGCTAACGCAAATATTTCTTTCGCTGCTTTCCTCTGGCTTTCTCCACTGAGTTTCTTCTCTGCGTTTCTCCTCTGCGAGCCCGATAATTTGTCTGGGTTTGCTGATTGAGTCCGCTCGGCGCACATGGCCCCTTGCTGATGCAAAACGCATCACGTTGGTGTGTGGCCATCTCAACACGCACGCGCCGGTCGTTGCGGCGTGAAAAATGTCCCGACAGGTATCCGTCAATCTTGGGCTGTCGGAGTAGGCGTGTGGACTGTTACAGGGACTCCTGCGAAGGGCAGGGAGGAAACAGAAAAGCTGAATTCAGTCCATGCCAAAAATGCTAGTCAACAAAGGTACTATGCGAGATTTTTTAAGGAAACTGAGCAAAATCTAAAACACTACTTGACAGACTAGGTAGGATTAGCAGAACATATGCCTGCGTGGCACCGCAAAAAAAGTCCGCAAGCCGCAAGGAAATGAGCCAGAATTGCCGTTAAACCACATGGTGTTTCTCGTAAACGCAATAATTTCTCGAAACCAGTGGAGTTACCTCTATGTCACGCAGATTCCATTCTTGCGGTTTCACCTTGGTGGAATTGCTAGTTGTAATTGCGATTACGTCCGTGTTGGTGGGTCTGTTATTGCCGGCTGTTCAGAGCGCACGAGAGTCGGCTCGACGAACAAAATGTATGAACAACCTCCGCAACCAAGTTGTCGCATTGGCAAACTATCATGCCAGCCATATGCGGCTGCCCCCTGGAAGGAACTCGGGGAAAGTGGATCCAGAGGGGGCAGTTCTCGGTTATTCCTGGGCTGCCTATACACTGCCCTATTTGGAGCAGGCGACTCTCTCTCGTTCATTGGACTTTCACCTGCCTTGGGGTGCTCCCGCAAACAAGAAGGCTGTCGAGACGCAGTTAGCCTTGTTTCAATGCCCCAGCTCAGAAGAGATATTTTCCGGCGAATCGGACTACAGCGGAATCAACGGCACTGCGATGATCACAACATCGGGCGGGCCGGAGTTAAGTTTAGGTGACTTGGGTAAGATTCTTAATCGCGGAGTGCTCATCCCCTGCCTTTCGCTCGAGGAGGGAATCAAATTCGGGCAAGTGACTGACGGCCTCAGCAACACCCTGGCTGTAGCTGAGTCGCCAGTTACATCAACAGAGCAAGACCGTTTTTGGGCAAGCGGTACGATTTGTATTTCTCATGACTCCGGAACGGTCAATAGTAAAAGAAGTGGAATCTTCAGTGATCACCCAGGAGGTGCACATGCGGCGCGAGCTGACCAATCGGTGTCCTTCTTGTCTAGCGATGTTGCGGATTCTGTCATAGGTGCCCTCTGTACGCGAGCTGCTAGCGATTAACACCAAGATTGAGGATCAGGTGGAGAGGCCTACCTGTTGAGTGTTGTATGTGGGAGATGACTCCCTTTTTTCTGTCTTTTTATGGAGATTTGACGATGAGAACTTTGATGAACTTGCTTGTGGTGTGTGCTGTCTTCGGGATGATGTCTGCGAACGCCTTTGCTGGTGGCGGCGGCGGCGGTGCTAAGGATGATGGGTCCATAGTGGTCAAGAACGACGGAGGAGGAGATAACATCTTGCTAGTTGTCGTGGGCGATTTGGGTGGAAATTTCTCTTTGACCAATTTCCTTGCTGCCGGAGGACAAATTGTCGAACCCGGTGACACCGCTTCGTTCGACGTGCCAGCTGGTTCCCAAACTGTTACCGCTGTATTCATTGGCGACGTGAGCTTACTGGTTACTGGCACTGGCACAGCACAACCGTTTAATGTGGGCAAGAATCAGACCGTCAATGTCAGCGCTACTATTGCTGGTGGCAACACGGCGCTTAACTGATTGAGTTGTGTTTTATTGATTGTTGGCGATTACAGTTAACAATGCGTTGCGGGCCGTTCTTTGCGGCCCGCAATGTTTTTTTTGACCGTACGAAATCCACAGTACCGCTGACATGCTCTTAATTTTTCTCCGTGGCACTGCAATTCTTCTGGGCGCCTTGGCGTTGGCTGCAAGCTGGCTCTACGTGCAGGCCTTTGCGGCCGCTTGGTTGGGAATGATTCTCTTGTTCGCGGCAGTGGCTGGTCTGAGCCGCCGAAAGGCCTTCGCGGCTGGCTTTTTGTTCGGACTGATCTATATGATCGTTGCCCTGCAATGGGCACCGCACATGCTGGCGATCACGCTTGACTGCGACGAGCAGCTGTTGAAGCCCTGGTTAGTGTTCGTGGCCATAGCCGCTTGGGAGGCCATCCCCTTTGCGGTGATCAGTTCAGTTGCTGCGTCGGCTGCCGAACGAGCGATCCCCTGCTGGGCTTGTGCCAGTGGCTGGATCGTGATGGAGCGGTTCTGGCCAAGAGTCTTTCCTTGGTCGTTCGCTCACACACAGATTG
This sequence comes from Planctomycetota bacterium, assembly GCA_013152515.1. Lineage (GTDB taxonomy): Bacteria > Planctomycetota > Planctomycetia > Pirellulales > Lacipirellulaceae > Bythopirellula. Next base: position 14,911 of record JAADGD010000051.1, read on the forward strand.
ACTTTCCGCCCATGGTTCAGGCTGCTGAATTAGGTGGCATGTACCTAGTGAGCTTCGTCTTTGTCTATGCTTGTTTAGACATCGGAGTGCGAATGAGCCGCAAGGATTTCGCTGCTCGACTCGTGACGTGCGTGCCCTTGCTACTCGTTGTGCTGTGTCTGACCTTCGGCTGGTTTCGCCTAGCATCGCTTAACGCCTCTCTAGATAGAAAAGAGACGATTCGCGTCGGCGTGGTCCAGGTCGATCCGTCTTACGTGGACTCCATGAAAAAGATGCGTGTGGCGTCGGAACAATTTCCCCCGGTCGATCTTTTAGTTTGGCCCGAGTCCACCCTGGGTTCCTACTCGTCGGCGGTCGCAGGACTGAATGATATCCGCAAGGACATAAAGGTCGCCCACATGCCGTTTCTCGACTGGAAACAGGCTCGTGGACTCAATACCTGGCTGTTGGTGGGGGGCAAGACGTTTGAGCCAGGCGCCGGCGCGGCGGGGCCTTACTACCAAACCGCCTACCTTATTGACACGGAAGGCGTATTCCGCGGTCGGTACCATAAACGAGAGTTGATGCCGATCGGTGAATACATGCCTCTGGAACAAACGTATCCAGAGCTTCACGATTGGGCTCAACTGTCGAAGCAGGCCGCTTGGGGCACGAGCGATGCCCCGTTGCAAGCCAGCGGTGGCGTGCGGATCGGCGCACTGTTGTGTTACGAAGACATCGTCGCAGAAATGTCGCGGCGCTCCGTGGCGAACGGAGCAGAATTACTCGTTTCGCTAATCAACGCGTCTGCCTTTGAGGATTCCCTCGCATTAAATCAGCACCTGCGACTGGCTACGTTGCGGTCGGTGGAGAATCGCCGAACGCTCATTCGATGCTCAGGGACTGGCGTATCGTGTTGTATCGATCTGACGGGAAAGTTAGTGACGCACGTTCCACCTAATACCGAAGGGCAATTTGTAGTGGAGGCGCAACTGAATAAAGGCAGAACGATTTACAATCGATTCGGCTATCTGTTTCCACACCTGGCTGCGGTCGCGTTGGGAGTCCTTGCTCTTAAGACCTGTCGTCCCTAGCAACAACGCAAAGCAGCACCGCCACAACCAGTAATGTCATTCTCGTTGGTTCAGGTACTGCAACTGAGCTGCCTGCCTGTAAAACACCACTTCCAAAATTCGTTCGCCAATCGGTAAGACTGCCCAGATTAGGTTCGCGTTGCCAAGTCAAGAAATCTGCTCCGTCGACATCGCCATCTTGGTCAAAATCTCCTTCTACCTCTGGAACAGGCACAGCCTGCAACCGAATCGTAAAGTCGTAAGTCGATTTGAACGCCGTCGTAATGTCGGGAATGTCGATCGAGAAATTCTGCCCACTAGCGAATTCACCAATCTCAACAATGCCCTCTGAGAAAATGAGTATATCGGCGTCATGTGTAATGCTAAGAAAACTTGGCGATGAAACCGCGGGATCTCGATCTGGAGTGTCGAAGTCCAAACCGCTCACACCGGGTATAGCAAGATCGCTGAGGCGTAAGAATTCACTCCCTATACCACTCCCAAGTTCGATTACGAAACCTTTCCAAGCGGCTTCCGTCCTGTTTGTCGCACTACCCAGTTCAATGAAGTACTCGGTTGTTCCACTCACCCCAGGAGAATTGGCCACGGAGACACTAATGTCGATTGGATCGAGTCCTACGATATCGATGCCCACCAGCGAGATTCGATTTGGATTGCCGGTTCCAACATTATCGTTGTTGACATTCACTGTTTCGCCCGAGGGAACGCCCTGTGCCACGCCGGGGCCAAAAATGGCGGGTAGGCCCGAAAGCACGCCACCTCGGGCGTAACCACAAAAGTTAGCCAGTCCCATCAGTCCGATCATAATTGACACGATCGCATTCGAGTTTCTCCAAACCATCAAGTTACTCCTTATACTCTTGACTAGAGCGTCACGACGAAAATAGCCGTCACGAATCCAACACCGAGAACAGCCCGGAGGCAGCCAAGCGCGTTTAAGTCATGGTGGCTTTACGTTAGATCGACCAAATTAGGGGCGAATAGCCCAGTATTTATTACCCATGCCGCCCACCTTACCAGACCTAACTACAGACAGCAAGAACCTTCCCGATAAATCCCAGTAATGCTGATTTGCAGCGTGCCAAATACTCGTACCGCTTGAAAATAAGGAAAGAGGCTCTCACTCGAAATATTTTACCCCCTGACAGCTGAAATCTGACAGCTGAAACGACGAAAGACAGCTCAGCATCAAATTGATGGTTCAATATGGCTTTCACCCGTAAGTGACATACACGTTCTCAGTAAGCCAAAGTCAGACAGATCGCAGAGCGAGGGCAGACAAACCGTCATAGCACAACTAAATTGTCGCCCAGGAAATTAAGACACCGTCTAACAATCCTATTGTGTGAAAATTACGTGGTAACCTGCGTCGATAAAAACTCCGAACGCAGTTCGTCAGAACTCAATCTAACAGCGGTTGAATCAAACCAACGCGAGTTTTGGCATGCAGAAACTGACGGAGGTCGCGGAGCCCCCTACCGTTACGCCATCATCTCGACGACAGCGTGATGCAGATTGTGAATATCACGAACTGGCTTCACGATCACGACCAAGGTGGGCGTGTCCTGAGTGCGAAAGCGGTTTCCTGGAAATCGCCGCTATCGACAATAATGATCTCGGGATACCATAAACGATACCATAAACGGGACAGGTCTAATATTGGCAGTCTAGGCAACTTGGTGTATGCTTTGTTTATGCCCAGAACAGCTCGTATCACTCCTGGTGGAATGGTTTTTCACGTGTTGAACCGTGGTGTAGGGCGTATGCGTCTGTTTAACAAAGACCGAGACTATGAAGCCTTTGAGGAAATGATTGCCAAAACGCTGCTGAGTTGCCCGATGCGGATCTGTTCCTATTGTCTGCTTCCCAATCACTGGCACTTCGTTTTGTGGCCTGAAAAGGATGGCGACTTGGCCGCCTTCATGCAGAAACTAACGATCACTCACGTTCGTAACTGGCAAGTGAATCGTCGTCGTGTGGGAATGGGACACGTTTACCAAGGTCGCTACAAATCGTTTCCTATTGAAGCGGACGATTATTTTTACCAGGTCGTGCGATATGTTGAACGTAATGCTTTACGGGCGAACCTTGTCGAATCGGCGGATAGTTGGTGCTGGTCGAGCCTCTGGCGACGTGAACATGGAACTTCGGCCGATCGCCAACTCCTCAGTGGCTGGCCTTTGCCCCAATCGCGTCGTTGGTGCGAGTTTGTTAACGAGCCGCAAACCGAGGCAGAAGTAAAAGCGATTCGCCGCGCGGTTAACAAAGGCCAGCCCTATGGCAACGAAAGCTGGGTCAAAAATGCAGCGAAGAAACTAGGGTTGGAATCGACGATGAGACGCAGGGGACGACCCAGCAAGTCTACCCCAAAACTCCAATATTAGACCTGTCCCGTTTATGTGCCCCGTTTATGTGCCCCAAGTTTGTTCTCTCCTTGTAAATGGTCAACATTTTAATTCTTTTCTTGTGAAAAATGGGCATGAATAAAACTCTCCTTACCTTCACCCTCATATCTCTTGTCCTTTGCACCGCTACGTTCACTCGGGCCGATATCTTCGAGTGGGAGTACATTAATCCAGGTGACCCTGGACAAGGTAAACAACAGAGCAGCAATCTTGTTCCTGACGGCGAGGGGGTCGATGCGTTTCCGGGTGCTAGACTATTCCAACTCGACTTGACGATGGCTTACTTGATTGGCAAGAATCTCCCCAGTACGAATTTTCAAGAGGCCACGCTGACGAATGCGGACCTCAGTCAGGCGAATCTCACCAATTCGTATTTTTCCTCGGCCACGCTGACCAATGTGGACTTCAGTCAGGCGAATCTTACCGATGCGTATTTTCGCAGTGCCAGGCTGACCAATGCGGACCTGACCGGGGCGTACGTACGTGGGACATCCTTTCGTGAAACCACCGCTAGGGGTTTTACCGCGTCCCAACTCTACTCGACAGCCAGCTACGAGGCTCAAGATTTGACAGGTATCCGCCTGTGGAGTAACGACCTGAGAGGCTGGAACTTTACCCGACAGAATCTCACCGATGCGAGTTTTGACGAGGCCACGCTGACCGATGCGGACCTCAGTCAGGCGAATCTCACCAATGCGATTTTTGACCGTGCCACGCTGACCAATGCGGACCTGACCGGGGCGGACGTGCGTGGGACATACTTTGGTGGCACCACCTTCGGTGATTTTACCGCGTCCCAACTCTACTCGACAGCCAGCTACCAGGCTCAAGATTTGACGGGTATCGGCCTGGATTTTAACGACCTGAGCGGCTGGGACTTTGCCGGACAGAATCTCACCAATGCGAGTTTTGACCGTGCCACGCTGACCAATGCGGACCTCAGTCAAGCAGACCTTTCCAACGCGTATTTTCGCTCTGCCACATTGACCAATACGGACCTGACAGGGGCAGAAGTGCGCAGGGCGGACTTTGGAGTCACCACTTCCAAGGGTTTTACAGCCTCACAACTCTACTCGACAGCCAGCTACCAGGCTCAAGATTTGACGGGTATCGACCTGTGGAAAAACGACCTGAGCGGCTGGGACTTTTCCGGACAGAATCTCACCAATTCGGATTTTGACAGTGCAATGCTGACCAATGCGGATCTCAGCCAGGCGAATCTCACCAATTCGGAATTTGACAGTGCTAGGCTGACCAATGCGGACCTGACCGGGGCGGACGTGCGTGGGACAAACTTTGAACGCACCACCTTCGGTGATTTTACCGCGTCCCAACTCTACTCGACAGCCAGCTACCAGGCTCAAGATTTGACGGGTATCGTCCTGGATTTTAACGACCTGAGCGGTTGGGACTTTGCCGGACAGAATCTCACCAATGCGAGTTTTGACCGTGCCACGCTGACTAATGCGGACCTGACCGGGGCGGATGTGCATAGGACAGACTTTCAACGCACCACCTCCAAGGGTTTTACTGCGTCCCATCTCTACTCGACAGCCAGCTACCAGGCTCAAGATTTGACGGGTATCGACCTGAGAAGTAACGACCTGAGTGGCTGGGACTTTGCCGGACAGAATCTCACCTATGCGGATTTTGCCTCTGCCACGCTGGCTAATGCGGACCTCAGACAGGCGAATCTCACCAATGCGCGTTTTGACAGTGCCACGCTGACCAATGCGGACCTGACCGGGGCGGACGTGCGTGGGACAAGATTTGTTGACACCACCGCCAGGGGTTTTACCGCGTCCCAACTCTACTCGACAGCCAGCTACCAGGCTCAAGATTTGACAGGTATCCGCCTGTGGAGTAACGACCTGAGTGGATGGGACTTTGCCGGACAGAACCTCACCAATGCGAGTTTTTTAAGAACTCAGCTGATTGGCTCGGATCTGACGGGGGCTGATATGCGAGGGGCTATCAACGTGGGCTTCAGCAGCGCAATCGTTACGAATCTGATTAGGCCGGACGGGAAAGTCGACGGCCTGGATCTCGCTGGCGGTCAGAGGCTGTTGGTTCGTGACTACGATGGCAATCCTGATGCGTTTACTCCTACCGGTCCGATTCCTATCACCGTCGAGCAGCAATTCCTCATAGACACTGGCGGTGTGTTGCAAATGCGATTCGAGGCTGACGCTTGGGGCTCGACGATTTCGTTTGAGGCGGGGATTCCGGTATCGTTGGGGGGGACGCTGGGCCTCGACTTCGCGGTCGACGTCGAACTGGCCAGCCAGGTTGGGCGGACGCTCGACTTGTTCGACTGGACAGGAGTGGTGCCAACAGGCGTGTTCACCGTGGAGAGTCCCTACACCTGGGAACTCTCCAATCTGTACTCAACAGGCGAGGTGACCCTGGTCGCAGTGCCCGAGTCTTCTACGTTACTACTGGTGAGCCTTGCGGGCCTGCTTTTGATGCCTTTGAGATGTAGCCTTGCCTGAAATCAAATGCTTTTTCTCTAGCAATACATTCTCGCAGCCAGCCAGGACCAATTGCCTCACCGTGCTTTAGCCGGTCGTCATAATTCTCAATGGCCTGGGCGATTCGATCTTTGGAAACGGTCTGCACCAAACTACTCGATTTATCCACGCCCCGATGGGTACCATAAACGGGTACCAGGGTACCATAAACGGAGTAAAAAGGTGTCAGGAACCTTTTGCTCAGGCAACTAGCAATTTTCAATGAATCGCGAGGCGTACCCGGCCAATAATCGCCTCTGATTTATCGCCCGAAATATGCTAAGTTGTCAT
>JAADGD010000250.1 GCA_013152515.1 Planctomycetota bacterium
GATTCGGTGTTTTCACTGCGTTTTATACGCAACCGTTCAGAAGAGGTTCCCTCTTCGAGGAGCTTTTTATGAAAAATCAACGCGAATACCGGGGAATGCGATTTCCGGACAGACACTAGCTAGGGCCGCCGCCGAGACACCCCCTAGGATAGCCCACCAGCGGGCGCCGTTGGGGAGAGGCTATTTTTCGCTGAGGGCTTGACCAAGCCAGCGTTTGACGAGGCGTCGCACTTTTTCGCCGTGAACCGCTGGCACGATGTCGCAGAGCAGGTGGACGTGGTCGCTTGAGTCGGCGGCAATGCGGAAGCTCCATCCGCCGCGTTCGCAGGTTGTGGGGAGGTGCTGTTCGATAAACAGGCGCTCTTGTTGGCCCAAAAAGTGTGGCGGAAAAACCATGCTCTGGCGAACTAGGGATTCTTGTTTGGCATTTGTGGGAAGAAAAGGAGTGCCGAGTTCGTTGTGCTGTTTGTCGACGGTGGGACGGCGGCTGCCGTGGAGACGCGTGCCATAAGTGCCGAAGGTGATGTGCCAGGAAGTGCGGTTGGGGTCGAGGAGTTGCATGATTTTTCCGTGCGTTCGTGTGATAAAGTGAGAGAGGCAAAGGAAACGAGTAAGAACGGGCCGAGTCGTCCCCGACCTCGGTGATGAGGTGGTGATGATCGGCACATCGGGGCTCGGGGACGAGCCAGCTCGCTTGGGGCATTTTTTTTGGGTAATCTTTTGAGGAAAAAAATGGTCGAGAAAAAAAGTTTTTCCGCTTGCATCTCCTTGCCGCCATAATTAGTATACGTACGTACATGTTCGATGCAAGCGTCCTTTTGAGGAGGCGGAAGCCATGCTCACAGAAATTCCGGCGGAACAGTATAGCGCGACGGTCGAAACCGTGGCGCGCGAGGTGTTGGCAGAGGTCGAGTGGTATCGGCCGCCGGTTGATGCGCTGGCGATTGCCGAGCGACTCGGGCTGGTGGTCGCACGCGATTCAGCGATGGATGTGCGGGCGAGGTTTGTTCGGCTGAGCGCAATGGGCAAGGGGCCCATGAGCAAAGGCGCAGTGGGCAGGACAGGTCGGGGGACAATTTTGCTGGCCGACGATTCGCGGCCCGAGCGACGGCAGTGGGCAGTGGCGCATGAAGTGAGCGAGTCGATCGCGCAGCGAGTCTTTGTGCGAATGGGTGTGTCGTTGGTTGATATCCCACTTGCGGGACGCGAACGAGTGGCAAACCATTTGGCGAGTTGCCTGTTGTTGCCGCGCGAATGGTTGGCGTCGGACGGCGAGGCGGTCGGATGGGACTTGCCCGAGTTAAAGCAGAAGTATTCGACGGCGAGCCACGAATTGATCGCTCGTCGAATGCTGGAGATGGCACCGCCGGTGATTGTGACCCTATTTGATCAGGGAGCGTTACAATGGCGCCGGTGTAATGTGGAGGGCAACGCGGGAGGTCGCCCGCCGAGTTTGACACCAGCAGAAACGAGCGTTTGGCGAGCGGCGTTTGAAAGTGGCCAAGCCACTGCCTATGAAGAGAGCAAGTTGCCCGAGGGGATTAGTCAGATTCGTTGCTGGCCGGTGCATGAGCCAGGCTGGCGGCGCGAGATTTTGCGGACCGAGTGGACGGAGTGGTAGAATGCAAATTGTCAGTTTCAATCCGAACCGCACCCGTGATAGGTTGTTGATTTAATGTTGGCTCATACCCGGAACCGGGTTGACATGGCCCGGAAATCTCCTGGGTGTTATTCTGCGTAACGGAGGGCGACTGGGTAACACGAAGGGGTCAAGGATGACGATTTCGATTCAGCGATTGATAGACGATGGCAAGTGCTATGAAATGGTGCGTGAGCTGCGCTGGCCCGATGGCGTTAGGTGCCCGCATTGCGACCAACAGAATGTCGTCAAGAATGGCCATGATAGCACCGAACCATGCCGCGGCAAAGATATCGTTGCTCGGCGTGTCCAAGATGCTTCGATGACCTGACCGACACGGTGTTCGCTGGTCACCATCAACCCTTGCGAGTAGGGATGCTTTGCTCCTATTTGATGGGGCTGAATCTGTCGAACTTGCAGATCGCGGACGAACTGAGTTTATCGCCAAGTCAGGCTCAGGAAATGACCACGCAATTACGGCAAGGCATCGTGGATCGCCAGGAGCCGCTCGCCTTAAGCGGCGAAGTCGAATGTGACGAAGTGTACGTGGTCGCCGGCCACCAGGGGAACCCGGAAGGGGTGAAAAAAAAGGTCGAAAAGGACGACGGCGACGTTTGAAAGGGGCACGCGGTCGTGGCACGCTGGAGAAAGAAAAGCCGCCGATTTTTGGCATGATTCAGCGTGGCGGGCAGGTCGTGATGCGGATGCTGGCCAACGTTCAACAGGCTACGATTCGCCCGATCATCGAGTCGGTGATTGCTTCGGGCACGATGGTTTACACCGACGAGTACGATATCTACAGTCGGTTGGTGGAATGGGGCTACGAACATCAAACCGTTTGCCACAGCAAGGGGGAATACGCTCGCGACGAAGACGGCGATGGCTTCCATGAAATCCACGTCAACACGATGGAAGGGGCTTGGTCCCTCCTACGAAGTTGGCTTCGTCCACATCGGGGGATTTCTCAGGAGAAGCTGCCTTTGTATCTGGCGTTCTTTGAATTCATCCACAACGCTAGAAAACGCGGCACAGCCCTCTTCGAATCCCTCATCAAAACGCTCCTCAAACCATCAACCCGGTTTCGGGTATGAGCCACTGAAACTCTCGGACGATAGATTCTCTACGATGGTTCTCATAACAAACTCTCTGCGGCCCTCTGCGATTCTGCGGGCTCTGCGTTTAATGCTTTTTTGGTTGCGGTTACGGGCCGCGCTGGGTTCATCCGTGGCTAATTTTTTCCCTCGCGTGAACGGTTACGCCGATTGAAGAGAAGGAAAGCTTGCGTTGGCTCACCGGCTATCGCCTAGCATCGCAATTAGCAGGCCAGCATTCCTACGGCACAGCTCCTACGACGCAGATCGTAAGCGTCGCAGACCGCGAGGCGGACATTACTATGACATTTTCACGGAAGCCGAGCAGCATCCTACGCCTGCTGACTTCATTCTTGCGATGCCGTGTTTGAGGATTGCGAGTGGATGTCCGTTTGGAAGGTCACGACGAAAGAAGCCCCTCTTCTCCAAAACGGCCCAGACACTCCGCCGCCGTTATCCGAGTTTATGCCTCTGCTAACCCGTCTCGGAGGCTACAACAATCGACCTAGCGAACCAGCTCCCGGACCGCAAACTGTCTGGGCGGCATCCGAAGAATGTGCGATTTCGCTACCGCATGGCTAGCTTTTGGGCCGAAACAAGAGACTTGTGTATAAACAACAGGGCAGACTCCTAGACTACGGTGATGGATGCCCTTCGGCCAAAAATGGAAGTTATTCACCGGCTGAAACCTATATTAACAGCTTACTCCCAAATCCCCACTTCGATCAACTTTGCGGTCGCGGCTTCGGCCCAGCCACGGTTGGCGGCGGGACTAGCGGGGCTGGGGTGTAGGATCCGTGTGACCTTGACTTTTGCGTCGCCGACGACGCGTTGCAAACATTTTTCGGCGTAGACGCCCACGCCGACGGCCCACTCGGGCTGCGTTGCGGCGAGTAGCGATTGGAGGTGAGCATCGCATACCGCGTCGAGCGGCTGGCGCTCGGCGGCTGGCAGTTTATCGGGCGTGTGATTTTTTCCGCTCGCCTGCATGAAAACTAACGGGCAGTAGTTGGCGACGAAGTGTTCGGCGAAAAATGCGTCGGCGGTACCAAATCGTTCGCGGAAAAGTCCCCAGAGGCGTTCCCCCGAAACTTCGCTTCGCTCACAGGCGAGCCCCTCGATTGGTCGCTTGGGATGCTCCTGCTGAGGCTGCTTGATCGGCGCGTCGATGCCGAGCCAATCGCGGACGGCGGCAATTTGCCCAAAAGGCACCCCAGTCTGCGCCATCCCCCACGGCCCTGGGTTCATGCCGAGCAGCAATACACGGCAACCGCCGGGATTCATGCCACGGAGATATTGTTCGTGCATCGCCCAAGCGTAGCTGAGCGGGTTGTAAATGTGGGTGACCGGCTCGTCGAAGTGGAGCTTGTCGACAGCTTTCGAGAGTTTGCGGGCGGCGGACAGCGATTTTTTGATGGCAGACATGGGTGGCAGTGTTGTTGAAGGTCGATATTTTTGCAAGTTGTAAAGATGGCGGAGGGCCACGCCCTCCGAATTCACCCTTGCCCAAACCCAATGCTGGTAGTAGGTTATTGATTTGCGAGACTGTTTGTGAAAAAATTCACAATCCTCGCCCTGGCCCACGTCGCTCCCCAATCGTGCGAAATCGCCGTTAGCTATGACTAGCATTACCAGTATCACCAAAGGACTCGATCTCCCGATCTGCGGAGACCCCGAGCAGAAGGTCTCCGACGGACCCGTGGTTCGGTATGTGGCGCTGCTAGGAGACGACTACATCGGCATGAAACCGACGATGGTGGTTGCCGAAGGCGATCGGGTCAAATTGGGGCAGGTCGTTTTCTCCGACAAAAAGACCCCTGGCGTGCAATTCACTGCTCCAGCGACCGGCCTAGTCAAGGCGATCAACCGGGGTGCTAAACGCAAATTTGAATCGCTGGTGATCGAAGTCGACGACAGCAAAAACGACGACACCAGCCAACAAGAACAATTCAAGACGTTTCCCGACCACAACCTCGCCAAACTCGACCGGCGAGAAGTTTGTCAGCAGTTGGTCGCCTCGGGATTGTGGACTGCCCTGCGCACGCGACCCTTTAGCAAAGTCCCTGCGCTCGACATGGTGCCTTCGGCGCTGTTCATCACTGCGATCGACACCAACCCGCTTGCTGCCGACCCGGCGGTCGTCCTCAAAAACTACTCGGCCCAATTTATTGCCGGTTTGGAAGTGCTAAGCACGTTGACCGACGGCCATGCACAAGTCTGCCGAAAAGCGGGGGCCAGTATCCCCGGCGAAGGCACGACACCGGCGATTTTTCACGCCTTCGAAGGCCCCCACCCAGCCGGACTGCCTGGAACACACATTCACTTTTTGCGTCCCGTGAGCCAAGACAAGTCGGTCTGGTACATCGGCTATCAAGACGTGGTTGCGGTCGGGCATCTTTTTTTGACAGGCAAAATTTGGACCGAGCGAGTCATTTCGCTCGCCGGACCGGTCGTGGACGAGCCGCGGCTGCTGCGAACGCGATTGGGAGCTTCACTTACTGAGCTGACTGCCAATCAATTTGCTGTCAGCGACCAACAGCCCGCGCGGATCATTTCGGGTTCGGTGCTTTCGGGGCGTCGTAGTGTCGAGCCGGTTGACTACTTGGGCCGTTATCACAACCAAGTCTCGATCATCGCTGAAGGTGGTCAACGCGAACTGTTTGGCTGGGCGATGCCGGGCACTGACAAATTTTCGATCCGTCGCATCTTCGCTTCGGCTTGGACCAACTCCACAGATGGCGGTAGCGCCGACCAAACGAAAAAATT
>JAADGD010000164.1 GCA_013152515.1 Planctomycetota bacterium
TGCGAACTCAAGAACAGGACTAAACACGTAACGGCCAAAACAGGAAAAGAGACTCGCCGACTTGCCAGAATGAATATCCCGCCTAGCACCAGCATCCATGTCGTCGGTTCGGGGATTCGCCCGACACGTATCCTCTCCAACCGAGCAGACCATTGAATGTCTAGACTTGGACGCAAGAAAAAAAAATCGAAATCCATCTGCTTGAACGTTGTAAAGTCTGGCAGGCCTGGAGATCCTCCGCGAACAGTAAAGCTTGAAAAGGGCATGGTGATCGTGAATGCGCTACTACTGGAGAGTGGATTGTAAACCCTAGCTTCAAATCGTGTTCGGTGGGCATCATCTGTTACGATCGTCCTTACAAATATAGGCGGTTCTGTTCCGTTGATCGAACCGAAATCAAGAAAAATAGCATCGTTCGTCCCCCCTTGTGAGACATCCGTTGGGGAGAATAGGTAGTTGAATTGGAATGCAAAAAGCGGAGAGCCACCACCCTGAACGCTCCCAACTTTCTGAAGGTTTGCCGTCATCGCTCCTGGAACGGTAACTCCGGTATCAAGAGAGGCAATTGAGGCCCTTTCCCCAGACGTTGAGGCAGCGATTCTCAATTCCCGAGTTGCTGATAGCCCCCCAACATTAGTAGTAAAAATAGTGTCGTTCAACATCTCCGGACTTACCGTCTCCGCCGGATCATCAAAATCGTCAAGGATAATCGCGGCCTGGGCAGACTGCGAACTCAAGAACAGGACTAAACACGTAACGGCCAAAACAGGAAAAGAGACTCGCCGACTTGCCAGAATATCCCGCCTAGCACCAACATCCATGCCGTCGGTTCAGGTATTGCTCCCACACGGATGCTATCTAATTCAATTGTCCAACCTAATTCTTCTGGCTCCCCGAAGAAGCCATTGGCAAAAAATTCTATCTTAATCAGACGAATTGTCCTGAAATCTGCACTCTCTAGTCCTCCACCCCGACTCACAAACGAATCGAAAGGCAAAGCCAGAACCACCGGAGTACTCGTCTCTTCCAAGGAGGAAACTACTGTGAAAAATGACGACCTAGGATGAGTTGCTTCTTGCACTAACACCCGAAGAAACGCTGGTGGAGTCGGGCCCTCAATAGTAGTCACATCAATGAAAAGAGTGTTGTTGACACCGTTACCAGTAAAGTCACTCTGGAATTGGTCATACCATAATTGCAGAGTTGCCCTGGGCGATCCATTAACGAACGAAGGCATTAAGTCTGACATAGTTCCAGTCAAGCGAGATTCGACCGTAATGCTTGCGTCAAGCGTCGCGATAGGGTCTGCCTGCAACGCGTCAATTTCCAACCTGCGACGAGCATTCAGTGCTCCGACGTTTTGAGTAATGGTAGGAATTCCTTCCATTTCGGGGCTTGCGACCTGCGCCGAATCATCAAAATCGTCGAGGATGAATGCGGCGCGCACGATCTGAGTATTAAAGCTGACGCCCAAGAAAACGCAAAACAGAAATTGAAAAGTGAACCGCATGAGATAGTCTCCTTTGTGGAACTGCAGGATAACCATTTTTTTTGAAAAGTTAAGCGTTTTATTATTTTAGCAGAAAAGACGCTTCCCAAGAGGTTTTGGCGCTAACTCCAAAAAGAGAGAAGGCTGTTTATTCCAAGTGAAAAGAGGGAACCACGAAGGGGTTTGCCGTTTGACCTGCTCTACGCAGGGTTGATGGCCTCCTGAGAGAAGGATTTCAGCCTTTTACCAAGCGGCGATAAAATAAACCACAACGACACGACGGGCACGACGAGCCAGCTATCGTCTACTCATGCGTTGTGCCCGTCGTGTCGTCGTGGTTCAATTTCTGGCAACCGTTCACGAAAAAAGAAAAAGCCGCCGATAGAGGCCGACCCGCGCAGATGCTCAACCTGAGTTCAAAAATCTGCGTCTATCTGCGTCCATCGGCGGCTTTTTTTCGTGAAGTGTTACCGCGTATTTAGCCATTTCAATAATTCGGCGTCGGTGCTCGGTATTCTTCGAGGTTGATGGTTTTGAACCAGTCGATCGTTTTGATCAGCCCTTCGCGCAGCTCGACTTGCGGCTCCCAGTCGAACTTTTCTTTGGCGAGCGAGATGTCGGGGCGGCGGCGAGTGGGATCGTCGGCGGGTAAGGGACGTTGGACGAGTTTTGAGCGCGAGTCGGTCAATTCGATTACCAATTCGGCCAATTCGCGGATCGTGAACTCGCCTGGGTTGCCCAAATTCATCGGGCCGATAAAATCGGACGGGCCGTTCATCATGCGGACGATGCCCTCGACGAGGTCGTTGAGGTAGCAGAACGAACGGGTTTGCTCGCCGTCACCAAAAATCGTGATGTCCTCGCCGGCCAAGGCTTGGCGGATAAAATTCGAGACGACACGGCCGTCGAAAGGGTGCATTCGTGGGCCGTAAGTGTTGAAAATGCGCACGATGCGGACGTCGACGTTGTTGTGACGGTGGTAGTCAGCAAACAGCGTCTCGGCGGCCCGCTTGCCTTCGTCGTAACAGGATCGCGGTCCGACCGGGTTGACGGCGCCGCGATAACTTTCGGGCTGAGGATGGACTTCGGGATCGCCGTAGACTTCGCTGGTCGAGGCTTGCAAGACTTTGGCGCGGCATCGCTTGGCTAGGCCAAGCGTATGAATCGCGCCGAGGACCGAGGTCTTCATCGTTTTGATCGGGTTGTACTGATAGTGCCCAGGCGCGGCGGGACAGGCAAGATTGAAAATCTCGTCGACTTCGAGAAAGATCGGCTGAGTGATGTCGTGCCGGATCAGCTCGAAATTCGGCTTGCTGAGCAAATGTTCGACATTGGTTTTTTGGCTGGTGAAAAAGTTGTCGAGGCAGATCACGTCGTGTTTGCCTGCCACTAATCGTTCGCACAAGTGCGAGCCGATGAAGCCCGCGCCACCCGTGACTAAAATACGTTTGATACTCGACATGGAAATTTGGGCCTTCTCTGTAGCCGGCGAGCTACGCCTCGCCGCCGTGTCACGAAAAGTTTTTTTTGCAGAAACGTCGGCGAGACGTAGCTCGCCGGCTACTTTTGTTGTTGGAACATCCTACTTTAGCATACGTCTACCGCCGCTGCCGACCCCGACCTCCTGCCGGCGCACGTTCAGGTGGCTTGGGTGGTGCTTTTTCGAGGATGCGGTTACCGGGCCCCAAAAGCTGGTCGATACGATCGTTGAGTTCTTTGTTTAGCTCGACTGAGCCAGAGCTATCGATCCAAACCTGCCCGCCGGCAGCCAAGTCGAGCCGTAGACGCAGACGTTTTTTGCCTGGGTAGCCGCGGACGATTTCGCGCAGTTGCTTGAGGCCTTGTTCGCCATGTTTTTCTTCGTTGACGCGGATGATCATGCCGCTGCTGAAATGTTTAGGCATCTCTTCGAGCGGCATCAGCTTGTCGACGATCAGGTTGACCTCTTCGGCGCCCGGGCGGCGGTCGACTTTGCCAGTGACGCACAGGATCGCATCGCCTTGGACCAAATGCCCCACTTCGGCGAACTGCTCGGGCCAGAGGATGCAACGCATGATGCCGTCGAGGTCTTCGAGATCCCACATCGCGTACTTGGTGTGGACTTGGCCGGGGCGAGGGTTTTTGGTGTGCGAAAATTTGATCGCGGCGAGCATTCCGCCGAGCGTGACTTCGTCGCGATGCTGGAGCTTGGCCATCGACACGCTGTTGTGCGTGCAGTAGGTCCGCAGAATCGCTTCGTGCTCGGCCAAGGGGTGACTGGTGAGATAGTAGCCGAGTACCTCTTTTTCCATGTTGAGTTGATCTTTGTCGTCGAACGGCGGCATGTTCGGCAAATCCTGCTCGGCGGTCTTTTCGTCTTCTTCGTCGTCAAACGCCTCGAACAAACCTTTTTGCCCGCTGCGACGGTCGGCCGCAGCGGCGGCACCCGACTGCAACGCGCGGTCGAGGATCGACATCTGTTGGGCTCGGTGTCCGCCGGTGCTGTCAAAGGCGCCTGCTTTGATGAGCGACTCGATCGTTGAGCGGTTACAGCTTTGCGAGTCGATGCGATCGCAGAAGTCAAAGAGGCTGGTGAACGGGCCGTTTTTGGTTCGCTCGGCACTTATCGCTTCGGAAGCAGCGATGCCGCACGACTTGATAGCACTGAGGCCAAAATGGATTTTGTCGCCGTCGACTTTGAAATCGGCGTCCGACGCGTTGACGTCGGGCGCAACGACTTCGAGTTCCATCCGCTTGCAGTCTTCGATATGCTCGACCAGCGAGTCCTTGCTTTTGAAGTTACGGCCCGAGATGTCGCACGACAACAGCGCCGCCATAAACTCGACCGAGTAATGGGCCTTGAGATACGCCGTCATATAGGCAATAAGAGCGTAGGCGGTCGAGTGGCTCTTGTTAAAACCGTAGCCGGCGAACTTTTCGATCATGCTGAACAGCTCTTCGGCTTTTTTCTTTTCGAGACCCTGCGACTGGGCTCCTTCGAGAAAATCTTCGTAGAATTTGGCGATCATCGGCAGCTTTTTCTTGCTGATCGCCTTGATGCAGGTGTACGCACTGGAAAGTGGAATGCCGCCCAGGCGATTCAGAATCCGCATCACCTGTTCCTGGTAGACCATCACGCCGTGCGTCTCTTCGAGGATCTCCTTCATCACCGGATGCGGATACTCAGGCTCTTTGCGGCCATGTTTGACCTCGATGTAATCGTCGACCATGCCGCCTTCGAGCGGGCCAGGGCGGTAGAGCGCGGCGGTAGCGATGATGTCGTGAAAGCTGTCAGGCTTCATCCGCTGGAGCAGGTCGCGGATGCCGCCACTTTCGAGCTGAAAAATGCCTTTGGTCTCGCCGCGACAAAGTAGTGCAAAGGTTTCTTTGTCGTCGAGCGGAAATTTGTACGGGTCGATCGTTTCGCCCCGCGACTGTTGGACTAGCTCGATACTGCGGGCGAGAATCGTGAGATTGCGCAGTCCGAGAAAATCCATTTTGAGCAGGCCGGCCCGTTCGACGTCGTTCATTGCCCACTGGGTGATGACTTCGGTTTTTCCTTTCACGTGCTGTAGCGGCACGTATTCGTCGACCGGTTTTTCGGCGATGACAACCGCCGCCGCGTGTGTGCCGACATTGCGGGCGAGGCCTTCGACCTTTTGAGCGAGGTCGAGCAGCTCGCGGATTTCGGGGTCGGCTTCGTAAAACTTTTTGAGTTCGTCGCTTTGCTCGAGCGCCGACGCAAGCGAGATGCCCAGTTGGTCGGGCACCATTGCTACAACTTGATCGACGCGAAAAATCGGCAGTCCGAGCGTTCGCCCGACGTCGCGGATTGCTGCCCGCGCGGCGAGCGTGCCAAACGTGCCGATCTGGGCGACGTTCGCCTCGCCATATTTGTCTTTGACGTATTGGATGACGCGGCCCCGACTCTCTTTGCAAAAGTCGATGTCGATATCGGGGGCTTCTAGCCGGCTTTCGTCGAGGAACCGCTCGAAAAGCAGGTCGTACTTCAGCGGGCAGACGTGGCTCATTTTCAGCGCGTAGCAGACGATCGAGCCGACGCCCGAACCACGGGCCGTGTTGGGGATGCCCTCTTCGATGGCGAACCGCACAAAATCCCAGACGATCAAAAAGTAGTCGCAGAAGCCGAGCTTGTTGATCACGCCCAGCTCGCGATTCAGTCGGTCGTAGACTTCCTGCGAGAGGTCGTCGCCTTCCCAGCGATGGGTTTCGTCGGCGTAGCGTTCTTTCAGGCCGGCGATGCACAGCTCGCGCAAGTAATCTTCTGACGGTTTTTTCTCGGGCGGTGTGAAGGTGGGAAAGTGTCGCTTGCCAAGATCCAGGTCGATGTCGACGCTATCGGCGATTTGTTGCGAGCGGGCGATCGCGTCTTCGTGGCCCGGCATGGCTGCGAGCATTTGCGCGGGACTGCGCAAGAAAAACTGATCGCCTTCCATCTTCATCCGATTGGTGTCGGTGCGGAATTTGCCCGTGTTGATGCAGAGCAACACGTCTTGCGCCTCGGCATCTTCTTGGTTGACGTAATGGGCATCGCTGGTCGCGACCATCGGCAGGCCCATTTTGTTGGCGACGATGATCGACGCCTCCATCGCCTGCTTCTGGATGTCAACGCCGTTGTCTTGGATCTCGATGAAGTAACGATCGCCAAAGACGTTGTGAAACCAACCGGCGATCTCGCTCCCTTTGGCGATCTGCTCCTCGGTCGGCGGGTTGCCGCCGTTGAGCATCGACCGACTGAACTCGCCCGAGACGCAGCCGCTCAGGCAGATGATGCCGTCGGAGTAATCGGCCAGCAATTCGCGATCGATGCGCGGCTTGTGATAAAATCCTTCGAGGTACGCCCGACTCGCCATGCGAACTAGGTTTTGAAAGCCGGTCTTGTTTTGGGCCAGCAGCGTGAGGTGGTAGCTGGCATCTTTGCTGCTATGCGCGCCCCCTTTGTCGAACCGGCTGTTGGGCGCGACATACGCTTCGTAGCCGACGATCGGATTGATGTCGGCCTCTTTGCAAGCTTCGTAAAACTGCAGCGCGCCGTACATATTGCCATGATCGGTCAGCGCCAAGGCGTTCATGCCGAGTTCTTTGGCCCGAGCGACCAGCTTTTTGATCGGGCTGGCCCCGTCGAGCAGGCTGTAGTGGCTATGGCAATGCAGATGGACAAATGGCGAAGACAAGATGGTTCCCTCCCTGTGGTTGGCTCCTTGGCGACTGGCGTGTGCGAGGGGTCATTGTAACGGGGAAAGAAAAAAAATATAGCCGCAGATGGACGCCGATAAACGCAGATGTCGGTACGTGGTTCGCATCTGTGTTTATCGGCGTCCATCTGCGGCTCTTTTTCCTGCCTCTCCGTCAGACGAACAGCTCAAACGTCTCGTCCGCGACGATCTCGCCGTCTAGCTCCAGCGTCAAACGCCAGTCGCCCAGCTTGTCTTTGATCGGCTCCCAGACGGTATCGCCGAGAAAAAACTTCCAGTCGTTTTGCTTGACGTAGACGGTCCCGTCGAATGGCGGCCGCAGGTTGCCTTCGGCATCGAGAATGCCGGGATGATCGATACAGTAAACCAGCTCTTTGTTTTTTCCGCCGCGAATGTCGACCACAAACCCAAACTCGACACCGACTTCGGCGCGAATGCGATGCGTTGCTTCGACAAACTTCGGCAAGCTCTTCGAGTCGGCCTCCCACGGCTCGTAGATGCCGCAGGAACGGAGACGGACTTCGAGTTTTCGTTTCGGCATATTCTGTTTTGTTTATTGGGGGGTAACGATCCTCAAATCGGAAGTATTCGTACTCGCAACCTCGATTCGTTGACCACGACGAGGGCACCCGACGCCAAGTCAGATTCGTATTGCTTGATCGCAGTGAGTACCACCGGGAGCAGGTGATCGGGAAGGACATTCTGCCCTCGCACTTGGAGTACGCTGGGCCCTGCTGCATGCGTTAGTGCAAGCATCGTCCCAAAGTCCAAATCATGCGTAAAGACGACATAACCATTGGAGCGCGCCCAGCTCATGATCTCACGATCAGCGGCTTTGGGATCGCCTATCGCTGACCAGTGGACCGAAGGACAACCATGTGTTGCCAATTCATCGACCCAAGCAGGCGAAAGATTCATGTCGATGAGAAGCTTGACGCTCATACGGTAGCCAACGGCACATCACGTTCTTCCATACGCCACGCTGCATACGATAGACATTGCTCAAAGTCTTCTGGCTCAAGATAGGGATACGCCTTGAGGATTTCGTCATGAGTCCGACCCGCAGCAAGCAGTCCTAGTACCGTGCCAACCGTCACACGTTGACCTCGAACACAAGGCTTGCCCCCCATGACTGCTGGATCAAAGGTAATGCGCTCGAATTGTGCCATTTGGATGACTCCTCTCCAGGAATATTTTTTGCCTCGAAATGCTTGTTCACTCCCCCAAACCCGGGTCCCCTATCGCTCGTAGATACTCTGCCAACTGCGATTGCATATCAAGCAAATCTTGCCATTGGGCTAACGAAATTTTCACTTCGTTCTCTTGGTCGTCGACCAAGCCTGACTGGACGAGTTGGCGGGCGCGAAGATGAAAATACTCTAGCAGCTCGGAAATTTGGGCGGACTGGCCGGGGCTGAGCTGGCTGGGTAGGTCGGGCGGCAGCGGAATGTGGAGCGTGCTTTGCAAGTCTTCGGAGGCGCCTAGACGTAGCTCAAAACTGAGCGACTCGGAATCGGTGGCGCCAGAGTTGAGTTGACCCGTGTCGCCGACGCCGTCGTTGCGTAGGTCTTGCAGGCGATGGGCGATTTGATCGCGCGTGCCAAAGAGCAACACCGAGCGACCAACCGAAACGACATCGCCGTAGCGGAGGATTCGCAGTTGCGTATCTTCGCCGTTGACGCGAGTGCCGTTGGTGCTTTCGAGGTCGGTGAGGACGAGCTTGTCTTGGTCTTCCTGGATTTTAATATGGAAGCGGCTGATGCGCTCGTCGTTGAGCTGGACCGAGTTGCCTTCTTCGCGACCGATGGTGATCGGCACCTGCATGTCCTCATAGACCTGCCCGCGGTCGGCCCCGTCCAAAACTCGTAAAGTAATCTGGGTCATCGCCTACCGCCATCTTGTTTCTGTACCGACAATTGCCCTGATACGACTGTTTTCCTCTATACTCGCTTATAACACGCGAAGCGGGCAGCAGCAAGAGAAAAGAGGGGATTGGTCATTCATTAGAAGCCGGCGGCGTTGCCCCCGGCGGTGGCGTGCCGCCTCCGGCACGGACATAATCGCCTCGGTCGTGGGCATACGCGTCAGCTTCGGGCAGATCGGCCTTGCCAGCATCGCCTTCCTGCGCGGCGGTAAACATCCGCTCTAAAAACGGCCGGCACCAGCCGCAACCTGTGCCCGCGCCGTAGCACTCGGACAACTGCGCCACGCGTCGCGGTTTTTCGATGCGAATGTAGTTGGCCACCTTACGCTGGGTGACGTGAAAGCAGAGACAAAGTTCGTCGTCGGGTTGCATGAGATCCTCGTAGCCCCCGGCTCTGCCGGTGGGATGGTAGCTGAGTTGATTTTTTGTTGGTGTTCTTGTACGTGTCATCCCCCCGGCAGAGCCGAGGGCTACCACCGAATGTAATAAATTCGCCGCAGTGCCAACCCCACGGCTGCCAAACCGTTTTCACTTACGCGAGTATGCGTATGGGCGCTGCTGGCTCGCCGGCTAAACCGGGGATGAGTTCCCAGCGGCGGTCGCCGTGGCTATTGCAACAAAACGACACCTACCGCTTTGGCAGCGGCGATCAGCTTTTTGTCGTGAGTTGCCATGTCGGCTTTGCTTGCAAGGGCGAGTGATAGGTAACTTGCGTCGTAGAACGTAAGGTTGTGGTCGCGGGCGATTTGCATTACCACAAACCGATCGGCAATAGGATGCATGACCAGGGGAAGGTCTTCCAAAACACGCCGGACAAAAAGTTCGCTCACCGATTGTTCGATCCGTCCATCTCGTTCGGCGTAAAGCAAGACATTTTGCAGTTCGTCAAGAAAGATGGGCGGCACGAGTCCGTGGGGATCGGTCTGCAGGCGATGTAGAACGCAGATCGCGTAAGCGGCATCTTCGTCGCTCAATGCGAGGGGCAGAATTACAGAAGCATCAACAACGAGCGGCATTACTCTAGCCCACGATGCCTAGCGGCAACAATATCTTCGATCGTCGTATCTCGAAGCGTTCCTCGGAACGACCGGAATCGCTCGACCAAATCCGTCGGTGCAGATTGCTTCTGCTTTGCCAGAGCTTGCTGTACCGCCTGCTCGACGAACGCAGTCACGTCAATCTTGCAGTCCGTGATCGCTCGGTAAGTTTCTTCGGATATTTTGATCTGCATGGTATTTCCTTTCTACCTCCATTCTATCACGATCGCTGAGATGGAGTCAAAGCGTTTTCGCCGCAGTGCCAACCCCACGGCTGCCAAACCGTTTTCGCTTACGCGAGTATGCGTATGGGCGCTGCTGGCTTGCCGGCTAAACCTGGGATGAGTTCCCAGCGGCGGTCGCCGGTGCGTTGCGCTGGGGTTAGCGAATCGATGAATTTTAGGCGAGGCACGATGCCTTGGCGATGGGCGAGTTGGATGGCGAGGCCGGGGC
The DNA here is from genome assembly GCA_013152515.1 of Planctomycetota bacterium. Taxonomy (GTDB): domain Bacteria; phylum Planctomycetota; class Planctomycetia; order Pirellulales; family Lacipirellulaceae; genus Bythopirellula. Next base: position 10,099 of record JAADGD010000164.1, read on the forward strand.
GGGCGTTCGCTTCGAGAACGACGGGGCCTGTTTTGACGTCGATCACAAAATCGACGCCGATGTAGCCCATCTCGATTTCGTCCGACAGACGCATTGAGGCGTCGAGTACGTCGCGCCAAGCGGGGATTTCGATTCCGGCGATCAGCTGTTTGGTGTCGGGATGGTGTGTGATGGCACGATTGCCACACACGCCGCCGAACGTGTGACCGGTGGAGAGGTCGATGGCTGCGGCGACAGCCCCTTGATGCAAGTTGGCGCGTCCGCTCGATTGGGTTGTTGGCAAGCGAATCATCGCCATTGCCGGGACGCCCCGATAGAGGATGACGCGAATGTCGGGTGTGCCCTCGACCGCTAGATTCATGATGGTCGGGTGGCTGACGATGCGACGTTCCAGTATCACGCTGTCTTCTTGGCCACCTAGTGAATACAGCCCAGACAGGATTGTCGAGAGGTGATAGCGTAGATCGCTGGCCGTAATTTCGCGCCCGCCGGCGGTAAAAAAGCTCGTGCCGTTGCGCTGGGCGATCACGAGGATTCCGCGTCCTGCAGCACCGTTGGCCGGTTTGATAACAAACTCGTTAAGCTGACTCAATGTCTCGAAAAATTGTTTGAGATGACTGTGCACTCTGAGGACACCGTACGTTTCGGGGACGGGGATGTCTCGCTCGTGGCAGATTTGCTTGGTCAACAGTTTGTCGTCGACGCGCGGATAGAGCTGGCGCGGATTGTTTTCGACGATGTACGAGACATTGCGATCGTTGATTCCCAAGATGCCACTACTACGCAACTCGTCAGGCCACGCCCAGAAACGCCGGAAACCACCTTGGCCCTCCGCTTTCCGATTTCTGCTCTCTGCTTTGATTCCGTGTGTCATTTCAGTGACTCATCGTCCGGCACGGGTGTTGTGCCAGCGACATCCGTTTCTGTCTTGTCTTTCACTAAATCGCGGAAACGCCACAGCTCGGTCAATCGGTAACCTGTGTAACGTCCAATAATAATGAATGCCGCAATAGTGAAAAAATGGATCTCTGGATAGGTAAGTACCAACTGTCCAATGGCTTGCGAGCGAAGTAGCAGGTAACAAAATGCCGCCACAACGACCGTGCCCAACACGAGTTGCACAGCAAAGCTGGTGCTGTCTTCTTCGCTAGTGACATAAAACCGTTCGATCAAAATGGTCAAAATCACTAGCGGAATCAACACCGATTGCGCCGACTGACCGGGCATCCAATAGTTTAGCAGCGAAACGGCAAACACGACACAGAGAATGATCAACGTCAGCACGATACTCAGCCGCGGCACCATCAGCAGGTGCAGTTTCTCGAGCATCGTCCGTCCGACCAGTCCGACCGTGACGACCACCGTCAGAATGACCAGGGCGGTGCCCCAAGAGGCATAAATAAAACTCATTGCTAGCAGTGCCGGGGCGAAGGTTCCCAGCGTCCGTAGCCCGACGATGTTGCGGAGAACCGCCGTGATCAACGCCCCGAGCGGCAGCAACAGCATGAGTGAGAGCGTGGCATGTAATTTCAGCGGCAAACGGGTGAGATTGAGAATCTGCGAGGGCCGTCTGACTTCGGCTCGTAATATCTGCTTGTCGGGGGCCAATCGCAGAATCGAGTAGTTCGCGACGACATTCTTGGCGTCGGTCGCTTGAATGATGCTTGCGCCGCCACGACGAATGGGAACGAACCCGTCCCGCATTTCGCGGGCGAAGCCGTTGACGGGGTCGAAAGGTATCCAACGATTGTCTCGGTGGACTTCCGCCCACACATGTGGCGCTGCCTGTTCGTTATGTCGCAATTCAAAACCAGAGACCAGACGTGCCGGAATGTTGGCTGCCCGACACAGCGTCACAAAAACCTTGGCTCGTCCAAGTGGCGAAGTGCGTTTGAAGGCCAATGCGTACTGGACATCGTCGCCTTCGTCGTCTTTCGAAGCGTGTTCGAGGCCGCTCAGGCAGAATTCAAAGAACCACTGCAATTTTTCGCTGTCGGTCGCGTCGTTGCCGGGGGCTTTCTGCAAGACCTTGCCGACTCGCGAACTTTGGGTGGGAAAGTAGTCCCCTTCGCTACGCGTGAAACTCGCCTCGCGAACTTGCGAAAGACTTTCCAGCCCCGAATGACTATTCCATTTTCCCGCATGTAAGCGGAGATCGAATTTCGCAGTGACTTGGTACTTGCCAGCGTGACCGGTGGTAAGCCGAAACTCGCGATTGCCAGAAACCCCGCTTTCCCAGGGTTCGACTTGCAAGCTTGGATCGGACTCCGAAATATCTTCTTTCACAATTTCAATGGAAGAGGCCGGATAGGGACGTCCTAACCGAACGAGCGTGGTCGCCTCTTGTTCGCCCACTTTGGGATCGGCCTCGAAATGCACATTGTATGTCAGCCGCCACAAACTGTCGGCAAGCGCCAACTGAGTCTGTTCTCGCGTCTGATATCGTGTACTGACTGCTAGCGTGCCGAGCGCAACGAGTACTAGCACCACAATTTGACTTAAAGACCGTGCACTCAAAACGAGCAACCTTTTCGCTAGGTAGGACGTAGCAGGGAGGATAATGATTGTGTGGAAGACGTCCTAGTCGTCGCGCATTATAGTCGATCGACGTTGCCGGGGGACGGGCTTTCAGGCCTTGTATTCAAGGGAATGTCTGACTTTTTGTCCGATCGGGTCACGTGGGCCGGTTCCCTTCCGCTTGTGAATCACCGAGAATAGCTGGCACAGAGGCAAGGCGGGAAGTTCTGCCCGCGGGGTCGGCTGAGGCCGAGGAACGAGGAGAGACAATAACGTGATACAAAAAAAACAGAAATGCCGTGCCTGTCATGGGGCTTTGGTTGAAAAGTCTTTGGACGGGGGGACTTGGGTCTGGTGCTGGTTGCCGGTAGCTATTGCGTTGACGATTTACTTCGCGATGCCCGCCGGCCCTAACATTGCGCAAGGAGCCGAAACCACTGCTGCCAGCGAGGAGAAGGCAGAAGAAAAAGAGGCGAAGGACAGCGAAGAGAAGGACGTGGAGAAGCAACCTGAGTCGACCGACAAGAAGCCAGCGGCAGACGATAAAGCAGACGACGGAAAAGCTGCCGACGAAAAAACTACCACTCGCAAAGATGGAAGTAAACCAAAAGAAGCGAAAGAAATGAAGACGCCCGCAAGTCCACCAACTCCACAAGCGTCTCCCGAAGGCGAGACAACACCCGCCGTCGAAGCAGACCCCGAAATCGAGGTCGAGCCACCGAAGGACGATGCCGAAAACGGCAGCAAAAAACCACTTCCCCCCAAACAACAACCGGAACCCACGAAGAAGAAAAAGTGTGTGATCGGCGCGACCGCGACATTGCTAGAAAAGCAAAGTGAACTACTTTTTCACGCCCGAGTCGACTCGGGCGCCAAATCGTGTTCGTTGCACATCGAAAAGATGGAAATCGAAGGCGAAGCCGAAAAGATGGTCGACAACATCGGTAAGGTGATTCGATTTCAGGTCAAAAACGGCGACAAAAAAACGCATTGGCTCGAAAGCAAGATCGCTGGCTACGTAATCATCAAAACTTCCGACCACAAAGAGCGCCGCTACAAAGTACCGCTGACTTTCCGCTGGAAAAATCTCGAAAAAGAAGTGCTCGTCACACTCAACAACCGCAGTCAGATGGAATATCCGTTGCTGCTAGGCCGAAATTATTTGCGCGGCGATTTTTTGATCGACGTAGAACTCGATAGCGATGATTAGAGGTACGTCGTTTCCAAGGGATCTGTTGCCAAATCCTGTTGCTAATCTGAAAAACTCTTTCTTACATTCTTCCGCTATGTGAATCTTGTCTCACCACAAAAGAACTCTTTCCATGAAGCCGTTTGTCCCTCACGACTTACCGATTACAAGTCTTGACTATAGCCAGCTTATCGGCCTAGTCGGTCAGGCGAACGCCGCGATTGCACGCTATGACGGCATGTTGCAGAGTGTCGTAAATCCAACAATTTTGTTGTCACCACTGACGACAAATGAAGCCGTTCTGTCGTCAAAAATTGAAGGGACCCAGGCGACTCTTGATGAAGTCCTTGAACACGAGGCAGGGCAAAGCTACGACGAAGAAAAAACCAAAGACATTCAAGAAATTGTCAACTACCGCCTTGCCTTGACTCTTGCTAGCGAAACGTTGGAAGAACGACCATTGACGCTTTCCTTGCTGCAGCATATTCATGGTATCCTACTTAATAGCGTTCGCGGGCAGCACAAATCTCCAGGTGAATTCCGAAAAGACCAAAACTGGATTGGCCCGAGTGGTTGCACGCAAGAGGAAGCGACGTTTGTTCCCCCCGGTCCGTTGCAACTAACCGATCACCTGCAAGCTTGGGAAGCGTATGTTCAGGCTGATGATATTGACGGCCTGATTCAGACGGCAGTAGTCCATGCTCAGTTTGAGCTCATCCATCCTTTCAAAGATGGGAACGGTCGCATTGGGCGTTTGCTTATTCCGCTGTTTTTACAGAGGAAGCAATTACTCAATAGTCCCACATTTTACTTGAGTGAGTATCTGGAAGAAAATCGTCAGACCTACTATGACCTTCTGTTGGGTATTTCGCAGCGTGAAGAGTGGAATGCGTGGATTAAGTTCTTCTTGACTGCCATTGTTGAGCAAGCAAAAAGGAACACTGAGAAGGTCCAGCTTACCCTACAGCTTTATGAGCAAATGAAGGCAGAGATTGCCGATGCCACGCACTCGCAACATGCCATCCATTTGCTCGACGCTATCTTCGACCGACCGGTTTTTCAGACCAGTGACATGGTGAAGCGGACTAATCTGCCGAAGCAGACCGTGATGCCGCTGCTGAGGAAGTTGAAAGATGCTGGGACTTTGGCAACCATCCGTGAGGCAAGTGGCCGTAGGCCGGCCATTTTGGCTTTCCCAAAGCTCCTATCCATTACCGAAGGAAAAAAACTGCGTTTGTGAGTCCGTTTTGTGTCAAGGATTTTTGACACAAAACGGTTTGTGTCAAAAAAACCCGGATTTTTCGGACGCAAAAGCCTTTGTGGTTGCCAGATCGGACACAAAACGTAAAGCGTTACTTGGACAAGACTTACGGGCCATCAGCCGGTTATTCTTCGTCGATCTCCGGCGAGAGCGCCGAGCCCCGCTTCACTTCCAGCGTCCCCGCCTGCAATGCTTCTTGCACCCACGGAGTCGCGTCGATCGTCTTTTTGTGCGCCCAACGTGACGGCTTTTCGATGAGCGATGCCTCGCAGTGCGGGCACGGTAACTCGCCTTCTTGGGCGAACAGCGGTTTGGCCGCAAAATCGCTATTGGTGCCGGCATCGGTCCAAACCGCGTCGCACTCGTCGCACAACACGACCACTGCGCCGCAGCCGCCGCACTCGCGCAGACCCAGCGGTCCGGTGCCACAGATGCGGCAGAAGCCGACGTAGTACATTCGTCTTTTCTCCGACATCGAACTGCTCCTACGGTCGTACTGGAAACGCGGTGATGACACGATCGCCTTCGACAACTAACCGCAAATGTTTGGCGGCAGGATGATTTTTGCGTTTGCCGCTCGTGCCGCCGATGTAACCGATGCGCCGGCGGAGGTTGACGTCGTAGACGGTCCGTTCTTCTTCGCGCTGCGTACGTGTGTCGCGACCTGTCTGGGCTTGTAGGTAGGCTTCGTCGACGAGCGCGACGACTTCTGCCGGGTCGTTGCTATCAAACACGCCATGCTGCCCAGGGCGATCGGGAGCGTCTTGGGCGTGTGCCATCACATGTTTCAACCGATGTCCTTGTTTGCTGCCGCGCGTGTAACGCAATCCGGCGGGCGACACATAAGGCGCGCGACTGCCGGCGCGGAGGATTTTTTCTAGCTCGCCTGAGGCTGACGCATCTGCCGGACGGGGTGTGGGTGTGTTGACGGTGGCTGTTTTTTTGGTTGGCGTTTCGCCGGTCTGGGTATTCTTTGTCAGATCGCCAAGCCCCGGCAGATCGACGCCCAGTGAACGTTCCAAAACCGGTTGCAACAAAAAGTAACCCACTGCCAAGACGACCAACGCAACAATCCAGCGAATCTTTAGCTTGCCGGACTGCACAGCACGGATCAGCGTTTGGAGCAAGCGAACGAGTTGTTGGTTGGATCGAGTCATGCTACGAAGCTACACAAAAATCCTTTTGTATTGAATATCGGCCAAAGAGGCGAGCGGCAGATGAGATTATACCAACTTACCCATCAGGGGCTGGGGGCTAGGGACTAGGATTCAGGGGCCTGGACCATGAAGACCTTTGCTCTCTCCCTAGTCCCCAAATCCTAGTCCCCAGCCTCGATGGATTTTGGTAAATTCTCATCTGCCGCTCGCCTTACCATCACTCCGCCAGCTTTCGCAATTCGATTTTGCGAAACTCAATCGGATGCCCTTCGGATTGCAACGAGATTGTCCCGCCGGAAAGCATTTTTTCGGCTCCCGCGTCGAGCATCTTTTTCGCGTATTTATCCCGTTCGTCGAGTTGCGCTTGCGAATATTCGATGACCGTCTCGCCCTCGATTTTGTGGCGGATGATGCCGTTGCCGTGGACCTCGACTTCGACCGTCACCCATTGCTCGCCGTGATACGTTTTGGAAGTCGAGCTCGTGCAATGGTCGAGATGCAGTTTTCCGTCCAGAACGACGTTCGTGCCAGGCGTGCAGAGATTCGCCGTTGGCCGCTCATTCTTTCCATCACCACCGAGCAACTGAACTTCCGCCGAGACGGGGAAATCTTGGTCCTTCTCCATCGTCTCGGGCGCTTGCCCATGAATCATCACGCCGCTGTTACGAAGCGCCCAACCTGGCGCGCCTTCAGGATATTGTTCGCCAACAATACGGTACTCAACGCGCAAGACGTAATGCGAAAAAGGTTCTTTGTAAAAAATATGGCCAAACCGCCCGCGAAAACGCCCTTCGTACTTGTCGTACGACACCTTGAGTAGGCCATCTTCGACGCGAAACGTGTCGCCATGATTTTCGCCCAGCTCGTAGCTCTTGATCTTGATGACCCAATCTTCGAGATCGCGCCCATTGAAAAGCTGAATCCACTCTTGTTCAGCAGCCGAGGATGGTACGGCCAAAACAACTATCAATAGCATCAACATAACGCGTTGCAACATTGCGACATTCCTCACGAAAGATTTTTCCCAGCGAGCAGGGGCGTCCCCGCCTCCTACCTCACCTCCTCACACCCCCGTCCTACTTGCTCGCAGCCGGTCGACGCTTGCGACGCTTCGCATTCCCTGACGCCCCACTCCCAGTTTTCGAGCCGCCTGAACTCTTCGCCCCAAATTTCCGTCCACCGCCTGACGACTTTGGCCGTCGGCCTTTTGGGCTACTTCCTTTTTGGCCACCTTTGTAGCCGCCCGACTTTTGTCCACCGCGCCGGAACGACTTTCCCTGGGCTACAGTTGGCTCGGGAGCGATATCGCTCGTTAGTTCGGGATGATCGAGCGCCACGTCGATCTTGCGACGTGTTAACTTCTCGATGCCGCGCAACGTGTAGACATCGTCGGAGGTGCAAAACGAGACCGCGCTGCCCGACGCGCCGGCGCGTGCCGTGCGTCCAATCCGATGGACGTACGTCTCCGGGACTTCGGGGAAATCGTAATTGATCACGTGCGACACGTTGTTAATATCGAGCCCACGTGCAGCGATGTCGGTCGCGACCAACACCGGCGGCGACTGCGATTTGAACTGTGCCAACGCGCGTTGCCGGGCCGATTGACTCTTGTTGCCGTGGATGGCGGCGGCGTGAATTTTTCCTTTTTGCAAAAACTTGACGATCTTGTCGGCACCGTGCTTGGTGCGAGAAAAAACCAACGTGCGATCGCCGGCCGTTTTTTGCAAAAACTGTTCGAGCAGCCGTACCTTTTGGCGACGCTCGACGAAGTAAACCGACTGATTCACTTTTTCGGCAGGGGCCGAAACTCGCGCCGTTTGCACGTTGGCCGGTTTGTGCAGCCATTCTCCGGCAAGCTTGCGAATTTCGGGCGGCATCGTCGCCGAAAACATCAGCGTCTGCCGGCGTTCGGGACAGAAGGTGACAATCTTACGCAGATCGTGAATAAATCCCATGTCGAGCATCTGATCGGCTTCGTCGAAAATCAGCATCTCAACCTGGCTCAAATCAATGTGTTTTTGGTTGATCAGGTCAAGCAACCGGCCCGGCGTGGCGATCAACGTGTCGATGCCAGCGCGCAACTTACGCACTTGCGGCACTTGCGACACCCCACCGTAAACGACCGCGTGACGCAATTTTGAAAAGCGGCTGTAAGCAGCAAAACTGTCGCCGATTTGGGCGGTCAACTCACGCGTCGGCGCGAGGACCAGCGCCCGAATCATTTTTCGTTTTTTACCGCCAGGACGGTTTCGCATTCCAGTCGTCAGCAACCGGTGCAAGGTCGGTAGCGCAAACGCCGCCGTCTTGCCCGTGCCCGTCTGGGCGCAACCCACCAAGTCCGACCCTTTCAAGATCGGCGGGATCGCGTCGGCTTGGATCGGCGTGGCCGTTTCGTAACCTTTTTCTTTTAAGGCACGCAACAAACAGCCCGACAATTGTAAATCTTCAAACTTCGACAAACTAAATCTCATTTCTCTGCGCAAACGCAGGAGGTGCAGCAAGCGCAGTGATGTCGCGGTAGCAAACATCGCGCTGCTGCAAAAAAATTGGTTGTATGGCATTGGCCATTTCGAGGCGAACACTGCGAAACTTAATACGCAAAATGTTCTCGCCAAAACGGGTCTCAACACCCGGCTTTCTCGCCAGAGGGGCAAGATAATCGTTCGCGGTCGTAACTAGAAACCGCAGCGAGCGTGAAAATCACACGTCGCACGGTGGCCGCTACCGTCACTGGGGTTCCCCACGCTGCACACGCCCGTAGGCTGTACACGTCAGGAGAGTGACAAACTTTGAATGACCCGGACCTGTGCCCTCGAACTAAAATCCTCAGAGCAACTTCATGGCCGGTCTCGCACCTGCTAATTGGGTCTTATCATAGCCAATAGCTGTCGTAAGTCAATAGCAGGCAAGAATTAACGATTTTGCCGACTTTCCGACGACCGGTGGATTTCGAGACCCTCGCCGCGTCGTAGCCGCAGTTCGATTTTGCTATAATGTCAGCCTGCTTATCTACATCTTTTGTAGATAAGCCCTGCTTACACATATTTTTTGTGTCTAATAACAAGTTCTGCCGCTAATCCAAGGGACGACACTGTGCAACTCATTTCGTTCCCCGTCATCGCGCTGGTTGCCTGGCTCGTATCGAAATGGAACCCTGCGTGCGCGCTAAATGAAGTGGACCCCAATTATTGGACCAGCGGCGGGCGTGAAAGCGTCCCTTTTTGGGTCGTATCCCGCGATCAACGTTTAGTGACATCCAGATTGAACTCCATGACGCCACTACCTGCCTCAACAACCAACACTTTCGGCTTGAAATCTTCACTCACATATGATGCGTTATGGTACTCTGCATCACTGGGTGACCCGCTCAGTTTAGAAGGATCAAAACAAGCGACTCCGACCAGATACTTGCCCGGCACAAGGCCATCGTCTGGACGAAAAGACATTGCTGCGTACACGCCATCCGCATTGAAACTTCCCGTTGCTGGCCGAACCGGGAGTCCTGCAGCGACTTCGATGGGTGAGAAGGTCACTCGTCCTGCACCAGGACATGGCCCACCATCGAAAGTTACGGTTCCTCGTACCTGAACTTTCTGCAAAGGATCGCTATCGCAACCGGCCAGTACCAAGCAGAAAGCTAACGCCGCACCGAAAGACTGTCTTCTTAGCACCACTCACCACTCCTTAGATTTAGAAACTCAAAAAAACTACTCAAACTGAAAACAAGCAGTGATATTTACCACGGAGACACGGAGATCGCGGAGATCGCGGAGTTTGAATCCTTGAGGAAAATGACGAAACATGCTCTCTATGAAAATGAGCTATTTTTTGTTAACTCCGTGTCCTCTGTGACTCCGTGGTTATCTTTCTTTTCACTCTGAGTAACTACTGATTGTCATTGAAAAAAGCTTTCAACAAGGCACATTCGGACTGACAGTTACAGCTGTCCGATGACTTCTTCTCCGGCACGCGATCCGAGCGAGTTCCAAACGAAATAGTCGATGCCCTCATTGATCAGCTTGACACTCCCATCGCCAAACACCATGTGGGCACCGCCTGGGTGCCAGCTCTTAAAACCTGAGGTTAGTGGGTAGATTCGAGGAGAGCGCACGGAGCGTTTCCCGGCCTCAAACAGATTGATCGGGGTAACGGTCGAAGCAACAACAAAATTCTCTGAAAATACGGAGTTGAAATACGTGTGAAAGGGAATCGTCTCGCCCCCCAAAAACGTGCTCGACAAGCCATCGCTCACCTCTTGCAATTGAACACCGACGCTGGAGCGGCAAATGAGTCCCCCGCACAGACCATCATCGCTGCAATTCACTCCAGCATCGGTTCGGCAAGGGGCGCAAGCGGCTGTGTCCCTGGTGCCAAAATTGCACCCCGTGGCAACTTGAACCGGTGGCGGAACGGAACCGCTATCCGATACGAAACCACCTGATACCAATAACGCTACCGAGTCAGGGATCGTCGTTCCCATAGAACCGACGTACGACAACATGCAGGCTGTCTTAGGATTGCGACCTGAAAGTTCGATGTCGTCAAATATCGGATCTCCCGCTTGCTCATCACTGGGACAAATCAACTGCGGAAACACCAAATTTGCGATGACCTCCTCATTCGGAGTCACTCTGCGATTTGCATCCGCAAAATAATTCGACCTATCAATGTTGCTCGTAGTATTACCAAGTTCCATCTGCGGCATAATCTCGGTAATGTAATTTCCTCCCGGCGGTGGACCATTCACCAAATCGTAATACGAGCCTGGCGGCAAAGTCTCTTTGCTACTTTCATAGTTGAGACAGGCCAAGCCGATTTGCTTGAGATTGTTCAAACATTGGGATCGACGCGCCGCCTCACGCGCAGCCTGAACAGCCGGCAGAAGTAGCGCAACCAACACGCCAATAATAGCGATCACTACCAACAACTCGACAAGCGTAAAGCCGGGAGTTTGACTGGATCGGCAAGAACTATGGCAACGAAAACGGCGACTTGCGTCCTGGTTTTTCATTACGACAACTGCTCCATCTAAGATGCAGCGTTTTGGCAAGCCGCTGCATACTGTTTCCTGACTAAAGAGACCTGATTGAAGAGACTTGCTTACGAAGCCATCGAATACAAAACGTAACGACAGCGTCTAAGGCTCTCAGAAGTAGGGAAGTAGGGATGAACAAGTGGGAACAACCGCCATACTACCCAGCGTGGGTTCTGCCCGCAACCCAAGCAAATCTCACGCTGAGTCGTAGAGGAAGACCCTCTAGTTTCACTCTGCGACTCTGCGTGATTATTTCCTTTTTTTACAGAAAAATTTGCTCTCTGGCAGAAATCCTAACCGTTAGTGACTCAGAGAACTCCTTGTTTTCAGCACTCGGTGATCTCTGTACTACTAACCTCAAACATCGTTAATTTTTTGACAAAGTTGTCAAGCGGCGATGGCGTTAAGTTGTTGCAGTGTAATGTCTTGCGATCACGATAAAGCCGTGGTGATTTCACGACCTTTGGTAGTCATGTGGTAGCGTCGCTGGCCGGGTGATTTGTGGATCAAGCCGTGGGCGCGAAGGATGCGGAGCCAATAAGAAACCTCCGACGCAATGCGACGGCGCTCTGCCGGATCATTATCCGCGGTGGGGTAAAGTTGCCGAGCCAAATCGCGATTGCAGAATCCTCCTGTTGTGAAATCGCC
>JAADGD010000137.1 GCA_013152515.1 Planctomycetota bacterium
AGCGATTCCTGGTCTTTGCTGAGGAGAAAACCGCCTCCCATTGCCGTATTCGACTTCTGCACGGCCAAGGTAAGCTCGTCAAGGGTCACATCATGTTCGGCAAGCCTCTCTGGCGAAGTCAGCACTTGGTATTGTTTGAGTTCTCCACCCATGACCGTAACTTGTGCAATACCTGGCGTGGCCAGCAGTCGCGGACGCAGAACCCAATCGGCCAGCGTTCGCGAGTCCATCTGCGTAGCCTCTCCCTCGGCTCGCAGACCAATGAGCATGATTTCACCCATAATGGACGTAATCGGTGTCATGGTGGGATTCATGCCTTGCGGCAAGCTTCCCCGCACCAATTGCAGTTTTTCTGAAACAATCTGCCGAGCCCGATAGATGTCGGTGTCCCAGTCGAATTCGACCCACACGATAGAGATACCGATGCCCGAGGCGGAACGCACTCGCCTCACGCCCGTCGCTCCGTTCATCGCCGACTCAATCCGGAACGAGACCAAGACTTCAACTTCTTCGGGAGCCAGACCGTGGGACTCCGTCATGATGGTCACGGTCGGTCGATTCAGGTCGGGAAAGACATCAATGGAGAGCTTGGTGGCTCGATACCCGCCGTAGACGAATAGCACAACAGTCGCCGCAATAACGAGTGGTCGATTGCGAAGCGAAAACAGGATGATATGGTTAAGCATAGATGTCTCTATTTCTGCGATGCCCTTTGTGGCAACATAAGTGAGGCAATTTCGACACGGGCAAGCATGCCCTCGACCAACCGTTGCTCGGAGTTGTCGATCTCTATCCACAGCGGAATGACTCGCTTGGAGGAAGCAAGGAGCGGAGCCATGCGAACGACCTGGCCGGTGACCGTCAGTTCGGGCTGCGAAGGGAAGGTGACGCGAACGGTTTTTCCTAGATGCACGATTGCCGCATCTTGCTGGTAGATATGGCCCTTGACCCAAACCTTGGAGAGTTCGTTCATCTCAAAGAGCACTTGGGTCGGTTGGACAATCTCGCCAGGCACCACGTCAAAACTAGCTACCCAACCGTCGCTCGGACTTCGTAGCGGAACGGTCGTCACCAGTGAAGCTTCACAGTTCTTTGCCGAAAAGTCGGTGCTGGTTATTCGCTCGATGTCCTCCCTTGAGAGTCCCACCAAGAGCAGCTTTCGTGTGAGCGTCGAGATAGAATTTTGCAGCACCTGATATTCATTCTCTCGTTCCCACAGTTGCTTGATCGCAGAACTACCCTGGAGATTTCGAAGTTTTTCCAAACGCCCGTTTGTCCACGCGGCCTGAACACGAGCCTCTAGTAAATCTCCTTGAAGGTTTCTGAGCTCCAAACTGTCAATGAAAGCTAATATTTGTCCAGTTTGCACTTGCTCGCCCTGATCGACAAGGATTTGAACGAGGCGACCTTCGATTCTTGACGTAGCAAACACTTTTTTCTCTGTTGGGATTTCGACGATGCCTTGCACGACAAGCGGGCGAGATTTTTTTTCTTTAGTCGTTGCAGCAGTCGCGTTTCTTGGCGTCGTTTCGCTGCCAAACAGCGACGCCAAGACATTCGTTCCGGTTACAATGACTCGGTCGCCTGGAAAGAGTCCTTTGAGAATTTCTGCTTGTTCGCGTGTGCGAATACCTACGCTTACCTCGCGACGCAAGTACTTTCCCTTGCCACGATACAAGAGTACGTAGATTTTGTCGTTTACCTGGACCAGGGCATCGGTGGGACACACAATCGCCTCTGCGAAGCTTGCAAGGTGAATGTCGAGTTTGCCAAACATTCCCGGCTTGAGGAGACCTTCGGAATTATCCACCGAGAGCACTACCGACTGGGTTCTGGTGCGGGAGTCAATTTTCGAATGCAGGTGATGGACCTTTCCCTCAAACTTTTGATTCGCAATGGATGCAAAATGGGCTGATACGGGAAGGCCAACACGAATTCCAGAAATGTCCGTTTCGAGCACTTCTCCGACGACCCATACGGTCGATGGGTCAACGACATGAAACAGTTGTTTTGTGGTACTCACAAACTGTCCCACACGCACATCTGCTTCGGCGACTACACCATCCATGGGGCTACGAATGGAAAAGGACGATCGTGGTGTGCGAGACCGAAGAACTTCCTCCAAGACCGAACTGCCGAGACCCAACGCCCTCAGTTTGCAGTGAGCAATCGCCAGCGTTGCCCTATGCTGTTGCAAGGCAGTCTCCGCTTCTGCGACGGCCTTCACAGCAATGATTCCTTGCTGGGCAAGTGGCGTTTTTCTGTTGACATCAATTTCGGCAAAGTTCATCTGGCCTGAAGCTTGAAGCATCGCAAGCTGCATCGATTCCAGTTCTAAGCTCTCGACACGGGCAAGCTCCTCTCTTGCTTGAACATGTTGTCCAGGCTTGACGAGACAACGACTGATTTTTCCGCTCACGAGCGTTGTCACGAGTGCCTGTTGTCGCCAAGGAATTTCGACACGAGCATTTGCCCGCACGGTGCGATGCATATCGTCTAAACGTACTTTCGCAAGCTCAAGACCCAGTGCCTTCTCGGCCGTCGGAGTAATCATCAGCGTCTCACCGTCGACTTTGGCACCCTTGCTGGGAAGAGCCGCGTGGCCCTCGTGCCCCAGGGTGATGCTAGATGCAACGAGACAGCCAATAACTGCCAAAAACGATTCTGCCAGAAACGATACGGTCGTGTATTTCATGGTTTGATCCCTCCTCATTACGAATTGTCATCTGCAATTTGTTGCAATCGACGAATGGCCTTGTCCACGTCCTCCGCGACTTCCCCGTAGTTCGCTTCCTCTTCGGCATCAAGACGCGCATGTACCTTGTTGAACAACTCTCGAATTTCTTGAGCCGTGGTATTGATGGGCTCCCAAAAAGTTCGGGGAATGTTGTCTTCCTGAGCGAGTTCGGGAAGCCAACTCAGCACAAAATCCAATTCATCGAGCGGAACATGGGTTGAGTGAGGCTTTCCGGCATCAATAAAACCTCGAATGTTGTCGCGATAGCTAATGATTCGCGGAATTGCATCGCGAAAACTCGCAGGTCTCTCCACGTCCTCGGCTGTAATCGGCGCGGGATGGTCCTCTTCGGAAGGGGCTAGGTTTGATTGTGTCGCAGCAGGTGTTGTGGCTGCTTCTGGGCTTTTTTCGCTGGTAGCTTCGGGCTTGGAATTGTTGCATCCGCCAGCGACCGTTACGCAAAGCAACACAGAAAATACAGCGCATGGAATTCTTTGGGTCATCACTTACTTCTCCTTCGATTTTACGAATTAACGAGACATGGCAATACTTCGTCACACCGATGCCTTCTTCTTGACGAAGTGAGCAAGTGACGATTGCCGAGAATCAACAATATTCTGGAGTAGAGAACGACTGTCAGCCGCTTGGCTGAGGCAGATAGCTAGAAGGCTACTGCAAGAAGGATGCTAAATGAGCAAAACGCCAGTGAGTTCGTGACGTGCCACGTCACAGAGGGGCGGCGAGGTGACTGGCGGAGATCGCTTTGCTAGCTGCTCAAGCTCAGGACATGCCGGTAGCGCAAGAAGTGTTTGACTAGGTAAATCACACCTTGCGGCGACACGCGATGCGTCGTGAGCAACATAGGGTTTACAAGCGACTAGCAGTGATTCTACAGAAGGAATTTCAGAGTTATCATCATCGTGCGGAACATCTTCACCTGGAATACAAAGTGAAAAACCGAAGAAGGTCAAGTGGACATGCGATGTCGAGCCAGCAACAAGCTGCGCTTCGTGGTCAACCTCGCAATCGGACTCGGCATGGGCATCGCAATCCTCATCATGCCGATCCTCATCATGCCGATCCTCATCATGATTGAGATGCTGGCAAAGATTGCAACCCTCGTGGTGGTCATGGTGGTGGTGTTCGTCGCCCCCTGCATGTGCATGCCGGTATCCCACGGGCTGACTGCCAATGAACAGTAACACCGAGAGCAGTCTGCATAGATTTTTTGAGGACAGGATTTGCAACGAAAAACCTTTACTTGAGATAATCCCGCAAGACACTAGGCCTATCATCTTTGTACCTGAACGGGCTTTCCCAAGGAAGTTATATGCTGCCTCATAAACAACGACAACCCGGGTTTTTCTGAGCCGCGGGTGCATGTCAGCTTTTGCGTCAACCCAAAACCCGTGGTTTTCGTCAAGTCGGATTGTTACAGATTTCCCGCGACGAAGGGTTTTCCTAGCTCACCAAGTCACATGCATATACCCAAACTAGAAAGACATTTTGACAAAGTCGATGAAAACCGCTTTTAATGCCTTTGTAAAACGCAGCCCCCAAACATCGCAACTCCCGTAAATTCAATGGTAAAACGGACATTACAAAAGCTGACATGCACCCGGAGACCCCAGAAGTAAGGGCCTGCACCCCATAAATAATTGCCCCCAAGTCGGTATGGCTAGGACCGCTAGCCGTCCCTATACTTTCGCGGTTTTCGCTTTGCCCCGCAGCAGACCCTATGCTCCGACGCCAATCCATCTCGATCCAGGCCCTTGTTTGCCTCCTCGCGGTAGGCATTCTGCTGCAAACAGGCTGTGTGCGCCGGCGGTTGATGGTTCGCAGCAACCCACCAGGAGCGATGGTTTACGTCGACAACCAACCGATCGGCACGACGCCTTGCGCGACCGATTTTATCTACTACGGCACTCGCGAAATTCGGCTGGTGAAAGCGGGCTACGAAACGTTGACGGTCAACCAACCACTGCCAGCCCCTTGGTACCAGATCCCGCCGCTCGATTTTGTGAGCGAGAATATCGTACCGCGCAAGATTCAAGACTATCGCACCGCTTCGTTCAACATGGTGCCGCAAGTGATCGTACCGACCGAACAGCTAATCGCCCGCGGCGAGCAGTTACGCCAGAGTACGCAGCAAGGTGCCGTCATGCCAGCTAGCACAGGCGTTGGTTCGATTCCCGTTTTGCCGCCTGGTGCTGTCTTGCCACCCGGCACGGTGTTGCCGCCCGGCACTGGGCAAAATCAACCAATCTTCACTGCGCCAACGCTAGGGCAACCCACGCTTGCTCCGCCAAACCCAGCCGCCACACCTGGAGTGTTCGCTCCGCCCGTTCCTGGTGCAGGAACGTTGCCGATGGGTGGGCAGCCGTTGGAAGCATTGCCGCCGCCGAGGCGGTAGTTGGATGGATCGCTAAGTCGCAAGCGGCCGGCCACTGGCGGCTTAGAGTGCTT
The DNA here is from genome assembly GCA_013152515.1 of Planctomycetota bacterium. Lineage (GTDB taxonomy): Bacteria > Planctomycetota > Planctomycetia > Pirellulales > Lacipirellulaceae > Bythopirellula. Next base: position 5,204 of record JAADGD010000137.1, read on the forward strand.
CGGACCTTATGGCACCAAACGATATGCCCCAGCTGCCTTGGCCACCATCTCCGGCTCTGGCTTCGTACGGATCGAAATGTAACCGACGATCTCGCTGTTCTCGTAGCAAGGAAAAACGGTTGCTTTTACCCAGTAGAGCCGTCCATGCTTCGATCGATTGGCAACATAACCTTGCCAGAGTTTTCCTGCTTTGATCACCGCCCAAAGGTCCGCGAATGCCGTCTTGGGCATGTCCGGGTGACGAATGACGTTATGGGGTGCGCCGACCAAAGTGCCGGTCTCGTACTCGGCGATTTGGTAGAAGCAATTGTTGGCAAACGTGATTTTTCCTTTGGTATCGGTCGCCGAGATGAGAATGTCATCGTCCTTTAGCACATACTCAGATTCGGGCTGTGTGAATCGTTCCGGGGCTCGGAAATCACTCGCCTCAACCACGGGTGTCAATCGGGCAAGTGGATTGATCGTCTCGGTAAAGACACCCTGCATCACCATCATTTCCAATAAGTACGAAAACGTTTTGCCGATCGTGTCGATCTCTTGCACTTCGTTTTCTACGACCGTGGACGACTCGTCGAGCTTCTGGAAATTCGCTAGCGATTGTTGAAGTTGTTCGCCAAAACGAGCCGTTTCTGTCCCGATCGTCGACGCACTCTCACGGGTAACTTCAACAGCAGCGACTGATTGCTGCATTTTTTCGACCGAATGTTTGACACTGATCGACAAAGTAGAAATTGCTTCGGCAATGCTATCGAGGGTTTCGCGAATTTCTTCATTGGCTGTTTTTGTTGTTGTAGCGAGTTCTTTGACTTCGTTCGCCACAACAGCAAACCCTCTTCCTGCCTCACCCGCCCGTGCCGCCTCGATCGTCGCGTTGAGCGAGAGCAGATGCGTTTGATCAGCAATCTCGTTAACCGTCTTTACGAGCCTTTCTATCGCCGTGAAATGCTCTTCCAAAACTTCCATGCGGTCGCTCACACGACCCAACTCCTCAGAGCTACTCGACGCCTCTTGCACAACGGTCTCGACGTTGGTGTCGATCTGCAGAATGTTTTCCTGAACGAGATCCATTCGATTCAAAATCGAATCAAAGTCGGCCATGCTCTGACGAATGGCTCGGATCTGTTCATTCATTGTGGAGGCGGAAGACTCGGCGACCTGCGAAAGTTTATCGCCTGCGGCATGAATCAGCATATTCCGTAACGCTTCTTCTTCAAAATCAACTAGGGCAGCGCCAGCCTTTGCTTTCGCTTGCTTAGGGTCAGAGACACGAGCAGGAGATTCCAAGACAGGCATAGTCAGTTCTTTCGATTTGGATATTCGCACTGAAGGGATACGACAACAACTCCAAACACAGAAACAGTCGAGGCTACCGAGACGTATTTAGGCGAAGTAGACCCTAAGGTCTCCTTAAACATAGGAGACAATTCGGTCATTGCTCGGCAGATGAGCTGGTATTTGCAAAATATCTTGGTCCGATTCTTCCACTCCTTGAACGAGAGTGTGCGATTCCGCACGCCACGCCCGTTTTCCAGCCTTATACAGCGATATTATTCTAGTGCTGACGTGACTTTGCCAATTGTTCGTATTGGAGAAAATAGGGGCATAACACCCCTGTTTATAAAGCAGCTAGTTAAATAGCACCTAAAGGTCGCTTATACCTAATAGACGGTGGGACAAGTTCCGTCGCTACGAATAGTACTAAAAAGAAATGATGGCAAGGTATGCCGCTAACGAACACAGACTACCGTTTCAAAGGATTGACGGAAATGAAACTCATATACCACTGGCGGCGAATCGCGATTACACTTGGCCTCTTTACTTGCTGCACAACTTGGTGTGCAGCGAAATCCGAGGCGGTCGACATTGCACCGCTGTACGACACGGCGCCGCTTGACATGGCATCGTTGTTCGACAACCAAATCGACCTCTGCTCTTCCTGCTGCGATGGTGGCGAGGAGTACACGGACTGCGAGAGTGCCTGTTCTGGAAGCGACCTTCTATTCGGACTGTTTCAGCATTCGCAGCCGGGCTTCGACAAGTTCATCAGCCCGATGACGAATCCGGTCTTCTTCGAGGATCCGCGCACCCTCACCGAAGCTCGAGCCATCTTTATTCAACATCGTGTTCCGACAGCAGCAGGAGGCGGAAATGTTCAACTGATGGCAGTTCAGATGCGAGCGGCGATTACCGATCGTCTTTCTATCGTCGCTGCGAAGGATGGATTTGTCACTTCCTCCAACGCTTTGATCGACGACGGATGGGCCGACGTGGCCGCGGGTTTGAAATACAACCTCTACGCCAACGCCCGCGATCAGCAACTACTTAGCGCCGGAATCTCTTACGAACTACCAGTCGGCACACGGCGTGCGCTGCAAGGCAACGGCGACGGAGAGTTCCACCTGTATCTTACTGGCGGAACTGAAATTTTGGATTATGGACACTGGATCAGCGCCTCCGGATTCCGACTGCCTACCGACCGTAACGCTGAAAGTAGCATCTGGTATTGGTCCAATCACTTCGACTACGAAGTGGCCAACGGTTGGTATCTGCTCACCGAGATGAACTGGTATCACTGGATGGGTGCAGGAGCGGGCGGCATTGCCGGCGTCGAAGGGGGCGACTTGTTCAACTTCGGTTCGACGGGCGTGGCAGGCAACGACATCGTGACCAACGCGGTGGGTGTGAAGTACAAACGCAGCAAGAACAGCGAGCTTGGCATTGCCTTCGAATATCCACTCACCGATCGTCGAGACGTCATGGAAAATCGTCTCACGGTCGACTGGATCTTCCGCTACTAATTCGTAAAGAAGTCAAACACATTGCCTAGCGTCGAGGTCGTCGTCTTGTAAAGCTCGGTGTAGCCGCAATGCGTGCAGGAGACCGTGGAAAATTTTTTGTTTTGCACGTCAAAAATCTTGGCAAACGCGCCGCCCGTCGCGCGAAATTCATCAACCTCAAAATCGCGGTTGGCACACTTCGGACAGCCCCAATTATCGTGATTCATGGCAGTGCTCCTGGGAGAATGGTTGCATTCGTTCTCCAGTAGTTCGCTGGGCAGGCGAGAATCTTGGCACTAAGCCCGGGAGAATTGCAAAGTCAGCACTCAGACGAATTCCCTTTCAATTTCGAGAAAAGGATAACCACAGAGTAACTCGGAGAAGACTTGAAAAACAGGATTTTTCTCTGTGCTACTCGGTGTCCTCTGTGGTGATATTTGCAGGGGGATTGTTGTGGAAGACGACTTTGCAGTTCGTACGGTACTAGGCCCAGCTTGTTTGCTCAAAAAAGCACGGTTTCATCTGCGTTGATCTTTACTTCCTAACAACAGACAAACAACGAGAGTGCCACCGAGCAGAATCGTCGTGTTCGGCTCTGGCACGGCCAATGTCCCAGCAACACTGCCTGAGCCACGCGTAAATTGCCGTTGCCAAGCTAGCAAATCAGAGCCATCGGTGTCCGAGTCGCCATCAACGTCGCCAGCAGAGCCAACGCCATAGGCATTCTGCAAAAACGCAAGATCGGCTCCATCGACGGAGCCATTATGGTCGAAATCGGCGGACGCAAAGGTCTCTTGGCTTAAAAATATCGCGATATCTTGCGGATTAAAAAAACCACCGTTGACCGTGTCCTCATCGACGATTGTCGTTAGCGCGGTAGTCTGCGGATCGAAACGAAACACACCCTGCTTGGAATTGACTTCACCAGCAAAAAGAATATCACCCGACGCATCGACTTGCAGGTCGTCGATAAAGGTGAACACCCCAGTGTCAAGTAGCGTACCTACACCTGTCGCTGGGTTCACTCGGTAAAAGCTCTCTCCAACGGTCGTCGATAAGTAGAGGAATCCGTCTGGGCCAAGATCGAGGTTTTGAAACTTATTCGTACTATAATTGCCGATTTTTGAAAAGTTGCCCGCTGGAGACAGCACTCCCAGCGCATCAAAAAATTCCGTCAAATAAATGTTGCCTGACGAATCCGTCACAGCATCGTTAGGACTAAAAAAGGTCTCGGTGTACAGACTAGTTTCCGCGCCTGTGTTTGGATTGATACGGAAAACATCGTTCGGCCCGACCGCGATCAAATCCCCATTCGTGCCCAAAGTAATTTCGCTTGGCGTAAACGAAAGCTGGTCGACAAACGTGATCGCTCCTGAAGGGAAATCGAACTTGTAGAGCTGATTGAACGAGACGATGTAGGCTGTACTCGCATCGGCAATTTCCAGATGATGCCCCAACACTTTGTCAAATACTGGTGAATTGAGCAGGTCGGTCGCAGTCCCTCCCGCAGGAGAAACGCGATACAACTCTTCAAAAAATTCAGGGATGACTACAGCACCCGCAGACAATTGAGCCCTCGCAGAGCTTGAGTAGGCAACCATCACAATACTCGCCAACAAGCAACTCGCCAGCACTCCAAATTTCCCTCGTAAGCAACTGTGCATTTTTACCTCTGGACAAAGAAAACTCACGCGAGAAACATCGCGACCAAGATTGTCCGACCGAGTCTGGCCAGCCTAGAGATTATGCACTAAGTGTGCCTGTATTTCAACAACTCAAACAGGTAGGGCACATGAACTGCTTGAACAGTCCCACCTAGCAAGCTTCGCCTATCGAATCGGCAATTCGCGATTTCTTGGGACGATTCCGCGTACCACGCGGGCCGGGTCTTGGGCGAGTTTTTGGGCAAAAGCGGTGATGTTGTCCAAAATTTGCCGGATTTTCCGCCGCATGTGCGGATCGTTGATCAAGCCTCGCGCGTCGCTGATCGCTCCGGTCGCCTCGCCCATTGCCAAGGAGGCTTGGTTTACTACGCTGGCCAGTTTTCGATAGAGTTCATCATCGTGTATCAGTTTGCCGATCGTGCCCTCTTTGCTGTTCAGGTTCTTTGCCAACAGGGCAATCTCCCCCAGCAACTCACTCAGATTATCGACACTCGCTTCCATCGCAGTGACAATCTCCGGACCTCGTTCGCCCAACGGGCCAGTCAACCCTTGCAGATTTTTGAGATTCTGGTCCGCCGAGCCGACGGCCGCTTCGAGGACACGCATAATTTCCTTCGCATCGGTGATTACCGATGGCAATTGCGCTAGCCCGTCCTTTAGCTGGGCTTTGAACTGCTCGTCGCCCAACACATCGTTGAGATTGGTCATCACGCTGCTAAAATTCGTCATCGCACTTTCGGTCGAGTTGACAAGCCGATCGATCCGCTCGATGTCTTGCCCACCCAGCACCGCATTGAGCCGCTCTGCCATATCTGCCACTTCGTCCCCCGCGCGACCGAGCGACTGAATTGTTAGCTTTAAGTCGCCTTGCAAATTGGCAATCAGATCCAGCGGACTTGGGTTGTAGAACCCACGTATCGGCGGTCCGCCTGGTTTGACTATTTGTGCGCCCTGAGACGGGCGATCGGGCGAAAATTCGACCACGGCGTCGCCGATTAACGAAGTTTGAATTCGCGCTCCTTCGTTTGTTTTGACGTGCTTTCCTTCTTCAATGTCAATCGTGATGAGAGCTCCTTCGTCGGTATCCACGACCGTGCTGACCCGTCCGATGAGAATCCCACGCCGTCGCACTGGCGTTTTGGGCGCGACACCTGGGGCTTGAGATACCAGCACCTGCAATTGGTAATGATTATGAAACGGCAGCCAGGAAAAATCGCTCGTAAAGACCACGAGTAGTACTGTGATCAACATCGTCGCGATTACGACCATGCCGACTCTGAATTGTTTCGAACGATCTTCCATGATATTGGCTGTTCGTGGTTAGGCGTTGGTAGTATGCTCTCCGGCGATGCGTAGCATCGCGGCTATTATTTTGCATTTTGCATTTTGCATTTTGCATTTTGCATTTTGCATTTTGCATTTTGCAATTTTCAATTTTCAATTTGCCGCTTCTCGCATTTCCATCAGTCGATCGCCCGCCTCGCCTCGCACAAATTGCGCCACGCGGCGATCTTTCGCCTGATCAATTTCTGCCGGCGTGCCATCGAACAAGATTTGTGGCTCGTCAGCATCCAAACGCGATTGTGGGTAGAGCATGACAACGCGATCAGCGACTTTGTGCGCGGTCTTCATGTCGTGAGTGACGATGATGCTCGTCACGTCGTAGCTTTCGCGCGTGCGTATCATGAGCTCGTTGATCACGTCGCTCACGATCGGATCGAGCCCGGTCGTCGGTTCGTCGTACAGCAAAACCTCGGGCTGCATCACCAGCGCTCGCGCCAGTCCGACCCGTTTACGCATGCCGCCCGATAGCTCTGCCGGACGTTTGGTCAACACGCTCGTAGGTAGGCCGACTTCTCTCAACCGGTCGAGCATTTCTTGCTGATGTTGCCTGCGCTGGTGGGGGCGATGCTGCCTGAGAGGAAACAAAATATTTTCTGCGATCGTCATGCTGTCAAACAATGCCGAATTCTGAAACACGAAGCCGAACCGTGTACGCTGATCAGCGATCTGTTGATCCGTCAGCCGGTCAATGCGCTGTCCCTCGAACTCGACAAAACCATTTTGCGGACGAATCAGCCCAATCAGCGTTTTCAACAACACGGTTTTTCCGCACCCACTTTCGCCAATGATTGCTAGCGTCTGCCCGCGTGGTACGGTGATCGAAATATCGCGCAGCACTTGCTGCTGCCCAAAGCGAACATGCAAATCGTGAACATCAAGAATAGGTTCAGCAGCAACCATCGGTAATATACTCTCAGAGTGCCAACGCCACGGGACTATGGGGCCAGAGCACGAGATAGACTTGATCGAGGAATATACTCAGGAATAAATCGAGCATGATAATCACGACAAACGATTGCACAAACGCAGTCGTCGCGGCGCTGCCCACGCCTTCGGCTCCCGGTTGGCAATGAAAGCCTCGATAGCAACTGAGCAATCCAATCGTCGCTCCGAAAAACACACTTTTGACGATGCCATAAAACAAGTCCCAGTTCTCAACAATTTTATGCGCGTTCGACCAGTAATGTTGCATGTCGATGTCCAAGAAAAAGACCGAGTAGACCATCCCGCCCATCACGCCCATGAAAATCGCCATGATGGTGAGCGAAGGAATCAGCAGCAAGCAGCTCAAAAATCGCGGCACGACCAGATATTGAATCGGATTGGCACCCATACTCGACAGGGCGTCGATCTGCTCGGTCACGCGCATCGTTCCCAGCTCTGCCGCCATCGCGCTGCCGACGCGTCCGGCAAGCATCGTCGCCGCCAGCACCGGCCCCAACTCGCGGAACATCGTTTTGTTGATCATGCCGCCCAATTGCGTTTCTAAACCAAACGCTTTGAACTGCGTGTACGACTGCACTGCTAGCACCATGCCAATAAACGTGCCCGTCAGCGCCACCACCGGCAGACTCAGCACGCCGATTTGATACATATTAGCGAACAGCGTTTCGCGCCGCGGCAATCGTGTCATCAGCCACTTCAACGTCTGCCAAGCAAACAGCGTCATATCGCCGAGCGTCACCACGGCATTCACCACCGCAGCACCGACATCGGCGATCGATTCGTAGACGCCGCCCATCGGCCCGCGCCGGTGCGTTGATGCTTCCAATCCCGTCGCCATCTCGTTCCCCTCCAAGCCGCTTTGCCACGCAAAGCACGGCGCAGCGCATGAGACATGCCCCTAAGTCTTTCGACTAGCGAGACCCTGATGCTTGAGTAAAGTTGAACGCCAGTAGCGATTCATGGAGCTAGGCAAATGAGGTAGAATACTGGGCTGTCGACATTTCCCGCGTTTCTCAGCCTTTTCCGGAAAATCGCTTTGACCTCCGCCCGACTCACTCGTCTTTCATTGATAGCACCGCACGGCGCCGGCCCACTGCCTGCCCTGTGTGCTGCCAGCGTCAACGAGCAAGGGCAGGCAGTGAACACACAACTCGACGCTACACTCGCCGCCCACCTTGACACGGTCTACCGCTACGCCCTCCGACTTACTCACAATTCAGAATTGGCCCAAGACCTTACCCAAGAAACGATGCTTCGCGCTTGGCGAAACCGAAAAACGTTACAGGAACACGCAGCAACGAAAAGCTGGTTACTACGTATCGCGACAAACTTGTGGACCGACCAGTATCGCCGCACGAAATTTCAACCCAGCTTATTGATCGAACCTCCAGCAAGCCGAGAACCACCCACCGCCAAAAAACTGATCCAACAAGAAAGCGTCGACCAAGCGCTAGCCGCGCTCGACGAACTACCGCCGCGCCAACGGCAAGTGATGTATCTCATCACGGTCGAACAATTGCCGCATGCCGAGGTCGCTGAAATTTTGGAACTCACGCCACAAGCGATAAAATCGAACCTCGCCGCCGCTCGAAAAACCTTACGTACCCAACTCCAAGACTTGTACCACGAAACTTGCGGAAAGCCCAAATGTCCCGACTCGAATGCCAACAACTCGAAGCCCACCTAAGCGGCAATCTCTCAGAACACGAAGCGACGCGGTTCACCGCGCACCTCACAGCATGTGAACCATGCCGCACCGCCATCGCCCAACAAGCGTGGCTTGAGGGTTTACTCCGGGACTCCGCGACCGCTGAAGCGGTCCCCGCCGGGGTGACCCTTGCGATCGATCGAGCAATCATTCGCACACGGCGCCGGCGCCAATTCGCTTACGGTTTCGCTGCTACCGCTGCTGCGGTATTGATTGCCGTGGGGCTTCGCACTAGCCAGCCCGCCCCAACGGAGAACCGTCCACAGCTTGCCGTCGTCGAACAGCCTGCGCCCGTGGCTACCCCCATCGCCACTTTTGTCGGCAGCGACGACATGATCGTCGTCACTCACGACAGCCCCTACCCGAACGTCACCATCGTCGAAGTCTATCCCACAGTGACCGCCCGCCGTCGTTGGAAACGCGAAGCGGCAGCCCGTTCGCTCCCCGTCCCCAAACAATTCCCCGGAGACCCGTCATGAAACACTTGGCTAACAAACACACATTGGTTGCACTGCTCTCCTTAGCGATCGTCTCGGCGATTAGTTTGCCGAGCCATGCGCAATTTGGCGGTGGAGGTGCAGACGATGAGGAGCGGCTGCAAAAGCTAGAAAAAAAAGTGCACTTGCTCGGCAAATTCATGCTCGACCTCAAAAAGTCTCCCCTGGCCGATATGCAGAATTCCCAAGTCAGTGTTTTCCGACTCCAGTACATCCGAGCCTCTTCTGCAGCAGACACGATTTCTGCGTTGCTGGGCAACGAGGGCTTTCGCTTGGCCATTGAGGAAAAATCCAATCAACTCATCGTGTCGGCCCCTGCAGAAATCAGCAAAGCGATTGGTGATCTTTTGCAAAAAATTGATGCCGCGTCTGCTCAGAAAAACGTAAGCATAGCGACTTCGCAAAAGCAGGCGGCTCCGAAAAACTTACAGGTCCACACCTTCTGGCTTGCCGATGGGTTGTATGGCGATCTAACGGGTCAACGTCTACCTAGGAGCGTAATTGAGGCACTCAACAAGATTGGCATGCCAAATCCAGGCATCGTCGCGCAAAGCACGACATCGCTGATCACAAAGAGTATTAATGACATATCGATGTCTGAAAATTTCATGCACGCGACATTCAAGGATCAAGGTGAACATTTATTCACAAGTCAAAATAAATTAAGCCTCAATAAAGATCAACGAATTGAACTTCACGTAAAAATAGCAATTCTGAAAAGCACTGCCAAAAAGAACGCTTGCGAACTCCAAGGCTCGGTTACCTCACCTCTGGGCCATTTCATGATCTTGGGCACCTCGAATTACGTGGTTGAAAACTCCGATGCAAAAAATCCAGCCACTTCCCGTTTCGCCTTTGTCATCCAAGTCGTCGAAGCTAGTAGCTTTGCACCGAAACGAAGTTCAAATAGCACGAGGGTGCCCGACATTGATCCTTCCGAGGCTGTACGAAGTTCAAAAAACACGAAGGATCCCGAAGTCAATCCTTTCGAGAATGAACGAAGTTCTAAAATTACGGAGGAGTCCGAATTCGATCCTTTCGCGGATCCCATTCAGCCCAACCAAAAGCCCCCAACAAAAAAATAACCGCGGTGCAACGCATCGCCGGAGCTAGGGGCGTAAGAACGCAGTGGGCTCCCGGTCCCGGCACGCCGGGATTGAATCTCGATGTTGTTGCATTTTGGGTTTAGGCGTCGTCAGCAGGCGTTACGTCGCTTTCGCCGCTGTCGGCCACGGCGCCGACTGGCTCGGGCTCGGCTTCTTTGGTCACCAAACCTTCGAATACGAGCTGCTTCTTGCCGCCGACTTTTTTCATCGTGACTTTGATCGTGTCCTTGCCGTTGAACTCGCCCTTGAGCAGTTCTTCGGCCAGCGGATCTTCGACAAACGATTCGATCGCGCGACGCAACGGTCTCGCACCGTAGTCGGTGTTCGAGCCCTTTTTGATGAGGAACTCTTTGGCGTCGTCCGACAAGTTGATTTCTAGGCCACGTTCTTGCAGGCGGCCACGAATCTTCGCCAGTTCGAGATCGACCACTTCCTTCAGGTCGTCGACCGTCAGGTGACGGAAGACGATAATTTCGTTCACGCGATTGATAAACTCGGGTCGGAAGACTTTTTCGATTTCGTCGGTGACGCGTGCCTTCATGCTGTCGTACGAGGCATCGTCGTCGGGCTTCTGGAAGCCAAACGCGGCCTCGTTCTTGATCGCGTCGGCACCGGCGTTGGTCGTCATGATCAAGATGACGTTACGGAAGTCGATGTGCCGGCCAAAGCTGTCGGTCAGGCGGCCTTCTTCCATCAACTGCAACAGCATATTGAAGACTTCGGGATGGGCCTTCTCGATTTCGTCGAGCAGCACCACCGCGTACGGACGACGGCGAATTTGCTCGGTAAGCTGGCCCCCTTCTTCGTAGCCGACATAGCCGGGAGGCGCACCGATGAGGCGGCTAATGTTGTGCTTTTCCATGTACTCGCTCATGTCGATTTGAATGAGCGCTTCTTCGTCGCCGAACATAAACTCGGCGAGCGCCTTGGCCAGCAACGTCTTCCCGACACCGGTCGGTCCAGCAAACACAAAGCAGCCGGTCGGACGTTTGGGGTCTTGCAGCCCGCTGCGGCTGCGACGTACCGCCTTGGCGATGGCAGCGATCGCCTCGTTTTGGCTGATGACCTTCTCGTGTAGCTCGTCTTCCATCTCCATCAGCCGTATCGTGTCTTCGGTACTCATGCGTGTGAGCGGAATGCCAGTCATCTTCGAGACGACCTCTGCAATCACGTCTTCGTCGACGACGCCGCCATTCTCTCGCGACTTCTCACGCCACTCTTTAGTGATCTGCTGCTTTTTCTTCTTGAGCTTATCTGCCGAGTCACGCAACGACGCGGCCTTTTCGAAATCTTGATTGGCGACCGCTTCTTCCTTTTGTTTGTTGAGCTGCTCGACCTCGTCGTCGATCTCTTTGAGGTTGGGTGGCTTGCTCATCGTCTTGAGTCGTACGCGTGCACCTGCTTCGTCGATCACGTCGATCGCCTTATCGGGCAGACAGCGACCCGTGATGTAGCGGTCCGACAGTTCGACGGCGGCCTTCACCGCGTCGTCGGTGATTTGTACACGATGATGCTCTTCGTAACGGTCGCGGAGTCCTTTCAGAATCTCGATCGTGTCCGCCGGAGAAGTCGGTTCGACCATCACCTCTTGGAACCGTCGGGCTAAGGCCGAATCTTTTTCGATGTACTTGCGATACTCGTCAAGCGTGGTAGCACCGATGCACTGGATTTCGCCGCGTGCCAAGGCAGGTTTGAGCACGTTCGATGCGTCGATCGCACCTTCAGCACCACCGGCACCGACGAGCGTGTGTAGTTCGTCGATAAACAAAATCGTATTCTTTGCCCGACGTACTTCGTTCATCACCGCCTTAATGCGTTCCTCGAACTGGCCCCGGTATTTCGTGCCCGCGACCATCATCGCTAGGTCAAGCACGACAATACGGCGCTCCAGCAGCAGTTCGGGCACTTCGCCAGCGATCACCCGTTGAGCGAAACCTTCGACGATCGCCGTTTTGCCGACGCCTGCTTCGCCGAGCAGTACTGGATTGTTTTTCGTTCGGCGACAAAGCACCTGAATCGCCCGTTCGATCTCCGATTCGCGACCGATCACTGGGTCGAGCTTGTTTTGTTTGGCCAATTCGGTCAGATCGCGACCAAAGCTATCGAGGGCCGGCGTCTTGCTCTTGCTGCTCTTGCGGCTTTCGCGTTCCTCGCCTCCGTCACCGCCACGACCACCACGTCCGCCCGTTTCTTCGCCTTCTAGCCCGTGGCCGAGCAGGTTCAAAACTTCTTCGCGAACTTCTTCGAGTTTGAGGCCCAGATTCATCAACACCTGAGCGGCGACCCCTTCTTGCTCGCGCAGTAGGCCGAGCAAAATGTGTTCGGTGCCGACGTAGTTGTGATTCAGATGCCGAGCCTCTTCCATCGAGTACTCGATCACTTTTTTGGCGCGCGGCGTTTGCGGTAGCTTGCCCATCGTCACCATATCAGGCCCGCTTTGGACGAGCTTTTCGACTTCGAGGCGGATCTTGCGCAGATCGACGTCGAGGTTTTTCAGCACGTTTGCGGCGACACCACTGCCTTCTTTGATCAGCCCCAAGAGCACATGCTCGGTGCCGATGTATTCGTGATTGAAGCGTTGGGCCTCTTGGTTGGCCAACTGCATCACTTTGCGGGCGCGGTCGGTAAATCGTTCGTACATGCCATTCTCCCGTTACGTTTTAATTCGCGTAGTATTTTAGTGCTAAGTATTCTAGTGCTTAGTATATTTTTCTAGGTATTATGGTGCTAAGCAGCCCTACGGTGCTCAGTATCTTTTGTTGTTTCTGGTGATGTTTCTGGTTCGGTTCGCTCCAGAGGAGCGTCGCTTCGTTGATCTTCTTGTGGCCGTTGATCTTCTTCGGGTTCTTGTTCTTTCGTTTCCTGGTGGGCCGTTTCATTATTGGCATCGTCGATCGCCATGCGTTCGGCGGCGATTTCGTGTTGCCAACGGCTTGCTGCTTCTAATCGTTCAATCCGATCGAGTTGCCGTACTGCTTCGGCACCTCGTCCCTGATGCCGCCACAAGGTGGCCAGCATCAGCCGGCTCTCTACGTCGCGCGCATCTTGCTTCAACATTTTTAGCAGCACTTGTTCCGCCGCTACCCAATCGTTGGATAGATAGTACCCCTGCGCTTCGCGAAACAACAGATCTCGCTCCGCCGGGGGTCGTTCGCTCGCTTCTTCGTCGCTCAGCTCTTGTTCGTCGGTTGCATCAGTCGCATCAGTCGCACCAGTCGCTTCAGTCGCATCCAGGCGAAAGGCCAGACGCTCGGTGCGACTCTGCCAACGTGCCAACAGCCACACAACCGCTAGCACAGCGGAGCCAATCAGCCGGGTTTCCAGGGCCAGCCACTCGCTAAACACCAAGGTTGCCAGCAGCAGCACGTTTGCCAACGCCGTAAATCCTACCGCGACGAGCAGTCCTGCCCAAGACCCCCTGTTCCACAGCTGAGGAAGTCCTGGCCAAAAATAGGCCGTTTTATGTATTTTACGCGTTGGCACCGGAAGCGATCCTCGCCTCTACCCGACTGTCCCGAGCGACAATATCGATCGTCGAATGAGAGCAGTCACGAAAGTCTAGCCTGTAGTCCCACCGAATCAAGGCAAACAACAGCCACGCCACGGTTTACGGCACCGCAAGTCGTTACCCCACGCGCTTTTACCGCCGCATAAAGCGGTCTCACCCGCGCAGCCCGCACTACGGACATTGTGTCATTGTGGGAAGGAGGGGAAGATAACGATAATGCCGGTGTGAGGGAATGCGGATTGCGGACATCGGAATGCGAAATAATGTGCATTTCAGCACGTAGAAACCCCATGCGTCGAAGGAATTGAACGACTATGGCACTCAAGATTCAATGGAAACTGCGTCCTCTGTTTGCAATTACGACCGCCGTTGGGGTTTTCTTCGGTTTGCTGAGCTACCTGA
>JAADGD010000049.1 GCA_013152515.1 Planctomycetota bacterium
CTGGGTGTATTGGCCTGTATCGATCACTATGTGTTCGACTTGCCTGAAGAGGCATAGTCTCGTGGAATAGGCTTCTAGCCTGTTCGTTCAACACTCACCGCAGGTCAGCGAAAAGGCTAACCGACAGGCTAGAAGCCTATTCCACGAGACTATGCCTCTTCAGGCAAGTCGAACACATAGTGATCGATACAGGCCAATACACCCAGCGCTAGGGCAGCCCCCACAAACTTGGTTGCGGCGAGGCAACTTTGAGTGAGATAGCCAGCTGGATTCACAGGATTGACATCATCTCCGCCTAAGTTTTGCCCCCACTGCCAGAGCATCATGATCGCATCACCAAGAAAAAGGAGGCATAGAATGAAAGCGACCCAGGCGGCCAGTTCGATCGTTCGTTCAAAAATCCAATCCATTCTTAACCCCACACGATTTTTTCACGCAATCTTTTGATGACGAGACAAGCACCTGCGCTGATGCTGCCTCACAGTTTAACAAAGCCACCGCCCCGTAGCTAGCAGCAACAAACGTGGAATAGGCTTCTAGCCTGTCCGTCAAAAAGCACAAACGATCCCGATTGACAGGCTAGATGCCTCTCCTGCGATTAGCTAGCCGTCACACTCTGCGAGCAATTGTTCGGCCCCCAGGCGATGGCAGAAATCGCCAAATGCCTCACCCTGCTGACGAGCTTCTTTGAAATGCCGGAACACCGAAGCCAGCGTCGTTACGACTTCTGCTGTCGGTACTTTGTCTTTGTAAACAAAATTCAACCGATCGCCCAACACGCGGCCACCGAGAAAAATCGTGTACTTGTCAGCGGATTTGCCAACCAATCCAATATCGGAATTGTACGGTCGCGCGCAACCGTTGGGACAGCCAGTCATGCGTGTCGTAAAAACTTCGTCGCCGAGGCCTAGCTTGTCGAGTTCGACCTCAAGCTGATCGATCATACTTGGCAGTATTCGTTCGCTTTCGGTAATTGCTAAGCCGCAGGTGGGCAACGCCGGACACGCCATCGACCAGCGCCGGGCAGCAGAAGTCTCTTCGGTAAGCGGCACACAATGCTCGCGCAAAATTTCTTCGATCTGCGGGCGGTCACTTTCATCCAGATCGCAAAAAATGATGCCTTGATGCGCTGTGAGTCGTAGCGGCGGATTCAGCTCGCGACAGATCTGTCTCAGCGCCGATTTCAATCGATAGAGGCCTTCGTCTTTGATGCGGCCATTCTCGACATTCAGTCCATAAAACCAACGGCCATCGCCCTGGGCATGCCAACCCATCCCATCGTTGTAGGCTTCGACAGACACCAGGCGTGGTGCGGGCAGCTTGGCTCCGTAATACTCTTCGACTTTTTGTTTGAAACGATCGAGGCCCCAGTTGTGGATCAAGTATTTTAGTCGTGCTACTTTGCGGTCAGCCCGGTTGCCAAAGTCGCGTTGGACTTTGACGATCGCCTCTGCCACGTCGATCGCTTGCGTCGCGCTGACAAAGCACATCGGCTGGGCGATAGCTGCGAAAGTTTTCTTCGCACTTGGAGTCGATCCAAACCCGCCACCGACCAGCACGTTGTAGCCGATAACGGTCCAATTTTCGCAAATCGCCAGCAGACCCAAGTCTTGCGAGTAGATGTCTGCGCTGTTGTCGCCCGGCAGGCCAATGCCGGTTTTGAATTTTCGCGGCAAATACGACGAACCGTAGATTGGCTCGATCGTGTGCCCCTCAGAACCGCCACCGACAAGTTGCTTCTCGCCTGTCTCGGTGTCGGTGAGCCAAAGCTCGTGGTAGGCGGTGGTGCGTGGCTGCAAGTGCTTGGCGATTTTGTCGGTTAGCTCCTGCATCTGATCGTAGACTGGGTCGCCCTTGTACGGGCAAGGCGAACACATGACGTTGCGTTCGACGTCGCCGCAGGCGGCTAGCGTGGTGAGTTGTGATTCGTTGATGCGACGAATCGTCTGCCGCAAGTTTGCTTTCAAGACGCCATGCAGTTGCAACCCCTGACGGGTTGTGATGCGCAGCGTCGTGTTGCCCACTTCGTCGCAAAGATCCAACTCGGCGAGCAACTGATCACTCGTTAGTTTACCGCCCGGTATCGCGGTACGAACCATAAAGCGATAACTCTTACCGCTCTTCTTGCGATCATCGCGATTGTCTTGCTGGTAAGTGCCGTGGTGTTTGAGAAGCTGAATACTTGCCTTGCCGAAAAAATCGTTCTCGTCGGC
Source organism: Planctomycetota bacterium (assembly GCA_013152515.1). Lineage (GTDB taxonomy): Bacteria > Planctomycetota > Planctomycetia > Pirellulales > Lacipirellulaceae > Bythopirellula. The sequence goes on from JAADGD010000049.1 coordinate 2,214, forward strand.
CAGTTCTTCCGGGATCGGATCGAGCAAGTAGTTGCTCGCCTGCTTAAAAACCTCAACGGCACTGAGCTTTTTTTCTGGCTTCGCTTCTTTTTTTGGCTTCGCTTCGCTCATAATCTCTTTCGTGGTCTCTTTCGATGACACTTTCTTCAGTAGCGACTGAATGGTTTCTGGCTGAGTGGCCGGCGACTGTCGGCGACGCTCCCTGGCTTTTCGTAATGCTCCGAGAAAACGCATGGCCCAGCCCCTTTGCTGCTAACTAACGTAGCCGCCAGCACACATTGCCCAAATTCGTTAAATCTCCAAGGCACTATCTTAACTCGAACCGCAGTAGACAACCATATCTTCTCGTCAAAAGCGAGCCGAAAACCGCTTGTGAATGGGGCCTGTCAGGCCTACGATGCCTACCATGAGCGAGACAAAACCACAGGGAAGGTTCGCAATTTGGCTGGCCACCGGCTTGGGCGTTGGGCTGGTGAGTCCGGCCCCAGGCACGATGCCTGTGGGGGCTACCGCTGGCGTGGGCGGTGGGGCTGCTGGCGACCGTCAACGCTCAGTTACTGACGATCGTGCTGATCGGCTTGGGCAGCGTGGCAATCTGCTCGGCGGCAGCGCGAGTGTTGGGTGGCAGCAAAGATCCACAGTCAATTGTACTCGACGAAATCGCCGCCTTGCCGATCGTCTTTCTGGGCATCACGCCCACAGGCCCGGCGGTCTGGTTGGCTGGTTGGCTACTGTTTCGGTTGTTCGACATCACCAAACCATCGCCGATCTGCCGTTTCGAGCGACTGCCTGGCGGTTGGGGAATCATGGCCGACGATTGGGCTGCTGCTGCTGTGGCGTGTGCTGCGCTGCATGGGTTACTTTGGCTCGATCGAATTGCCCAGTGGGGAATGTTTGCCGTCGCCGCCTGACAACTGCAACCGATCGGGTTACAATTCGTAATTCAGCTGAACGTGCATCGTAGCTGCGAGCGGAAGCCGCAGTTTTTCCTAGACCCTACTGCGGCTTCCGCTCGCAGCTTCTTTTTACTGCTCACTATGCCCGCTCTACTTCTCGATGGAAAATCGCTTGCCCGTCAAATTCGTGCTGAGTTGCGCGAGGAAGTCGCTGATTTCATCGAAAACAACGTCACCATTCCCACGCTCGCGGCCGTCCTGGTCGGCAACGATCCGGCTAGCGAGGTTTACGTTCGCTTCAAACGTCGCGACTGCGAAGAGGTTGGCATCCGGAGCCAACTGCATCGAATGCCCGAGGAATCTACGCAAGAAGAGCTGCTCGCGCTAATCGCCAAACTCAACAAAAGCGACGAAGTCCACGGCATCCTCGTCCAACTACCGGTGCCTGATCAGATCCGTACCGAGCGCGTCCTCGAAGCGATCAGCCCGCTGAAAGACGTCGACGCCTTTCATCCCGAAAACGTCGGACGGCTCGTCCAAAATCGCCCTGTCTATTTGCCCTGTACGCCGCACGGCTGTCTCGAGTTGCTCAAGCGGAACGACATTTCTACTGTCGGAAAGCATGTCGTCATCGTCGGCCGTAGCGATATCGTCGGCAAGCCGCTGTCGATCATGCTGGCCCAACGCGGCGCCGATGCGACGGTCACGCTTTGCCATAGCCGCACGCAAGATTTGCCTGCCGTCACGCGATTGGCCGACATTTTGATTGTCGCGATCGGTCGCCCAAAATTTGTCACCGCCGACATGGTCAAACCAGGCGCGACAGTGATTGACGTCGGCATCAACCGCACCGACGGCGGACTCGTCGGCGACGTCGATTTCGACGGGGTCAAAGAAGTCGCCGGTCACCTTACGCCCGTCCCCGGCGGCGTCGGGCCGCTCACGCGCGTGATGCTGCTCGTCAACACACTGGCTGCAGCACGACGGTTAGAAAATTAGTTTAACGCCCAGCCGTAGGCGCCGGCTAACGTGCTGCTGCCGGCGCCTACG
>JAADGD010000247.1 GCA_013152515.1 Planctomycetota bacterium
AGCTGGCAAGGCTTTACCATTGGAAAAAACGTAACCGACTACCACCAAAGAATTTGAATCGTAAAAGAATCTAGGACAGTCGAAATAGCTACGGGACCGCGGGCTATTGGGATTCGGCGGGTTGGTAGACTGGTGCGTTGCTGTTGCAGCGCGACACGACGTAGGCGCAGATTTCCATGATTTCTTCCTCGGTCAGACGATCGAGTAAGCCGGAGGGCATGAGCGAGATCGAGGATTTGATGCGTTCCTCGATTTCTGATTTATCGAGGATTGTCGGTGCGCAACTTGCTAGTGGGTCGACCATGAGAATGACTTCGCTGGGGGTCTCTTCGACGATGAAACCGACCGCCATTTTGCCCGTGTCCATCACGAATTGACTCGTTTGATATTTTTCGTTGATCTCTTTGGATGGTTCTAGCAGGGAACGCAAAACATACTCGGGCGTGCGTTTGAGGTCGAGCAGCGCGAGGTCGGGGGCAAACCGACGTTGTCCCTCTTTGACTGTGTGGCAAGCGGCACAACTGGCGACTTGAAAAAGCAACTGGCCGCGCTCGAAACTACGGTCGGTGCTCAGCGTCGCTAGTGCTGGCGCTAACTCCTCGTACGTCCATTTCCTGAGCGGTCGATTGAACTTCAACAGTTCGTCCTGCACGGTGATCGAGTACGAAGTAAGATACGAAGCAGGGTTCGCCTCATACGCTTCTACATTTCCAACGACATAAAGTGCGCCGTACATGCGCCGCCAATGTCCTGGATAGGTGCAGACATAGGGGTAGATACCGGGCTTTTTCGGTGCTTGGAAAATGAGGACCTGCTGCTCTTGCGGCTGGAGAAGTCGACTCGAAAGCAAGACGTCTGGCGAATCAGGAACATAGTGCCTAGCAATCGTGTCGGGCAAGGTTGCTTCGGACTCGGCACGTTGACCGATTTTCGCCATTGCGCCCGGCTGGGTCAGCACAAAATTATGTGGCATGTTGTCGACGTTTTTGAAGATCAGCCGGACCGTTCCGCCTGCCTGCACCACCATTTTTTCGCGGTCATAAGACATTCGATGCGGCATCGTTCCGAGCCGGAGTATTGTGGCGTCAAAACTTTTGAGCGATGTCCGCGTCGCTTCGCGTTCGGCACGGGGCAGCAAATCGACAAATTTGAGCGCCAGTTGCACTTCGTCAGCAATCACTTTCTCTGCTCGTTTGGCGGGTGCGATCGAAGCAATGTACTCCAGCGAGGCTGTCAGCAGACGCGAAGCATGGGACGACTGCCAATGCGTCTGAGGAATGGCACGGATGGCAGCCAAGGCATTTGCCCGATGTTGGTTCTTTTCGACAAACGCGAGCAGGTCTGCGAGTTTTTCAGACTCATGGCCCGGAATATGAGCCATCGCGTCGACGGCCTTCGTTACGAGTTCATCATTACCTGTTGATTGCATCAACGCACGAACGCGATCGTAAAACAAAGCACGAATTTTGCTTTCGGGGATAGCCTGCAAGCTTTCCAGTAAGTCGGTTAGCCCATTGCTCGTCTCGCCGACGAGCTGCCCAACCCGCTCGGCCGAGGAATCGATCCTAGCAATCGCAGCAAGCGATCCTTGACGTACGGCCTGATGTTTGCTCTCGATGGCAAGGCGTAGGAATTGACTTTCTGCGGAACGTAGCGATTCTGGCTCGAAACGGGTAAGCAACTTGGCAAGCTGGGGCAGGACATCTTTCTTGAGGGACGCTTTGGACTCTTCTCGCTGGATCAACTCAAGCAGCAAAGCTAAAGGTTCTATGCCTCGCGAAGCTGCCAATTTTTTCAACGCCTCGAGTCGCACGGAAGCTTTCGTGTCGGGGAGCGCCACAAGTCCCTCGTACAGGTAGGCGTGATTTCCTAGCTTGAGAAGCTCTCCGGATCGACTATTTTTTTGCAGATAAGCGATTGCCTGTGGATTGTCTCGGCAAAAAGGTTTGCCGCTGGCCAATGCCTGCTTCCAGACGGGGGCCAGCGTTTTCGTTGCATCTCGGAGTGCGTAGTTCAGGAATTTATCTTGCGGATATTTTGCCGTCTCCAGCGCCAACTCAGCCGCTTCGGCGCTGTCGATATCGCTGCAAATGAGAATGCCTGCCAAGCGCACGCGTGGATGCTCGTCGTGGACGAGCTGTTCGATCAATGTCATCGCGTCGGCGATATCTTCTCGCCAAGCCCGCAATACGTGCGCAGCCGCAGCACGGACATGGTGATCGTCCGAGCGGAGCAGTCGCCGGAGTAGCGGCTCGTTGATGAGATGATGGTGTTGTTGGACCCACAACGCCTCGAGCAGATGATGTTCGTACTGAGGAGATTGAGAATCGAGCGTGTCGATCCATTGTTCGCACGCGGCTTTGACTTGTTGTGCGGGGTGTCGGCTCAATTCAATTTTTGCCCGATAGCGGATGCCATTATCTCGGTTTTTGAGCAGCGCGAACAATTTTTCGATCGGCTGATCCGCGATGGCCGGCGCGTCGATCAACTCGCGATCTTTGCAGCTCACGCGATAGATCCGTCCATGCCGATGATCGCGATTCGAGTCGCGCAGGTTGTGTTGTAAATGGCCGATGAGCGGATTCTGCCAATCGAGAATGTAAACGGCACCGTCGCTGCCCACTTCGAGATCGACAGGTCGGAAATTGGTGTCGCTAGACATCAGCAACGGTTCGGTCTCGACGCCCTTCAAACCGGCTCCATCTTCTTCGAGTTCGTATTGCATCACTCCCTGCACGCCGATGACGTTGCAAACCAGCAGTGTATCGCGATTTTTCTCGGGGAAGTGACTGCTGGAGAGAATCGCCGTGGCGGAGCAGGGTCGGGTTCGCTGTTTGAAAATTGTAGGTGCGCCCGAATGCTTGGCGGGGTGAATCATGCGACCCGAAAACGAGGGGCCAAAATAGGGAACAGCCATCGTCCCGTCATGGACAATGTCGTCTCCCCAGTACGTAAAGACATGTCCATGAGGATTTGCAAACCGATAGCTGGAATAGGCGAGGAATTCCTGGCTACGGGGATCGTAGCGAAACACGCCTGCATCGGCTACGCGTACCGGCGGGCCATGGGGTGTTTCGACTTGTGTGCGATGAAAGGTACCCTCTTGAAAGTACAAACCGCCGCCAGGTCCGAGGACAAAGCTGTTGATCGAATGGTGGGTGTCAGCCGAGTCGATGCCGCTGACGACGCGCCGCCGCACGTCGGCGACATCGTCTCCGTCGGTGTCTTTGAAAAACCAGATATCGGGGACTTGCGCGACGTAGACGCCGCCATTGTAAAACTCGAAGCCGGTGGGGTTGTGCAGTCCGTCGGCAAAGACTTTGCATGTGTCGGCGCGGCCATCGTGGTCGGTGTCTTCGAGGATGAGTAGTTTGTCATTCATCTCGTCCTTGGGACGCCAATGGGGATAGCTGGGCCAAGCAGCCACCCAAAGCCGTCCCTTCGTGTCGATCGCGGTTTGCACCGGATTTTGCAGCACCGGAAACTGCTCTTCTGAGGCAAACAGATTGACCGCCATCCCCTTGGGCACGGTCATTTTTTCGAGGGCTTCTTCTCCGCCAAGAAACGGATACGTTCCATCTCCCAAGGGACCAGGCTTATTGGACGCGACGGGAATGAGCGGTGGCGTGTTGCTGTCGTCGATCTCGCGATTAGTCATCTCGGCTCTGCCCTCAGCGGTAGCCCAGATTCGCTGGTCACGATTGGCTGTCATCACGTCGAGCACTTCCATTTCTCGGTCCATGACCTTTTCGTTATCAGGTGTCCATAGGCTGCCACCTGTCGTTTTTCGATCGCCAAAAATCGAATAGCCATCGGTCGTGCGATAACGTTGAAACCATAAAAAGTTTTTTTCGCGGACCGCGTAACGTATTTTTGACAACTCGTCGTCGATCAAATTGTCAGTCAGGTCATCAGTGCTCGTGATGAACAGTGCTTGGTCAATGATTTCTGCGAGGCCGCGATTGCCGGCATCGTTGAGGTGGATGCCATTCATGGTGAGATGGCCAGAGGTTCGTCGATAAAGTTCTTGCGTGGGGTGGAACAAGTCTACGTAGGGCACTTCGAGTTTTTTAGCTACCTCGGCCATTGCATTGGTGTAGGCGAGCAAACGACCATTGAGCTTGTCGCCTTGCGGAAGCAGACGATCGCCAATGTTCTCGTAAGCGATCGGAGAGAAAAGCACTAATCGCCGCGTTGGAATTCCTTCGCGATCAGACGAGCGAATTTTGCTGACAAAATCGGCCAGATTCTTTTTGAACTTTCCCAGTCCTGGCTCGTCACGAAAAGATTCGTTCCAACCAAAAAAGGCAAAGACGACGGTCGCTTGTGTGCGTTTCAGCCATTCGGCGGGGCTACCGAAACCCTTCGACCGCATCCGTATCGTTAGCTCGTCGCCGGTGAATCCCAAGTGTCGCACGACGAGCTGTTGTTTGGGGTAGCGAGCCTGGAGAAATGTTTCCAACCACCCATCATGCTGCATCCGATCGGCTAGGCCATTGCCTAGAATGGCGATGCGATCACCTTTTTGGAACTGCAAGGGCAGTTTCGTTTCGGCGCGCAGTTCGCCACCGAGAAGGCCAAGCATGAAAGCGAGTGCCAACAATATCCCGCACAAAAGCTGTCGGCTAATTTGAAATGTTGATACAGCTAGACTAACCGGTTCAAGGTGCCGCCCCATGATTACCTCAATGAATAAATGGAAAATTCTCGCTTCAGAACGCTAGTTCAGAACGTCAGTTCAAACGAATGAAGAATGATGACCGGAGACATTGCCGCTACGAGGCTGCCCGGCAGGCTTGCATTCTAGCCGAAGTCCCAACCAGGTTCCAGTTGCACCGAAAAAGCAGGCCTGTGAATATTCGGTATCATGTAGGCAAGTGGTGGATTCGTTTCAGGCAAGCTGATAAACTGTGGGGACTAGCTGCCTGCAAGAAAACCCCTGCAAGAAAATCCTCGCAAGAAAACTCCTGTAAAAAAACCTGTAAAAAAACCATAGACCCCCGGAGAGAATCCAAGCCCATGTCAGCAACCAAAGGCCGAATCAAACAATCGATCGCATTCTGGTGTTTTAATTCTGCCGGCGAATCTTGGGACCTCGAAAAGACGTGCGATGTCGCCAAGCAGTTGGGCTGCCCGTCTGTCGAATTCGTGGATTCGGCCGATTGGGGGGTATTGAAAAAGCATAACCTCGTCTGTGCGTTGTCGCTCATCGAAATGCCGGGGGTGGCGCCGTTTGTCAAAGGGCTCAACAACACGCGTTACCACCAGGAAATCATCACTCGGACGAAGCAGGCGATTGACGAACACGCGGTGGCTGGTTTTCCGAACGTGCTGGCCTTTACTGGATTTAAGTGGCGCGATGCCGAAGATCCCTCTAGTGGCGAAATTTCGCTGGAAGAAGGCGCGGACAACTGCGTCGCCGGACTGAAAGAGTTGGCTTCTCACGCAGAAAAAAATGGAGTCGCCCTCTGCCTAGAGCATCTGAACACACGCGATGATTCGCATCCCATGAAAGGACACCCAGGCTACCAGGGCGACGATCTTGACTACGTCGCTTCGATCGTGCGACGTGTTGGTTCACCCAACGTCAAACTGCTGTTTGATCTCTATCACGTCCAAGTGATGCACGGCGACCTTATCCGCCGCTTGGAAGAAAACAAAGATATCCTTGGTCACATCCATGTGGCTGGAAATCCGGGACGTGGCGAACTCGATGATCGCCAAGAGATCAATTTCCCGGCGACGATGCACAAATTACTCGAACTAGGATACGACGGTTACGTGGGTCAGGAATACATACCGACCCGCGATCCGCTCGCAGGTCTTACGGAGGCGGTGCAGCTATGCGATGTCTGATTGCTTATACATGCCTATCGATGACATGCCTATCGATGATGGCTTTGATGTTGAATTCGACGCTATGCAGGGCAAACGATTTTGTTGTCTACGACGGGGCTGATGGCGCCGGCAAAGAAAAACAGATCGTGTTGCTTACGGGCGATGAAGAATACCGTAGCGAGGAAGGGCTGGTGCAATTGGCAAAAATCTTGGCCTTTCGGCATGGATTCCGCACGACCGTACTCTTTGCCATCGACCCCAAAGAGGGCACGATCAATCCCAACGTCAACAACTCGCTTCCCGGCGCAGAAGCACTCGACTCGGCAGACGCGATGATCCTCGGCTTGCGATTTCGCCAGTTTCCCGACAAGACCATGCAGCACTTTGCGGACGCTTACTTGTCAGGCATACCGATCGTTGCTGTGCGGACCAGTACTCATGCTTTCAAGTTTCCGACCGACTCGCCTTCGAAATTCCTGCGTTATTCCTACGACAGCAAGGAGTGGCCCGGCGGCTTCGGTCGCCAAGTGCTTGGCGAAACGTGGGTCAATCACCTCGGCAAGAATCATCAAGAGGCGACGCGAGGCATTCCCTGTGTCGCTGAGAAAAATCACCCGCTGCTGCGAGGCGTGGGAGTCATCTTCGCGACCAGCGGGGCCTACGAAACCAACCCGATGCCCGACTCGACGATCCTTGTCCGAGCACAAGTTCTCGCTGGCATGACGCCTGACTCGCCTCCAGAAACTGGTGGCAAGAACGAACCTCAGCAACCGGTGGCTTGGTCGCGAGAGCATCAGAACCAAGCGGGCAAAACCAACCGAGTCCTTTGCACCACGATGGGTGCTGCGACCGACCTGCTCGACGAAAGCCTCCGCCGCTTGTTAGTCAACGGCGTCTACTGGGGACTCAAGATGGAAGTCCCTCAGCAGGCCGATGTGCGGCTCGTCGGAGAATATCAGCCCAGCAACTACAGCTTCAACGGCTATCGCAAAGGGGTGAAGCCTGCGGAGTTGGCAATGACCGCTGACGAGGCCATGCTTGATGAGTGAGTTTGCCTTCCGACGTATTGCTCTGGCATCGCTATTCCTGCTGATCACCGCTGCGAGTGTTCTGCCAGCGACAGCCGCGCAACCGCCAAACATCGTTTTTATTCTGGCCGACGACATGGGGATCGGCGACGCTGGTTGTTACAACGCTGAATCAAAAATACCCACGCCGAACATCGACCGACTAGCCGCCGAAGGGATGCGATTCACCGATGCCCATTCGCCTTCAGCGGTTTGCTCGCCGACCCGCTATGGTGTGCTTACCGGACGTTATGCTTGGCGTTCGCGTTTGAAGTCGGGTGTGCTGTGGGGATATTCGCGCAGCTTAATCGAGCCTGAGCGACTGACAGTCGCCGGGCTGCTCAAAAACGAAGGCTATCGAACCGCATGTATCGGCAAATGGCATTTGGGATTTCAATCCGCAGACATCGCAAAAAAAGGACTGACCGACGACAGCCCCGACATGACGGCCGATCATCCTCATGCGGTCGATTACTCTACGCTGCTGCGTCCTGGGCCGATGACGGTAGGGTTTGACTACTTCTTTGGCATCCCGGCATCGCTTGATATGTACCCGCATCTCTACGTGGAAAACGACCGGCCCGTGACGCCTCTTTCGACGGTGCTTGCCGGTTCCAAAAGTCGCCGACAGGGGGGGGAGGGTTTTTGGCGTGCAGGGCCCGCTGCGCCTGGATTTCATCCGGTGGAGGTGCTGCCAACGCTGGCCGATAAAGCCGTGGACTGGATCACCTCGCAATCAGTTGACCAACCCTTTTTTCTTTATTTCCCCCTGTCAGCACCGCACAAACCGTGGGTTCCCGCGACAGAGTTCGCCGGTCGATCGCAAGCCGGTTATTACGGCGACTTTGTTGCCCAGGTCGATTCTGTCGTCGGAAGAGTGATGGACGTGCTCGACGAGCACGGATTGTCGGACAACACGCTGCTGATTTTCACGAGCGACAATGGTGCTCAATGGGTCGCCACTGATATCAAGCAGTACAATCACCGGGCCAATCTCCGCCTACGTGGACAGAAAGCCGACATTTGGGAAGGTGGGCACCGTGTGCCTTTCGTCGCGCGCTTGCCACGACTGGCAGCGCCCGGTTCTACCTGCGACCAGACCATTTGCCTTACCGACTTGATGGCAACCGCCGCAGCATTGACGAAGGCAGAGCTACCGCACGATGCGGCAGAAGACAGTTTTAGTTTTTTGACCTTACTCCAAGGAAAGCCAGAATCAACAAGGAAAACAACGGTCCATCATTCCTTGCGCGGAACATTTGCGATTCGCGCCGGACGCTGGAAGTTGATCGAGGGCAATCTCGGCTCAGGTGGGTTTTCTCATCCGAATACCGTTGAGCCAGAACCCGACGGACCCCAAGGGCAGCTCTACGATCTGGTTGCCGATCCACGCGAAGAGACGAATCTCTACGCCCAAAAACCAGAAGTGGTCGCACGTCTGTCCGCCGAACTCAAGCAGATTCGCAAAGAGGGTCGCAGTATGTCGCTCGCAGACTGATTACAATAGAACAGGTACATTCACAATTTCTATGCGACGTTTTACGAGACTCCGAACCGTGCCCGTAGCGGCGTGTTAATTTATTGGTTCCCCACTCGTGGAATAGGCTTCTAGCCTGTACGAATGACGTTGTTTCAACCACCAATTCTTCCTTGACTCCCTGGTTTACAGGCTAGAAGCCTATTCCACGATAAATCAACACGCGGTTACGACCGCGGTTCGGTGGAAAGAGTTCACCACCCGATTTTCATTTTTTCTATAGGACCCACTTCATGTTTGCTGGATATAAAGCACAGATACGACAACTGCTGATTATTTTCATGTGCGGCTGTTTTGCCGCCTGCGTACCCGAACTGCTTGCAGAGGATGCCAGTAAAACTCCAGCACCTCCGGCCGAAATGGCAACCGATCCCACAGGACTGCGAGTGCTGCCTGGATTCGAGGTCGAGCTGCTTTATTCTGTCCCCTTGGCCACGCAAGGCTCTTGGGTCAGCATGACGGCCGACCCGCAAGGACGGCTGATCGTGTGCGATCAGCGCGGGCATTTGTATCGGGTCACACCTTCGCCGTTAGGAACTTCCAGCATCGAAAGCGTCGAGACCATCGACGTCGATTTGGGCGAAGCGCAAGGGTTGCTCTACGCGTTCGATTCTCTGTACGTCATGGTCAACAAGACCAAAGATTTTGAATCCGGGTTGTACCAGGTACGCGACACCGACGGGGACGATAAGTTCGATTCGGTGGAATTGCTTCACGCGCTCAAAGGGAGTAGCGAGCATGGCCCTCATGCCATCGTGCTGGCTCCCGACGGAAAATCGCTCTATGTAATCGCTGGAAATCTTACTGATCCGCCTACAGATATCAAAACGTACAACGTACCGAAAACGTGGCGTGAGGATCTTCTTTTGCCAAGGAACCCCTGTCCAAGTGGGCACAACACGGGGCGTCTTGCACCGGGTGGTTGGATTTGTCGCGTCTCTCCCAATGGAAAACAATGGGATTTAGTTTCCACCGGCTTTCGTAATCCTTACGACATGGCGTTCAATCGCGAAGGCGATTTATTTACTTTCGACGCCGACATGGAATACGACTTTGGCAAGCCTTGGTATCGGCCCACTCGCATTTGCCACGTCACGAGCGGCGCGGAATTCGGTTGGCGGTTTGGATCGGGGAAATGGCCCGCCTACAACGCCGATAGCCTGCCAGCAATGCTCGACATCGGGCTTGGTTGTCCCACGGGAGTCGCCTTCGGATACGGTGCAGACTTCCCCGCGAAATATCAAGAGGCACTCTTCGTGTGCGACTGGACGCATGGCCGACTGTTTGCCGTTCACCTAGAACCCAAGGGCGCCACCTACTCTGCGGAGTACGAAGAATTTATTTCAGGCACGCCACTCCCGCTGACAGACCTCTTTGTCAATCCGGTCGACAAAGCGATGTATTTTACGATCGGAGGCCGTCAGACCCAATCGGGCCTTTATCGAGTCACTTGGAAGGGTGAAACCTCAACTGCCGAGATCGCCACCACAGTAAACGCTACGGAGCTTCACCTGTTGAGAAAGCAACTCGAAGCCTATCACGGTCCGGCACGCGCTGACGCGCTCGATTTCCTTTGGAAATATCTGGGACACGAAGATCGATTCATTCGCTATGCCGCTCGCATTGCGTTGGAGCACCAGGACGTCGATCTTTGGCAGGCGCGCGTTTTCGAGGTGTCCAATTCCGAAGAGCATAATCCAGAAACAACGATTACTGGCCTGTTAGCCTTGTCCCGAATCGAAGGAACTCCGGTCGACAAAATTGTCAGCAAGGCGATTCAGCTTTGGGATAGCAATCTCAGCGATCGACAACGAACCGATTTGCTACGGGCCTTGGCGGTCACTTTTTCTCGTCAGGGAAATCCCGATTTGGCTGCCGGCAAACTTCTGGCAGAAAAAATCGCGGACTCCTATCCCGCAAAGACTCAGACACTGAACTACGAACTCTGTCAGATGCTCGTTTATTTGGACTCGCCTGCCGTTGTTCCCGTCACGATAGCACTCATGCAGCAGGCAAAGACGCAAGAAGACTTGCTGAATTACGCGATGAGCCTACGAGTGGCGAAGTCGGGCTGGACGGATAAACTGCGCACGCAGTATCTCACGTTTTTGAACGAAGCCGAAGGAAAAGCAGCCACGGGCGACTACGTAGGCGCTGGGCATGTGCAAGCCGTGGTCCAGCAGATGAGGGCCGACGCGACGGCTCGGATGACGGCTGACGAGAAAGAACGCTTCGCTGATCTTTTGAATTCTTCGATCACAAGCGTAGCCCCCACCGGTTCGCCCACCCCGCGCAAGTTTGTCAAAAGTTGGACGGTTGACGACTTGCTGCCTCAACTGGAGAAGGTGGGACATGGCCGCTCCTTTGAAAACGGCAAGTCCCTGTTCCGAAAAGCTGAGTGCATCGCCTGTCATCGCTTTGACAATCGAGGAGGCATTTTCGGCCCTGATCTGACTGCCGTTGCCAAGCGATATAGCCGCCCGGTACTGTTGCGTGAAATCGTCACACCGTCGGTCCAAATTTCTGACCAATTTCAAAACCATCTCATCGTGACCTCCAATGGGTTGGTTCACTCGGGCCGAATTTTGGAACGTGGCGAAACACAATGGACGATAGCGGTCGATCCAAGGCAACCGTCGGCGGTCATTCAGCTCGCTGCCGAAGATATCGAAGAAGCAGTACCGTCGACGGTATCGATGATGCCTACCCACCTGCTTGACACACTCAGCCAGGAGGAAATTCTCGATTTGCTCGCCTACCTCGAATCGGCAGGCGATCCGAAGCATGGAGCGTTTGAACAACTGTCCAACTAATTCCTGTTGATTGACTAAACAACAGCCGGCTAGAAGTCGGCAGGTTTCAGGCTCGTGAGCTAAGGACTGAAGTCCTTTCGCTCACGAGATATTTAGCTCAACGTAGGGTGCGTGCAGCGAAGCGTAACGCACCGAACTTACCAAGAATGTAGCTGTCTATTCTGTGACAAAAACGGCCAAAATCACTGAGGTCAAAATCACGGATATCAAGATCAGTTTATTATTCGTAAACCTCTTGGACTAACAGCAGATTGGGCTTGATATAGCCTCAAATCCCCGATTTTGTCACAGAATAGACAGCTACACCAAGAATACTCACAGGTGCGTTTCGCTCCGCTGCACGCATCCTACAATAGTAAAGCCTAAAGGTTTCGCCTGAAGGCGAGGGTTTCAGACCCATCGTAAGGACAATCAACGGGAAAATATTAGTGCCTAGAGAGGAATATTCAACTGAGCTTGAAATTCAAAATCGAAAAAGCGATCGTCGTCGTTCGTGATCGGTGCTACGGTACCCAAACGTAGCTGTGTTCCGTTATTGAGTTCTGTGTGCAGACCCAACGTGATATTCACCACGTCGAGGCGATTGCCGGCGCTGGTAACTTCAAACAGAGGATTGCTTGTGGTTCCGCTGAGAACGACGTCCGAGTCTTCCAGGGTCGTCGTGTAATGGAGTTCTGCCAATCCCAAGATTCGTCGAATCCCGTGGCTACTTTGGGCACCTCGGCCAGCATGGTAAAGTTGCCGGCTGAACGAGTAATCGACATACAGCAGGGTCTGTTCCAGAAGCTCCGTTGTCGCGACGCCACTCACATCGCGAAATTGCATGGCATTCGCGTTGGTCGGCACATCGATTTGCAAAAACCCTTGATGCGTGTTTATGCCCCGAGGTGCGTAGAGGAAACCCAAAAACGGACTCAAGTGGACAGCATCGTTACTCACATCGACGATTAACTGATCGACAACATTGTTGATCGTCAAAACACTCCCGCCGCCCGTGGGCGTGTCGATGGTCAGTCCCGCAGCCAACAGACTATCGGCGTTGGACGTGAGGACACCTTTGAGTGTCACCGAAAGGTTACCAACGTCGGATCCATTACGTACAAAATCGGTACTCACAAAATCGTTATCCGCGACAAACGGCATACGGACCTCGACAGACATCATTTGGTCGAGAAAAGTTTTTTCAAATCCCAAGGTAAAACGATCGACACTGCTTGAGGAGTAAGGACTATCGTCAATGGCGTTACGGAAGTAATTGTAGTTGAAAATATATCGATCCATCGGCAGCGAGGAGCTGTTTTCGGCAATTTTTGACCGCGTCGCTCCACCACCCTGGGGAAACTCATTGACGGCCAATCCTAGCTCGTCTTGGAACGCTAAAGTCGGCGCAAAGCTATCGCCCATAATCGGGGCTGCGCGTGCAAGCCGTGGCGAAAAGGCACTGTTGTAACGCGACGTATTTCGAGAAGTCGAGACCGGAGAAGTCCGCGCCGGTCGGCGATTGTTGGTTCGAGGAGGCGCTAATAGGTTCTGGTCCGTCGCTTCGGAGAATCCCGGCTGTGTTGCTGCATCGATCGGACTTGGGCCGACTTGGAGAGTCGGAGTCGTTGGTGCTGCCGGTGTTGGGGCGCGGGATGGATTGGCTTCTTGTGACCAAGCGGCAATTCCATTTCCACATACCACGATAAACGTCAACAAGCTCACTGTCCTAGTAAACCCAAAATCACGAATACCCATAGCCGTCTCCCCGCCTTGTTGGAAGAACCTCTTACGTCATTCCCTCTTACGTCAATCAAAGAGGACAGCAGGGTAATACGCCCCCCTGCATTCGAGTGGTATCGGTAAGCTGGGTCGTAATGCTTGAGCTATCTTTGCGGTAGGCCGTTGCTAGCAAACGTATTGCCGCAAAACTGCTCCTGTCACGTCTTCGAGAGTTTTGGCCTCTATTCGCAGTGATTGCACTTTGCGAGCAAGGGATTCGAGCGTCTCGATGGACGGCTGAAGGCCAGAATACTCCTCAGAATCCTGCTGGAGTGCTAGCAGTTCCTGAATTGCATCCCGCAGCAACTGGCCCGCCAAGTCAAATTCCTTTTTCTCTATCAAATGGTCCACGATATTTTGTGAAAAAAGAACGAGTTGATCAGCAGCATTGGCATTTTGAGGATCCACGCGCAAGGCTTGCAGCAATGTTGATCGAGACTTCGCCAGTTGCTCGGCTGCTTGATCATTTTGCGTATTAAGGAACCAAAAGCCGCAAAAGTTATACTGCGTTTCGGCGAGAACGACTCGATAGCGATAGACATTGGGATTACGGTCGGTCAACGCTTTGAGTAATTTTTCGGCATGTCGATAATCGCTTACCACTTTATCCATGCCCTTTTCCCCCAGCAAACGAAAATAAGCATCTGCCCGCAGGCGGTAGCAGCGAGCCAACTCTAGCTGCGTGTCGAGGACTCGTTCACGGGAAGGAAGTCTTTCATACGCGTCGATGGCTTGAGTTAAATCGTCGGCGCTGAGCTGCAATCGATTCGAGTACGACTGGTCGTCGAGATCCTGGTCCGCAGCTTGCAACTCGATATTCGCCAAATTAAAATACCCGCGTGCCAAGTCGCGCCGCATCAGCACCTCCTCGGGGAATTCTTGCAAGACGGCGAGGCGGACTTTCTGCGCTTCAAGAATTTTTTGCCGAGCACGGTCTTGCTCTGTCAGATCGTTGCGAGCGTAACCACGTATACCAATCGCATTCCCTTCGTTCATCATCGCACTGGCCAGCAGACGTCGCGACTCCAAATCCTCTGGCTCAAGCTCGACAACGAGCTTGCGTAGCCGAACCACTTCGGTGGAATGTTGTTGCCAGTCGTCGAGTTGTCGATCTGCTTTGGTAGCTTGATTTCCCGCTAGCTTTCCCATGTCGCGTAGCTGAGTCAAACCTTGCCATTTTTTTTGAGCCAACGTAGCCAACTGATTGTGACTCTTTGCTAAAGCTGTCAGGGTGACGGCGTCACGAGGCTGTTGGTCGGCAAGTTTCTTTTGGATATCCAGCGATTTGCTCAAAGCCTCGCCCGCCTCGACGTCTTGCCCAAGTGCCATTTGGACTTTGGCAAGCTTGAATTGAGCTTCCGCCAAGGCACTTTGCGAGGCAGCATCGCGAGTCGTTTGAGTGACGAGTTCGGCGTAGTATCGTTGAGCCGTCTTGAGCAACACCGCTCGGGCGGCTTGCATGCCCGGTTCTTGCGCTAACACGTCTTCGCTGGCAAAAACGATTGACTCTTCGATCGACTGTCGAAGCTTCTGCGCATTCTCTCTAGCTTCGGCCAAAGACGCACGAGCTACTGCGGCTTGTCGTTTAGCCTCTAGCCCAAAACGCACCGAGACGATCGTCCCGGCGATCAGCGCCGTCGCGGTAATCGCCAGCAACGTGGCCTCAATCGGATTGCGCTGACACCAGCGCAGGCTACGTGCCCAAGGGGCCAAGGGTCGGGCGCTAATCGGAAAACCGTCCAAATAGCGTCGCAGGTCGTCCGCCAAATCGGCGGCCGAGGCGTAGCGATCTGAGGGACTCTTGGCCAAACATTTTTCGCAAATCGTTTGTAGGTCGCGAGGCACTGAGCGCGAGACATGCGTGAGCGATTCCGCCTCGGTACGGACAACCTGACGAATCGTTTCGAGCATCGTACCGCCAGAAAACGGCGGCTTGCCGGCGAGCAGTGCATAGAGAGTTGCACCCAGCGAATAGACGTCCGTTCGATTCGAGATCTCGTCGAGCTTGCCGGTCGCCTGCTCGGGCGCCATGTAGCTCGGTGTACCCATCACCTGGCCGGTCATCGTCAGCCCGTCGTCTTCGTGCATGTTTTTGGCGAGGCCAAAATCGGCAAGACGTGGAATTTTGTCATTTTCCAACATGATATTCGCCGGCTTCAAATCACGATGGATCACTGCGCGGTCGTGCGCGTACTGCACGGCGTGGCAAACTTGCTCCATAAGTTCGGCCACGCGGCGCGGTGGCAACAGTTTGGCATGGGT
>JAADGD010000082.1 GCA_013152515.1 Planctomycetota bacterium
TCCGTGACATGAGTTTCTCCTGGTTCAACTAGCTGATTTCTGTACCAGTTTCGTCGATCCAAGAAAACTTTTCTATCTAAGCCGGTGGTCCAATAATTGGGGTCCACTTCAAAAAACAAAGGACTGCGTGCCCTCGTTGACAATCCGCGAAGGCGTCGAGCCAGTAATTCGAACCGATCCTCTCACAGAGGCACCTTCGTTGATTCGATAGATACCTTCGGTTATCCATAATTGCGAAGGAATAGAGTAATCGAGGCGAAAACCATCTACAAAAACTTCTTGCCCAGAGCTGACCCCAATCAAACTATCTGTGGTTTGATTTCCTCCAAGGTTGTCGTTTCGCAGCACTAAATTGGCCGTAAAGGCTCGAAGTTGGCCGTTGTTGGTTGCACCATCATAGTCGTTCACGCCTGTGGTGGGGTCGAGCACAAGGGTTCCACCGCCCTCCGCCCAAATCGATTGGTTGTTGATTAGCGGGGCAGAAATCAATCCGTTGCCGCTGATCCGGGAACCAACATTATTGTGCGTTATTGTCGCCCCAGTGATCTCTCCTCCTTCAAGAAAAACACTGCCGTTGAGGTTGTTTGTATTCCACGGATTGGTCACGTTGAGCACGCCATCGTCACTGACGCCAAGTCCATCGAGACCTGTAATGTTGCCGCTGATCGTCAACGTGCCATCGTCGGCCATCACGACTTCCTCAGTACTAGCCGGGACACTGAAGATACCAAGATCAGTTAAAATTGTGCCGAAGCCGTACAACGAGCTATTGATGAGTTGCAACTCGCCATTGCCTCCTACAGTTCCGCCCTCGATCCGATGGGGTGAGAGAATGTGGTTACCACCTAAAATAAGCGCGTCGTCCAGATTGGGTATTGAAATAGGTCCGAATAGGCTCACTCTCGCGGTGATTCTTGGTCCACGCCCCAGCGCCACTAGCGTTCCGCCTTCGACCCCCAAATCCACTGGAGAGCCGTTCAGCATATCTACGCCGCTACTAGCAGCTCCGGAATCAATAGTGATGGTTCCAGAATCGAACTGCCAGCCGTCGGGGACATTCACCGTCACTCGGCCTGAAGGCGTGACCGAGATCTCGCCGGAAAATCCACTGCCGTCGTCGTCGATTGCGTCGGCATTGATCGTGAGAGGAGCGTTAACAATGTGCGAGCCAGCTTCGCCGAGATCGACAACCGCTATGTTGAGCGTAGTTGCTGCGTTGACTCTCATCAGGCTCGCTCTCAGTGTTCCCTCGCCGTCGAAGGTAGCGTCAGATCCATTAAAAGAGACAAAACCACCGAGGCTAAGAACAGCGCCGGCGGTGATATCTACGTCTGCGTCGTTTCCGAAAGTGACCAAACGATACGAGATCAACGAAGTACCATCACCGCCAACCACAATGTTGGCATCGCTCGTGCCCACGCCATCACCAATAAATACCGATTGGCTGGTGGTGAGCCCGGGATTCAGTCGTAATTTTGCTTAATTATTGACGGTGCCATTCATGTTGAGCGTACCATCCATCGTCCAATTGCCGACAGGATCCATAATTATATTGCCACCGTTGATGTTGATCACACCGTCGGCCTTCAAGTCGTTAAAACCCCCACCAAAATTGCCTCCATTGAAGATAAGTTGAGCGCCTGCATTCACGGTAACTTGGTTGGTTGCCAGACCGTTGCCATCAATGTCGAAGCTGTCCTGCAAAATCTCAACGCTCTGCAAATTCACCACCATGCTGCCAGCGTTACCGAGGAGATTAAAGTTGGCCGTGGCGCCAAATTGCGCTGGCGCATCAAAAATTACTGTGCCGCTGTTGGCCAGCGTGCTGCCGTTGTTGGCGGAAAGCGTAGCTGCGAAGCGCAGCACCTCGTCCGTTTCGTCGAGCGTGACGGTCGCACCAGAATTGAGCGACAGCAGGCCGCCGGCGATCGTGGCCTCTTGCACGAGCGTAAGAAACGACGAGTTGACATTGATGTTCCCGTCGACTTGCCAGTTGCTTTGGACGTCGAGCGTGCTGTTTGGTCCCAGATAGATGTCGCCACTGAAGGGATCGAGCAACGGCACGTCGAGATCGAGTGTCGCATTCGATTGCAGCGACACGACGCCGTTGCCATTGCCGTCGAGATCGACGCGGGCATCGACATCGATCGCCGTGATGGCGAGCGTACGGGCGAGTGGGTTCAAAACAAAATTGGGTTGACCGACCGAGAGAGTACCGCTGTTGGTGAACAACGATGTTGGCGATGCCGGGTTATCCAGCAGTCGCAACCCGCCGTTGCCTTGGATGGTACCGAAGTTAGTGAGCGCGCCGTTGCCGACGATTACCTCCGAGTCATCATACATCTCCGCGATCGCACCAGAACCGATAAACAACGTTTCGGTCAGCAGAGCAGCGCCGCTGCTAGTGTCATCGCGAATTCGCAATTCCGTGTTAGCGCCAGCAATGGAAGTCAGGCCGTTGACGATGAGCCGATTGCCATCGGTATCGGCGGACGCACCGTTTGTGATCGTGAGCGACTCGATCGTGAAATCGAAATTGACAATCGTCTGTTCTCCCGCTCCTTGCGGAAGATCGCCGATGAAGAGATCGTCGCCACCAGGGTTGCCGTTGGGAGACCAGTTGTTGACCAAGTTCCAAGTGTCACCAAATCCCCCATCATCCCAGCTACGTATGATGGCATGAGACGAGGACAGACCGATCAAAATCATGCCGCCCAAAAATCCAGGCACGTGCATTAGTAAATGCCGCATTATCGCCTCACATCAAGAGGAGCTGCAAGAGAAGTATACCGCTGAGGCTATAGAGCGACCCCCTTCCTGGCAGTTCAGATTCTAGCAAGTGTCGAGAAACAGTGCAAACAATTCCTGTGCATGCAGCCGAGGCTCTACCATAGGTTTGCAAGCACTGCGGTGATAGCAACGCTTAGTCGTTGCCTAGGCGGTAATTACGGCTATGTTAATGCCATTTGTGTCTGGCCCCTTTCGGGCGAGGGTCGGTCGGTGTAACCTGCGTCATTCGGCAATGACTTTTGGAGCAATTTATGGGTATTTACGACGGGAAAAAGGGCCTCATCACAGGGGTTTTCAACAAGCAATCGATTGCTTGGGCAATCGCCGAGCAGATCATGAACGAGGGGGGGGAATGCGGCTTCTCTTACATGCCCGACAAGCCAGACGATGCGCGGAAGAAGAATTTGGGGCGGATCACGAAGCTGACCGACGGAAACCCTCGCGTAAAATTCCTCCAGCCGATGGATGTCACCAAGGATGATCAGATCGGCGCTGTGATGGATTGCTGCCGTAACGAACTGGGCAAGATCGACTTCTTGCTGCACTCGATCGCCTTCGCCTTGCCCACCGACTTGAAAGGCGACACGATCGACACGAGCCGCGAAGGTTTTAAGCTCGCGATGGAGATCAGCGCTTTTAGTTTGATCGCGTTGGCCAAGGCGTCACAGGAAGTGATGAACGAGGGTGCCAGCATTTTGACGCTGACCTATTTTGGCGGCGAGAAAGCGGTGCCGGGCTATAATGTGATGGGCATTTGCAAAGCGGCGCTCGACTCGGTGGTGAAGTATTTGGCCTACGACCTCGGACCCCGAGGGATTCGGGTCAACGCCTTGAGTGCTGGCCCGCTGCAAACGATCTCTGGTCGCGGCGCAGGCGTCGATCAGATGCTTGGGCTGTACGAAGGTATGGCTCCGCTGGGACGCAATATCACACATGACGAAACGGGCAACTGTGGTAGTTTCTTACTGTCCCCTCAATCGTCGGGCATAACGGGCGAGATTCTGCATCTCGACGGTGGCTACAATATGATGGGTTCGCCAGGGCGGCTGCTCGATCAATTTAAGGATGCGTGAGAGCACTACCTTCGGCAGAGACTGCTAGCACGGCTACGGTTTTTCTTTTGAATCGGGGTAGGTAAAAGTGTGCGATAGGTGGTAAGTTTTGCAAATCACTTCGCTGTACTGGAGCGGCTCGCGGACGAGCTGGCTCGCTTGTTAGTAGTGTATTCTTGCAAGCTGCCCTTGAGCCAATGATTGGCGTGCGATTTGCACAGCAGTAAAGTAGCAATGAAGTAGTTGTGCGCAAGCGGGTCTCGCCCGGTGAGCGTGAGGACAAGGATTCGTCCAATAACCCCAGAGGTAAGAGCATGGAAGCTCGCATCAGTCGGGCCACAGCGTCCACTTTTTTGTGGTCCGTGGTCACGGCGTTTTGTTTTTTAGTCCTACCAAGCTCGCTGGCAGTAGCGGCTGGCTATCGCACCGCGAATTTTACGGTCGACGCGCCCACGCCCCGGCTCGCCAAAGAAATCGGTGACGCGGCTGAACAATATCGCACCCAGTTGGCGCAGGATTGGCTCGGCAAGACGCTGCCGAATTGGTCGAAGCCGTGCCCGATCAAGGCGCGAGTTGCACCCAATCTAGGTGCGGGTGGCGCAACGAGCTTTGTTTTTGACCGCGGCGAAGTTTTCGATTGGCGGATGGAGATCCAAGGTTCGCGCGAGCGGATTCTCGACTCGGTCGTGCCGCACGAAGTGACGCATACCATCTTTGCCAGTCACTTTCGCCAGCCTATTCCGCGCTGGGCCGACGAAGGCGCTTGCACGACAGTCGAGCATCGCAGCGAAATTGCCAAGCAGGAAAATATGCTCATCGAGTTTTTGCAGACCCGTCGAGGCATTCCGTTTAGCAACATGTTTGCGATGAAGGAATATCCCCAGGATGTCTTGCCGCTCTACGCGCAAGGGCATTCACTGGCTCGGTTTCTGATCGACCAACGTGGCAAACGCGAGTTTCTGGCGTTTCTCGAAGATGGCTTGGCCAACGAAAACTGGATTGGCGCCGTGCGCGAGCGCTATGGCTATCGCGATTTGCTGACCTTGCAAAACACGTGGCAAAACTGGGTCGTTCAAGGCCGACCGCCGCTGCAATTGGCAGCCGACGCGAATACCAACGCCGTGCTGGTCGCGTCTCACGAAGCGCCTGCCACGCAACCGTTTCGCTCAGCAGCAACGGCCGTCCTGCGTGGCCAAGACCCTGGTGCGATTACACCGACGCTCAACCAATCTCCACGAAGCTTCGTTTCTTCGGGTAGCGATGGCCCGATCATCAATCGTCCGCACGAGAATACAGTCTCCCATGCGCCATGGAAGGCCGTTGGCAGTACTGCCACTCCCTCTTCGCCGCCAGCTAGCGTCTACGATGCACGCGCGACAAGTCGAACTTTGAGAAAAGCCATCCAACGGTGAATTACAACATCACCAGATGCGAACAAACTCTGCAAAGCGAATGCCATATTCGTTCCGCTCTCAGCCATCCGCCTTTGCACACCGCCACTCGCGCCACACCAACTGTGGAAAAACCCATGCGTCACGGGCGTATCGTTTCGCTAAACGCGTCGGCTCGGTCGCCACGCGATGCACCCATTCCAGGCCGAGCTTTTGCATCCAGCGCGGCGAGCGACTTTTTTCGCCGGCGAGAAAGTCGATCGTAGCTCCGATACATAAAGCCGCTTTGGCTTCTAGACGCTCGGCGTGACGGCTGATCCACAATTCCTGTTTCGGCGCGCCGAGTCCGATCAGCACGAGGTCGGGCTGGCACTTGGCGACCGCTTGTAAGATGCGTTCGTTTTCGGCCTCATCATGCTCAAACCCCATCGGTGGCGATAAGGTGCCGACAACTTCGACCGCCGGCCAACGCTCGTGAATCACTTGGGCCGCCCGAATCGCGACTCCTGGACCAGCGCCCAGCAGGAATATCCGTAGCGGCTGGGTCGTGGCATCACTTTTTTGTGAAGCGGCCTCGAACAAGGCTGGCACCAAATCGCTGCCTGCGACACGCTCAGGCAACGCTTTTCGCAGCAGCCAAGAGGCCAGCACTACCGGCGCACCATCGGCTAGCACCAGCGAAGCACCTTCGTAGGAACGCTGCAAATCGGTGTCGGATTGAAACATCACCGCGTGATCGACGTTCGGCGTCACGACATAGCGACAGCGCTGCTGGCGAGATTCGTGGCACCACTGAGTGACTGTCTCGACAGCAGTTGCCATGTCGACGGCGTCGATCTTCATGCCAAATAATGAAATCATAGAGGCCACGATATTTCAGTTCTAAATTCAAGAAAAATAGGACGCAGATGAACGCGGATTCAACGGATAGACGCGGATGGTCAAACATCACCGCAATCTGCGTCCTATTTCCTTAAAAACAATAAATGCGAGTTTGATCAAACGAGCGACACCGCTGGTTCCGCAAACGGTACTTTTTTGAATTGCTCCGTTACCGTTACTCGACAACGCAACATGCTTTGCAGTCCGACGGTAACGCCCGTCGTCAAATACAGTAACCACTGCTCACTCGGTGACAGTGTCAAATCGTGAAACATCGCACTCGCCAAATAAACGATCAACGTCGCCAACGAAAACAGCCCTTGGGCTCGCATCCAGCTTTCTGCTTCGCAAGCGCGTGCCACTTGCCAGGCAGCGCGGCCCCAGGCAATCAAGACCGAAACAAACAGCGTGAAGCCGATGATCCCCGTTTCTGTCAATAGGCTCAAAAAGGTGTTGTGATGATCGAGCTGGCGGATCGATTCCAATTCGATCTGCTGACTACGATCGGATAAATAGGGCAGTTTGCAATCGTAAAACCGTCCAAAGCCGCAGCCGATGATCGGAGCATCGCGAAACATATTCATCGATACATGAAAAAACGAAGCCCGTTGGTAGATCGAATGCTTTGCCGATCCATCGGAATCGTCGCGGCTCATGTTGATTACCTTGTCCCCAAAGGCGATTGCCCCGACGAGTCCCGCCACACACATGCCCGCCAGCAGCACCGGTCGCCACGATCGCGGCAAGTGCAACAACGGAATCACCGCCAGCCCGCCCGCCAGTCCCAGCCAAGTCGAGCGCGTGTATGTCACATACAACCCGGCGACCATCAGCCCCATTGCGCCGACGAGCAAGAATTGCTGAACTCGACTTACGCGTGCCCACAAAAACCAAGCTGCCCAAAAACAAACGGCCAAAAACACGCCCAAGCTCGCCGACATCAGCGCCGGTCCACGTGCGCGGCCAAAATGAGTACCGAGTGTCGGGTCAGAAATAAATCGCGGGAACACGGCCCACCATTGCTCGCTCACTTCGGCTAGCCCTGTGAACGCCAGGTAGACGCCGAGTCCTGTCAAGCAGGCCAGCATCGCCTTCCAAGTTCGCTCGTTTAGTTTCGCATTACGAACAACCCAATACAAAGCTGCCGGCATCCAAAAGCTAGCAATCAATCGCCAAGTAGGCGAAAC
Source organism: Planctomycetota bacterium (assembly GCA_013152515.1). Classification (GTDB taxonomy): domain Bacteria; phylum Planctomycetota; class Planctomycetia; order Pirellulales; family Lacipirellulaceae; genus Bythopirellula. Next base: position 7,303 of record JAADGD010000082.1, read on the forward strand.
CACAGACGCATTGCTGGTCGCCGACGGCGTGAAAGCATAGCGGACGGTCAAGTAACCAACGAACAGCGCGACCAGCCAGTCGCAGCCGGTGAGCGGACGGCACTGAATCGTTCCTTGACGCCAGCGCCACAGAAACATTGCGACCAAACCAACCAACAGCAACCGACCGAGCGTCAACGATATTGGCCCGATGCTCGCATGAAAGAAGTTGTTATTGAAAACGTAAGCAACGACCACAAAAATTGCGCCCCCCGCCAACAACGAGCCGTGCCGAGCGTAGACTAACGCCCACACCAAAGCAGCAACAGCAAAAATTGGCAGGATGAAAGGCATTGTCAGTTCCAAATCAATTTCACAGTGCCGGTAAATCTGGCGGAGTTGTATTCGTTGTATTAAACGTTGTTAGACGTCGTTGCCAACGACGCAAACGGTCTCATACGCATGTCTCGATTGGCACTTCGGGCTTACGAGAGGCTACAATTTCGGCAATCTTCGCCGCCACCGCTGGCGGTAAAGTACTCAAAGCGTTGGGTCGGATCGGTGCTACAAAAGCGGCTGGCTTTGCCGCTACAGGTTCGACTACGGTTTCAGTAGCAGGTTCAGGGACGGGTTCAACAGCAGCAGAAGCTACCAAATTTTCATCACTCGTCGGAGCGGGGACGACGGTCAAAAACAACCAACCCATTCCCAAGGCAAAACCGCCAAAGGTTCCCAGTAAAACTACGGACGCGCGCCCCGGTCCGCCTGGATTGGGACCTGTTTCTGGTTGATCAATGGGCGTTACGAGTCGGGCACTCTGGGCAGCCACAAGCGTAGCGCTCACTTTTCCCAATTGTTTCTGGGCTTGCCCAAGTACCAGACGACTGTTGTCGACTGCCGATGTGCGATTGGCATAGCCGGCACGTAACTCGGCTAATTGGCCTAACCGTTGTTGTACGCCCTGTTGCTCTCGCTCCAGTTGAGCCATGCGACTACGGTTCAAGCCCAACTCCACATCAACGCCGCGAATCGCCACACTCAATTCGTCATGAAGGTCATTTCTGATCGTCTGAACCGCCCCCTTCGCAGCAAGCACCTGGGGATGATTGGTTGTTCGTGTCCCTCCCAGGCGGGCGGCACGTAACTGGGCATCGACCAAACCATCCTTCAAACGTCGCAACGTCGGTTGTGAAACAAGCAGACTATTGGGCATCGCGATCAACTGCTCGGGCTGTTGCTGAGCCGCGCGTAGGACGACCAGCAATTGCTCTGCGTTGCGAACTTCCAACTCAGCGGCCCGTTGTTCATTTTGCAGATTCACAGCCTGCTGTCGCAAGTCGCTTTGCCCGCTGTACGAGGCATTGAGCATCCGCAACTCGCCCAAATCGGCCCCCACCTTGGCTTCAAATCCCGCTAGTCGCGTGGTCTCGGTTGCTAACGCTGCTTGGGCAAGTTTCACTTGCTGTTTGAGTTCGTTGCTCAAACTTTTCGCTTGCTCGGTCCGCAGACGGTGAAGTCGTTGGTCGATTTGCCGGCTAAATTCTGCGACTAACTGAAGTGCTCGCTCGCGATTGGTATCTTTCACCTGAAGATAGCAAACTTCCGTCTTGCCAAACTCTGCCCCGCCCGGCGGTAGTAGACTCAAGTGCTTGCGAAGCTTTTTGATCTCTTTGGCGGAAGGTTCCGTCGACCGCGCGTCGACCGCTTTTAGGGTCGCTGCAATCACTTGCTGACTTTTGGCTAGTTCAAGAATGGTTTCCTGGAACGTCCGCATCTGATAGAGATCGGCGAATTTACCGGGCTCGTTGTTCTCTGAAGCCGACACTTCGGGACGTACCATCAGCCCTTGCGAAGCTTCCCAGTACCTCGACATCGTCAAGGCATAGCCCAAGGCTAGCACGCCACAAACGACACTCGGCAACAACCACTTGTGGCGATGCTCGACCAGCAAACGAAAACATTCCCTAGGGGTCAGTCCGGCAAGATTGGTGGCGGAGTTGTTGCTCATGGTGTTTTTCCAGAAAAGTCAATGCAAACGGGTAAATGCCAATGGCAATAAAACGTGACACCGTAGAGCCCTGAGCCCAGCGGCTGCCTGTCTTAGGGCAACTATCGCGCCAGACTAGGTGATTCTCATGCATGACTACGCCCCGAAGGGCATTTCCCGTTATGTGAAAGTAGCTTACGGAGATCTGCCGTGCGCACTCACTCGCCCAGTTTGCGGCACGTCGTATGTGGCAGAAAAACAACTTGGTGGGTTTTTGCCACACCCAAAATTCCATTCTCTTGAAGCGAGGGCAAACGAGAGGTGCAAACAACTTGGTTTTTTGACTTCGACCCGATTCTGTAGCTCTAGTTATGACCTAGTCTTGAACAGACATCTTGCAGAAGTAGGAAACAAGAATTTTTTCGACGTAGCCGGTCTACCTACACATTTCAGCTTCAAAGTCAGCTTCAAAGCTTCAACGATGCACATCCAACGTATCACACATTTGTCCGACCTCCATCCCTACCGTGAGCGCTGGGACGCACTCGCTGGAGATTCGGTTTTCCGCAGCTGGGATTGGCTGACGACTTGGTGGCAACATTACGGCGAAGGCAAGCAGCTCTACGTCTTGTTGGTTTTCGCTGAGGAGGAAACAGCGAGCTGCCAAACAACGACGACCTGTTCCGACGCCACGCGTTCTTCGGACATACCCGTCGGCACCGAGAGTTTGCGAGCCATTTTGCCTTGCTACGTCGAATCCCATTTCGCTCGTGGGCAAGTGTTACGTCTGCTCGGTGATGGTGAAATCTGTAGCGATCATCTCGATTTACTCTCCGATCCTGCTGAGGTAGCGGTGGGGGCTCAAGCTATCGCTCGCTTTCTTTGCGAGAACGCTAGCGATTGGGATACGACTGAATTTACGGCCATCGGAGTTGAAAGTGTTGGGCTAGTGCAACTTTGCGAGGAATTGGGTTCTCTCGGCTGCCATGTGACTCGCAAGCCGAACCAAAACTGCTGGGCCATTTCGCTGCCTGATGATTGGGAAGCTTTCCTCGCCATGCAATCCAAATCGCATCGCAAGCAACTGCGCCGTCTCGAGCGCCGTGTGCTCGACACCGAACAAGCGGTCTGGCACTTGGTCGAAACGCCTACCGATTTCGAGAAGGCTTGGCCAATTTTGATCGACCTCCACCAACGTCGTCGCGTGAGTCTGGGCGAGCCTGGCTGTTTTGCCTCGGAGCGTTGGGCTGCATTCCATCGTGACATCGCCCGACAATTACTCGATGTAGGAAAGCTACGGCTCTCCTGGCTCGAACTAGCTGGTCAGCCAGTTGCCGCCGAGTATCATTTCGCCGGAGAAAACACGACTTGGGCCTACCAAGGTGGCGTCCACCCCGATCGCATTGCCGAAGAACCGGGCCAGCTCTCAATGATTCGCACTCTTCAACATGCCCTTGCTGAAGGCCACCAACAGTTCGATCTCTTACGCGGTGACGAACCTTACAAAGCCCATTGGCGTGCCCAACCGCAAGAGACTTTCGACCTTCAAATTGTTCCCGCCCGCAGCGCCGCCCGTTGGCGCTGGCAGGCGTGTAACACCCTTCATCGGGCTGTTCGCCTCGCGCGTCAGCTTACCAACATGCTTAGTTAATTACCGTTCACTGGATTTGATGACTATGCCACTCGACACGATCAAAACACCGCTACTCGATCTCTACTACTTGGCTACGTTGCCGCAGCGCAAGCAAGCTGCTGTTGTACGCGAAAAAAAACAGCAAGTACCGGTGATGACATTGTTCTACCACCGCATCGCTGACGAGCATCCGAATGGCTGGACTCTCTCGAACGAAACGTTTCAAAAGCAGATCGGTTGGCTCCAACAGCGTTTTGATATCGTCTCGCTCGAAGAAGCTCAGCGCCGCATCGCCTCGGAGGCCAATAGTCGTCCGACTGTCTGTATTACGTTCGATGACGGTTACTCCGACAATTGCGTCACGGCGCTGCCTTGGCTGATTGAACAACAGATTCCATTCACTTATTTCGTCACGAGTAATCACATTCTCACCGGCGATCCATTTGCTCACGATGTCGAGAAAGGCTGTCCGCTAGCGCCCAATACTGCCGACCAGCTCCGCGAACTGGCGGACGCGGGTGTCGAAATCGGCGCTCACGGTCGTTCGCACATCGACTTAGGGCAAATCACCGACGAAGACGAACTCTTCGACGAAATCGTCGGCTCCAAACGCGACCTTGAACAGTTGCTCGAACGCCCTGTCCGCTACTTTGCCTTTCCGTTCGGCCTGCCAGCCAACCTGTCGACGGCGGCGTTTCGGATTGCTTTCGAGGCTGGGCTCTGGGGCGTTTGCTCTGCCTACGGAGGGTACAATTTGCCCGGCGACGATTCCTTCCACTTGCAACGCATTCATGGCGACCCCAACTGGAGTAGTTTCCGCAATTGGCTCACCGTGGACCCTCGTAAGCTAAGCCTCGAACGACAATTCGTTCCCGGCGATTATCGCAATCGCTTTTAGTCCTCGGCTCTGCCGGGAGATCGCCCACCGCAAGTTTCCTAACATTCTTCCCTCGGCAGAGCCGAGGGCTAGGTACCCTATCAAAAGCAACATTCAAAACACGATCGCGACAGAAAAACCGTCGCGGCTACGCGCCGACACGTTGGCTTCCAGTGTGCTGATCCTGATTGTTGTCACGTTGATCCAGCGCTCTATCGGCTTCGGACGTGGCATCCTGTTCTGCCGTTGGCTCACGCCCGAGACGCTCGGGCAGTGGGAATTGACTTACAGTTTTTTGCTGTTGGCCGCCCCTTTGGCAGTACTCGGTGTACCAGGTTCTTTCGGACGGTACCTAGAACGGTTTCGTCAACAAGGTCACCTCCACACTTTCCTGCAGCGCACGATGCTGTGGACCGCCCTATGTACCGTTCTAGCTGTCGGCACGGTCGTGTGGTGCGCGCCGTGGTTTTCTTACTTGTTGTTCTGCAACTATGACAGCGTCAACCTTGTCCGCGGTATCGCCCTCTGTCTCGCAGCGATTATTTTGCACCACACACTGACTTCGTTGCTGACGGCGCTGCGATTGTTTCGCGTCGTTTCGGCAATGAATTTCGCTCAAAGCCTGTTGTTCGCAAGTTTAGCGATCGGGTTGCTCTGGTTCAACGCAAGTGTCACCAGCATCCTCTTAGGCTACGGAATAGCCTGTCTTGTCGCGTCGCTAGGCGCTGCCTTCTGGGTTTGGCCGGAGCTGCGAGAAATTGATCGACCACAAGAACATCTCCCGCAGCGAAACTTCTGGCCGCAGCTCATGCGCTTCGCCTTCTTTGTCTGGCTTACCAACCTGCTAGCGCACCTATTCGCGGTCATTGACCGATATATGCTGATGCACTATTCCGGTATGACCGATCTCGAAGCACAAATCCAAGTTGGTCAGTATCACAGTAGCCGGATTGTTCCGTTGCTGCTGATTTCCTTTGCCGATCTGCTCAGCGGACTCGTCATGCCCCATCTTAGTAGCGACTGGGAAGCTGGCCGGCGCAAGCAGGTGGGCACACAATTGAATCTCTCGCTCAAGCTAACGGGTCTCGGCATGTTGTGCTTCGGCGTCTGTGTTTTGTTGTTCGCGCCACTGCTATTTGATGTCATCCTGCAAGGAAAATATAACAACGGCTTAGTCGTTCTTCCCTGGACGTTGGCCGGTTGCGTATGGTACGGCATATACGCCCTCGCACAAAATTACTTGTGGTGCGCCGAAAAAGCTCGCTTAGCGACACTTCCGCTCGCCCTCGGCCTAATGATCAACGTCGCCTTGAATCTCCTATTGCTACCGCTTTGGGGGCTCTACGGAGCCGTCGCTGCCACAGCAATTTCCTCGTTCATTTGCCTGTTCGCAATCTTGCTGCTAAGCAAACCATTTGGTCTGCCGCTTGATCGTGGCACTTGGTTGACCGCTGCGGCTCCGCTATCGCTGGCCGCAGGCCCCGTCGTTGCTGGTATCACGCTACTCGTTTTGTTCACTGCCACGGTTGGCACTCGCTTAGTTCTCAACGCCGACGAGCATGCTCAATTACGCCATTTGATTCGTGATACCGTTAATAAACTTAAACCATTTTTGCAACGTCGTACTTCGATACCTGGGAATGCGTAATTTGTTGCTAAGCCGCAAGCGTTTCAGTCCATCGCTTGCAGTTTTGCAAACCATTCAGAACTGAAAGATCATGCCCACTCAGAAACCACAACCGCTCCGCATCTTGTTTCTTACCACCAGCATGCCGGTTGGTGGTGCCGAAACGCTCTTAATGAACTTGGTTCGCCGCCTCGATTCCCGGCGGTTTGCCCCTGAGATCGCTTGCCTCAAAGAGCCTGGCCCGCTCGGCGAACGACTCGCCGACGAAATACCCGTGCACTGCCATTTGTTAGCAAACAAATTCGATCTGCGCATCTTGCCACGACTGTGGCGACTTATGCGTTCGCGCCAGATCGATGCCGTCGTGACGGTCGGCGCTGGCGACAAAATGTTTTGGGGTCGCCTCGTCGCGAGATTGGCCGGTGTACCAGTCATCATGTCCGCGCTGCACAGCACCGGCTGGCCCGACTCGGTCGGACGGCTGAACCGTCTGCTCACGCCGCTGACCGACGCCTTTATCGGTGTCGCCGATGCGCATGCCGAGCACCTCGCTGCGCACGAAAAATTCCCCCGCGACAAAGTTCACACCATCTACAACGGCATCGACACCGAAGTTTTCGTCCCCGGCGATGGTAGCACGATGCGCCAAGAACGGGGAATCCCCACAGACGCCCCCGTCGTCGGCATCTTGGCAGCACTTCGTCCTGAGAAGAACCACGAGCTGTTCCTCGCCGGTGCCCGACGTCTCACGGCCAAGTTGATTGCAGAGGATCTGCCAACTCCTCACTTCGTCCTCATCGGCGATGGCGAGCGCCGGCCTACGCTCGAAGTCCTGGCCACGGAACTTGGTATCGCCGAAACGACCCACTTTCTCGGTTCACGGTCCGATGTGGCCGAAATACTGCCGGCAATCGATGTCGTCGCACTCACTTCGCATAACGAAGCGAGCCCCGTCTCGATCCTCGAAGCCCTCAGTTGCGGCGTTCCGGTCGTCTCCGCGCGTGTCGGCTCGGTCCCCGAAACCGTCATTCCCGGCCAAACGGGCGAACTCTTTGAACCGGGCGATCTCGACGGTTTCGTTTCGGCAACGATTGATTTACTTTTGGACCCAACAAAACGCACTCAATTGGGCCGCCAAGGCCGCCAGCATGTCATCGAGCATTGTTCGCTCGACGCGATGGTCCACGGCTATGAAACGCTAATCGAACGTTTGTATCAAACAAAAAAACACGCCCAGTACCCGAACAACCTAGTTGGAGCTAATCTAAACAACGAAAAACCGTCTCCATTACGTTCCACGGCCACTCATTCTGGCCTGTAGCACGATTCGAGACTCTTCCGAATGCCCGCTCGGCTGGATATCATAGAGTTACCCGTAAGGGTAACCGTTCACGGGCTGAAAGAAGAAAAAGCCACGGATAAACGCAGATGAGGAAAAATTTGTTAGCCGAATTCGATTGCTGAAAAGAAATAGAGGGGAAATAGCGGAAAAGCTCCGAATCCCTCCAGGAAATCGGTGTTTATCTGTACTACTAACCTCAAACATCGTTAAGTTTTTGACAAAGTTTGCGAAGCGTGTGCAAGTTTTTGGAATGGTTGTCAGATTTGCCTCT
>JAADGD010000079.1:0-918 GCA_013152515.1 Planctomycetota bacterium
GCCTCTTTCGGGCGAAGTCGATTACCCAAGTATTATGAATCAAGTAAAACGAGAGATGGTGGACGATGAGTAATGCAACTCTGACAAGCGACGAGTCTTTTTTTGACGAGAAAATGACATTGCGTCAAAATATGACAATGCGTATTCGAAAGATATTGCCCTATCTACTGGTTGGGATCGTGGTCATCGCCGGAGCCATCCTCTGGCGAAGCTCCTCGTCGGCGACTCCCGTGTTGCTGCCGCTCACCGAAAATCAGCCGCTCCCGGTGGCGACGTTGCGAGCCGACTATGTCGAGAGCTATAGCCGCGATCGCTACTACACAGGTTTGCTGCGTGAAGCGCGTCGCAGTATGTTGAGTTTTCAACGTGGCGGCGAGGTGATTGAGTTGCTTGTCGACGAAGGCCAATCGGTCGAAGAGGGGCAGACACTTGCACGACTCGACGACCGACACATTCGCGCCAATGGCGCCAGGCTTGCTGCTCAAGTCGATGAGGCGAAAGCCATGCTGGCCGAACTCTTGGCCGGACCTCGTCAAGAAACCATTGCCGCCAAAAAGGCCGAGCTTCGCGCGCAGCAATCGCAAAGCCAGATTTTGGCCAAGCAGCTTGCTCGCCGCGAGCAGCTCTTGCAGACCACCGCAGTGACTCGCGAAGAATACGAAACCTTTCTCTTCGATCTTGAAGCAGCCGAGGCGCGTGTCGAGGTGGTCCAGCGTCAACTCGACGAATTGCTGGCTGGCACACGTGTCGAGCAAGTCGCCGCCCAACGCGCGCGACTTTCGCAACTCGACGCTCAGCTCACCGATCTTGCTCACGATCTGCAGGACACAAAACTCGTGGCACCTTTTTCGGGTCGCATCTCGCGTCGACTGATCGACGAGGGGGCTGTTCTCAGTACCGGGTCGTCGGTGGTCGAGC
>JAADGD010000079.1:965-3600 GCA_013152515.1 Planctomycetota bacterium
TACCCTTCGAGTTGGCGATCAACACGAGCTGTTCGTCGAGGGCGAAACGATTTCGGCGGTCGTTCAGTCGCTTGCGCCTGATGTCAGCCAAACCACACGAACTCGCAATGCTATCTTTCGTCTCGACCCTACCAAGGCGACCGTACTTCCAGGCCAGGTCGTGCGTCTCGCCGTCACTGAGCAGGTTGCCCAGGCTGGCTTTTGGGTGCCGACCACGGCGCTTACTCGCGGTACTCGCGGTTTGTGGTCGCTGTTTGTAGCCGAGGAGGGTGCCGTCGAACGTCGCGATGTGGAACTCCTCGACAACGTCGGCACCAATTCCTTTGTTCGCGGAACTCTCGGTCCCGAAGACAAAATCATCACCAGCGGCACCCATCGGGTCGTAGTAGGCCAAAAAGTTGCAGCACAGAATCTCCTCGACTATTGAGTCCCTAAACTCTAAACCCTTTTTATGTCCAGCCTCTTTTTCGATAACCGCCGACTGCTGACGCTTGCGATCAGCCTCATCCTGGTGGCTGGTTTGTCGTCGTACTATGTTTTGCCGCGGATGGAAGACCCTGTCCTTACCCAGCGTGCTGCGATCATCAACACGCAACTGCCGGGCGCAAGTGCCGAGCGGGTTGAAGCTTTGATCACCGAGAAGCTTGAAGAAGAGCTTCAAGAAATCGAAGAGATTAAGGAGATCCGATCGACTAGCCGCAACGGGATCTCGACGATTATCATTGAGCTTAAAGACAACATCTACCAAGTCGACGAAGTCTGGTCGCGCGTTCGCGACAAACTCGACGATGCTCAGCCGGGTTTGCCGATTGCTGCGAACGATCCCGACTTTGAATTGCTGAAGGTGACTGCCTATGCTTCGATTGTCGCTCTGGTTTGGGATCTTCCTCCAGCGTCTAGCAACACAGCGCCCAACTATGCCATTTTGCGACGGCAAGCTGAAACGCTTGAAGACCTGCTCCGCGCGATCCCCGGCACACGCGATGTCGATACCTATGGCGATCCGCAGGAGGAAATTCTCGTCGAAATCCGTCAAGACGAGTTGGCAGCTTTGGGTTTGACCATTGCCGATGCCACTCGACAGTTGCAGGCGAGCGATGCCAAGGTTTCGGCTGGGCTGTTGCGCACCGACGAAGGCAACTTGGTCATCGAAGTCGATACCGAGCTTACTTCTCTCGAACGTATTCGTCGGATGCCGATTGTTGCAGACATGAGTGAGAGCAATAACGGTCAAGTGGTCGCGTTGGGTGATATTGCCCATGTCGAAAAAGGAATCGCTCAGCCGCAGCGTAGTCTTGCCTTGGTTGACGGCTTGCCAGCCATTACCCTTGGTACGCTCGTCAAGCGTCAACAACGGGTCGACCATTGGACTCTTAGACTCAACGAAACCCTTGCGTCTTTCGAGGCGACCCTGCCCGGCGGTGTGCGACTTAAAACGCTGTTTGAGCAAAACCGCTACGTCGAAACTCGGCTGACAACGTTGCTGATCAATTTGATGTTGGGTGCTGCGGCAGTGGTGCTGGTCGTGTGGGTGATGATGGGTTGGCGTAGTGCCATAGTTGTTGGATCGATGTTGCCGCTTGCTTCGCTGATGGTGCTCGCCGGCATGAGGTTGCTTGGCTTGCCGATGCATCAAATGTCGATCACGGGGCTGATTATCGCGTTGGGGCTGTTGATCGACAACGCGATCGTGATGGTCGACGAAGTTCGTGAACGGATCGCGGCTGGGCTGCCGCGTCGCGAGGCGGTTGCCCGTAGTGTTCGTCATTTGGCGGTTCCGCTTTTCGGTTCTACCGTGACGACCGCACTTTCGTTCGCGCCGATTGCGCTCATGCCTGGCCCCGCAGGCGAGTTTGTTGGTTCGATCGCGATAAGTGTCATCATCGCGATTTCCAGTTCGTTGCTGCTCGCGATGACGATTACTCCTTCGCTGATGGCCATTATCGACAATCGCGAGGCGCGAGCAGGCAAGCGTCATTGGTGGAACGACGGGTTTTCTAGCCGTTGGCTGACTGATGTTTACCGTTCGTCGCTTGATGTGGTTTTCCATCGTCCGCTGCTGGGAGTCGGCTTGGGGCTCGTGTTGCCGATCGCCGGTTTTATTGGTGCTTCGACACTTACCGAACAGTTTTTCCCACCAGCTGACCGGAATCAATTTCAAATCCAACTTTCGTTGCCGGCTCAGGCTTCGATTGGCTATACGACCGACGTGGTTCAATCGGCGCGCAGGCTTTTGCTTGCTCACGAGGGGGTGACCGGCGTCGAATGGTTTGTGGGCGAAAGCGCGCCGCCGTTTTACTACAACATGCTGGCCAACCGTTCGGGATCTCCTCAGTACGCGCAAGCACTTGTGCAAGTCGAAAACGCCGAAATGACTCTCAGCCTGATTCACTTGGTGCAGGTTGAACTGGATGCTGCGTTTCCTGCCGCGCAGATTCTTGTCCGTCAGCTTGAGCAGGGCCCTCCTTTCGAAGCACCGATCGAACTTCGCCTGTACGGTCCTGATCTCGAAGTGTTGCGCCACCTTGGCGACGAGATTCGTGGCATCCTGGCCGCCACGAACGAGGTACTTCACACCACTGCCAGCTTGGCCGAAGCCCAGCCGCAACTTGCGGTTGAAATCGACGAAGAAAAA
>JAADGD010000170.1 GCA_013152515.1 Planctomycetota bacterium
CCAAATTACTGGCCACCGTCAGAGAGACGCTCGTCGTGGATCAGCCGATTCTTGAATTTGAGGCGTCGAATTAAAGTTAAGCCACATCGCCAAAAATCTGTGGATAGACTTCAACGGATACGGAGGTTTCAGCCTGCTAACACTGGGTTTTCAGTGGTTTCTTGTCGTCTTCAATCTGATTGTCAGAACGAAAAGGGTACAAAACAAGCGAATTCAATAGGGCACCCCTAAGAACGTTGCGAAGCAGAATCCTCCAATTACCCGCGACTTACCCGCGCTGGATTTTCACGGACCGTTAGGATTTCAGATCCCTAAGAGTCCTGTAGTGTGCTTGCCAAAAAGGAGGCATGGCGCTAGGACTTGAGGAAGTCCTTTTTGTTTTCCGGAGTCCCGCGATGCAACCGACTTTTTTGCTTGACACCTTCTTGATTATGGCCAGAACGGCTGCGACGACCTGCAGGAAATGCAACCGGCTCAAATCTTGGTTCGATTAAACGAGTTTATGAATTGAGAGATCTTTCGTAAGCGCGCACCAGAACCGTGTCACGTTGTCGATTGACACACGTCGGCAATTTGCGTAGCGGCTAGGGACTTCGATTTTTGTTCCGCCTTCGGGCATCTCGTTTTTCGCGTTTTCGTTCCGCCCGGTCTTTCCGCTCCTTGACACGATATTGGCGGATTGCCTCGGGATGTGTCGCGGCCCAATTCCACGGCCCAACTCCATGAAAAGGGGCGGTTCGCAACCGGTCACCCCTGCGAGAAGCTGATCGAGAGAACGTCTTTGACATACTGCCAAACATCAATATCGTTCCGTAAGGCACTACTGACGAGCGCCATGAATCTGGCAGACCGTTCACCACTTGCAACACTTCCTGAAAAAATCCAATTTTTCCTTCCAATGGCAATCTGTTTCATCAGTTGTTCGGTTTCGTTGTTATCATAGGGATCGAAGCATCGCTAAGGTAACGCCTCAGCTCGACGAAGTGATTGCGGATGTACTGAAGGGCGTAACCGTTCACGCAAAAAGTAGGAACCGCCGATGAACGCCGATAAACGACGATGTTTTAATTCCATTCTTCGCCTCTTGGGAATCGAATCGCTCTATACGTTCGATCCACTCCACAAGTTTCAACGTGTTCGGTCCACGTGACATCGCAGGCTTCTGTGAGAGGGTTTTTTCAAATCCGCTAACATAAACTATGCGCCTACAATGGTTCTGGTGCGCGCTTACTGGCTCGCTACAGATCTTCGTACTCGTACACACTCGAAATACGATCTTGGTCGAGCGGATTTTTGTCGGCTTCGACGTAGGGGGAGACGAAATAATTCAGCTCGGGGCCGGCTTGGGGTGGTTCGAGAACTAGGTCGCGGCCGACGCTGAAGCCGACGCGATTCTCGGTCAGGTTGCCGAAGTAGTATTCTTTTAGCTCGGGATGCTTGTCCGCCTCGGAAATGTCGACTGGGGTCCAGCCGAACTGTTGATCGAAAAACCAAGCCCAGCAATGGTATCCGGCGATTGTGCCCACGCCACGTTCTGGCGGCAACGGAAATCCGATTTCGAATCGAGCAGGAATCTCTTGTGACCGCGCGAGCGAGATGAACAAGCTGTGAAAGTCGGTGCAGTTGCCGGTGCGGCTGTCACATACCCAATTGACGTCGCCGTGGCCGTAGCCGGGTTTTGATTTATCGTAGGCGACGTGCGATTCGACGCGGTTGTACAAGGCCCGCGCTCGCTGGAGCGTTGTCGTACTTGAGCCCATGCTTGGCAGCAATGCTAACGGTTTTCCTTGGATTGGGACGAGGCGGTTAGCTTGCAAAAAGAGTTGACGCGACTCGGCGGAAAGCTGTCTCGCCTTGGTTGGCAAATCGCCGGCGTCGAAATGGGTACGCCATTCTTTTCGGCGTACTTCGTAGACGATGCAAAACTTAAAATTCTCTACTGCAGGGTCGACCGTAAAATAGAGCATCGAGTTGCCGAACTTGTGCTCACGGGTTTTCTGGAAGCTACCGACGGGAAGAGAATTCGCAACGATTTCGACCGCTTGTGCTTCGTTCGAACTCGGGATAGGCACCCAAACATCAATCTGCTGAAAATCTTTCAGCTCGTGCAGCACGACTTCGTGCTTCAACCGAAAAGTCCGCGACACGCTTTCCTGAAAATGCTCGACACCCCAACAATTGTGTGAAGCTAACCAGCCAAATGCAAAAATCAACAAAATGCAAAATATTTTAGACCCTTGAGTGTTCACCTAATTCTCCATCGTCCACGGTGGCTCCGCAGGCAAGTATTGGTTGAACTCCTCAAGCAACTGCTGCTGATACTCGCCAGCAAATGTCCCTTTCAGAAAACGGTCTATGCCTTCCGTATCGAGTTGCTGCCAGCTTGCTTCTTCGTTGCCAGGATTGATCGGGAAAAACAAACATTTGTTCGCCTCGGCGGCTTGGTAATCGCCGAGAGCATCGCCGATCATCAGCGACTTGTCCTGGTCGTAGTGCTTGGCGACAGCAAGAGTTTCTTTTTTGTTGCCAGACTCTTGACCACAGATCGCGCGGACGAACTTGGCCATGCCGTGTTCTTCCCATTCGGCTTCGAGCGCCGCGTTGGGCGTTGCCGAGACGACCAACATGTCGGCTTGACCGGCAAAACGTTCCAGGCACTTCTTGACGGAGGGGAAAGGGGGCACGCCGCGAACCATCTCGGCGATCGCTTCGTTGACTTCTCGAGACCAAGCGAGCGCGCTAGTCAGGTCGGGATCGCCAGTCGCTTCGACGATCTTCGCGAGTGCCGGATTGCCGAGCTTCGTTTCCTGTTCGACCCAGTTTGCCAGTCCTGTTAGCGTAGGCACTTTCACACCTCGCGCCTTGACCTCGGGGCGGCGGCGCAGCCAATCGAGTTGCTCGATCAGGCCTAAAAACCGGTTGGTTCCGCGGCTCTGGGAATACAGATTCACAAACTCCGACGCCTCGCGGGCAAACTTGCTGACGCCCTGCAATTCGTAATGGTTGATGAAAGTCGGAATGAAGCACTCTTTGTGCTTGAGTTCCATCGTGTCGAACACACAGCCATCGGAGTCGATCCCGACGAAGAATTCATGCTCGGGTTGGTAGTCTTCGGTCACAATCAAGGTCTCTCTGGTTGGTCAGTTGTCGTCTCATAAGGAAACGCTGAGGGAACTATACTTACAGAATTCTGTCGAAGAGAGAAGGCCGTAGGGGTATAAATTGTACATTTGCATGAGACCATTGCGTTGTGTGTGTATTCGGCTTGCCGCCGACGCAAACGTCTGTCAAAAAATCATTCTGGTCGGTCGTAGGCGGGCAAATCGAGCACACGTTGCTCGATTTGGTCGATTTCTTCGGCAAGAGTGGGCTGGCCAGCACCGCCATAGTTTTTTTGCAGATCGTCTGCCGTGAGGCCCTCTTCCAAGCCACGCAACGTCGGGAGATAATCGTCGACGTGAAACTTGCGAGCTAAATCGTCGAGCGATATTTTCCCAGCCAAAACATGCTCGGCAAAGACGATTCCTGCACGGTTGGCAGCCATGTCGATAAAACTAAAACCGGTTCCTCCTTGAGAATCCTTCATTTCTTTGGCCAAACCTGCACTGACTGTCGCTAGCTTTCCGCCGGCGACCACAAGATGCGCCGACACAAAAAAATGCTTCGTCAAGTCCGAACGTTCGCGCATCGTCGGATTCCCCATGATCTCCAAACGCTCGCTATACTGCTGCTCAGACTCGACGCGACCGATAAACGTACCAAGCAAAGGAGCGGTTCGCAACGTGTGAGTATCATCCATAAAGATCCCCAGGGCAAGCAGCATGGCTTGCTTCGCGTTGCCCGAGCGAAGATTTGTCGCCGACAACGCAGCTTGCTGAACGTACAAGTTGGTGAGTTCATCACTAGAGATTTTCTCGCTCGCAGCTTGCTGCTGCTGAGCGACCGTGACCAAGTGGCTCAGCACTTTGCGGGTGTCATGCAGTAACAGAGCAGCCGACTTCGGCAACGTGTTAGCAACTTGTTTCGGAGCAGACACTAAATTGAGGATCCTGAGATATTGTTGAGCTGCCGGATCGTGAGGCATTGCTTGCTTCAGAATGCCATAAATTTGCCTCAATCGTTGAATCGTCGGTTTCGAGATTTTTCTGACGTCGCGTACTCCGTGCTGACGCATCTCTTCGCCAATCATGGCGATGATCAATGCGTTGACGGGGTCGAACTGAATCCGCGAACCTACGCCACGTTGCTGACCGCGCGTAAGCATAGGCCGCATCACGCTCTGCGGTTCGGGACTGTGCGAAGCACCCAAGTAGTGCCCAAGTTCGTGGACCAACAGTTCCAGCTTTTCTGCTTCGAGCAAATTTCGTGAGCGTTCTCGCAACAGGATGTGTGTGTGCATCGGCCAACGGGTGACGCCCAGATGCGACCTGCCCCGCGCAGCTTGATACTGACTGCTAAAACCGATCGCCAATTGGGCCGGCTGTGTTTTGACATTGCGTTCAAACTCTCGCAATGTTTGAGAAAAGTTGCGTTGCTTTTTGTTCGATTTCCAAGTGGTAACCTCGACCACTTTTAATCGCACACCACTTTGCCGTTCAAGAATTTCTGAAGCTTCGGCAATTCGCTGGCGTAATTTCGGTTCCCAAATTCTGCGATGTGTCGGCTCGTTATCATCGGCAAGTATTTTTACAGTGATCGTCACCGGATCAAAGGTGTCAGGAACCTTTTTGCGGCCTTTTTTCGTCGCACTTCCTGGTAAGTTTTTCTTGTCCTTCTGGTTTTTGACACGCAGGGTTTTAGCATCTTGAGCTTCTTCCCCCAGGCCTATCTGTTCAAGCCGGAGGGCCTCGCCATCCGCGCCACGCACAAAAAAATACGCATTGCCCGCTTGAAGCGCGAACTGGTGACGCTTTAGCATGTCACCAAATCGAACTTGCAATGAACTCTGGAAAAACACCGGCTGCGAATCACCCGAGGGTATCGTAAGATCCTCCGGCAACTTGCCAGCGCGAACAATCTCGACAGAGATCGTCGCTACCGTTCGATTGGCAAGCACGACGACCTCAGCCCAAGTTGGTGACGCGAGCTGCACTATCAAAAAAAGTAGACAAAGTCGAAAAAATGGATTCAAATCAATTAGCCAATTGGAGATTCGTGGGAGACCTTTCCATTCTAACCAACTCACGCCAATTCGGCGACTGTTCGCAAATTTCCGTGCTACACTACCAACAGTGCCTGTAATTCCTGCATTGCGTAGACATCGCGATCTTGCCCCAGGGTGGCGAAGGCGGCTTGCAGGTTGTTGAGCATGCGTCCTAGCCACTGGCGATGGGTGGCTCGTGCGAGCAATTTCGGCGTAGGCTCGATGTCGAGTCCAGTGGCTTGCCTGATACGCTCCACGATCTCATTTTCATTCAGCAATTCGCCACTGAAAAATGCGTCGATGTAAAGCGATTCACCCGGCGGTTCGTTGGCTTCTACTTCCGCCAAAAAGTGGCCTGGGGAATTCACTCCGTGCACCGTCAGTCCTAGCTGCTCAGCGACCCGTTTGTAGACGAGTACCAGCGTGATCGGCAGGCCTTGCCGCGCATGTAATACGTCGGGCAAGTAGCTGTTGGCAGGGTTGAAATAGTCATCCACATTGCCACGTAGACCGTAGACGTCGAATAACACATCGTGCAAATGAGCCAACAGCGCCTCGGTCGATCGCGAACAAACGCGACGGGCAACCGTATCGGCCAAATTCTCGACGATCGTTTCGACCTCCGCCAAATCGGCCTCCGGCCGCTGATGCAAAGCAATCGCAAACGCCGCACGAAACAAACTTTCGCCCGTGTCGACAGTCGCCAATTGCTCTTGAAACAACTGGTAGGCTGCCGGTCGGCAATAGGCGGGCTGTGTCTTGCTCGGCATTCTCGACCTCACGCCTGCGCGTCACGATTGGGTGCGTCCTGGCTTGGTGCGTCGTGTTTTGGTTTGCGCATTACTTGCACGATTAACACGAGTACAACGTACGCGGCCAAGAACATGAGGCCCCCATTGCCACCCTTCTTGTAGATCGCCGAGATGCCTGCCCCTCCAGCGGCAACCACTGCAATCAGCATACCTGTATTCCAGAGGATACGTTTCATGCCCTTGGGCCGTTCGTCGCCGAGGATCGACTTTTGATTCATCAACAAGAAAAAAGTCAGATAGGCCACGGGCAACAACACCGCCCCAAACACTCCTGCGGGGACAGCCAGATAGGCATGTTCGCCCTCCCAAATGATCGGCCACAGCGCGCCGGAGGTAGCTGCGAGGCAGCCCAGGCGAAAGGCCCAACCTTTGGGCGACACGTTAAAAATTTCGCAGAAGATGAATCCCGAAATCAGCATCATCACCGAGATCGTCGACATCGTCATCCCAACCACACCCAGGCCAAAGACGATGTTGGAAAAAAACCGCCCACCTTGCCCCTGGTCGTCAGCAAAGAGCTGCTCCAACGACTTAGCCAAGTCCCCCGTATCGCGAACGATCAGCACCGCCGCCAAATTCGCCTCAGCGAGCGAAGGCTCCGCAGGCATTTCGTATTTCCCCGTTTCCATCGCTCCTTGGCGAGTACTCAGGATTTTCTGGTAACCCTTTTCAAGTGGCTTGGGCACTTGCACCGTGGCCCCAGACTCCAAGCACCCGTCTGGCAACTGGGCATGAAATTGTGTCGCTGCCGCGATCACCACGCAACCGGTCGCCAAAACAAAAGGAAAGAACATGCCTGTGAACAAGTCGAAAATGGAAAAGCTGCGAAAGTCTTTGTTCCAACCACTCGTAAGCAAGTTGTACGGCAAAAAGAATGTCATGTTGATTCCAACCGCCGCAGCGCCGGCTGCGAGCATAATGTCGCGTTGCTGGCTGACGATCGCATCGGTCCAATACTGCCGGGCTGCGGGATCGACGATCGCCTCTAACAACGGCATTAGCGTGTCGGAAGGTTGATACAAATTCCGCCACTTCGGCATCAATCCTGACCAAACTCCTCCCCAGTCAACACCGTCTCCGACCATCGACATCCGCACCACCACGCCAAAAAAGCAGAGTACGACCATCGCAATGACCGCTTTAAGAATGGCCTCGTAGATCTTGACTCCCACACTGCCCGACCCGTAGCTCCAAGTGACCGGCAGACAGATGACAAGAATCACCAGCGAGACGACCCACTTGCCAAAGTCTTCTCCTCCTTCTGGTCCAGGCGCGAGCACCCCGTCGCCGTGGAAGAGGCTAGGTAGCAAGTTTTGCTCAAGCACGCCATAACAGAGCGAGTACTGCGGCATCGCCCACACCATCGTCGCCAGCAGCGAAGCAATCAGCCACGACCAGCCCAGCACCGGATTGATATGCTCGTTGATCAACCGAAACGGACGCTCGCCCGTGGTCAACGTCACATAGCTAATTGCGCTCAGCATGATCACACCAAGGATCATGGCAAATGGCTGCACCCAAATCATGCTCACGCCCGCGACGATGCCCAAGTAAAGGCTGCCGCTTAGCGACCCTCCACCGAGCGTAATCGCACTTTGCATCCAGCCGGGTCCGGAGAGCTTGACATACGCGCCGAACTTCGACAGCCCACCTTTTTTTTGGGCCTCAAGAAGCAATTGCCGGTTCGCTTCAATCCGAGCATCGTCTGACATAGAAAAACTTTCGCGAAAAACAAGAGTAGGGGCAGCGTTCAAACAGTTTCAAGAGAATACCGCACCTTGCAAGCTTAGACAACTCCGCGCACCAAACCTTTCAGCAAACCCCACCACAACGATTGAGTGGTCCAATGGGAACCGACAAAATGGCTGCTAGAAGTGATTCGCGAGGGAAGAATTGCTCCTAGCGTTCCAATACTCAGCGTTGCACAACAGGTTGAACCCAGGCTCGCTTTTGCTCGCCTAGCTCTGTTCCCCGCGGATGTTTGGCAGAGGAGGTGATACGTGCGCGGACGTAGATTTCGTCGCCCTTGAATTGATACGTGCCTCGATTGCCTTCGACCGTGGCGAAGGTCTCGCCAATGTCGGTGCTGTAGCGGCGCGTGGCTCTGATCCGCTTTCCTTCGCCATCCTCGATAGGGTGACTGGCGGTATCGAAACCTTGGCGTGTGCCGATAAAATCGATCGTGTAGGTTTCGCCATCGACCGGCTCGACTTCGACGGTGAGCGCCTCGGCTGACGATTCGACACTGCGAAGCGTGACTCCGCTGGTGGCATAGAATCGGCCTGTCTCGAGCGAATCGATGAGCGAGGCAGCGGTCAAATCCTTGGCAAGGACCATCACCCAACCGCGTCCCGCATTGCTGTTGCGACTGTGCACCTTGTGATAATCGTGGCCATCGTCGACGGCCAAGCCGTACATCATCGGCAACTGCAGGTCCGTAAGCCTATGCGTCAAAATAATATCCCAGACACGCTCGGTACCAGCATGAAGTGCGTCGCCGGCATTGTAGACTGAGGGATGTCCATTGTAGACTTCGAAAAACTGCTCACCACGCACGCGCATCAGATCCTCAGCGGTGATCGCATAGCCGAAATTCGGATGGTTCACATGCACGATCATCGGTTGGCCGGTTTCTTCGCGTTGCGCGATCACAGCACGCACGTTGTTTTGAATCGTGTCGGAGACGCTGCGGCCTTTCATCGGTGCAATCAGATCGACGACATTGCTGGCGTTGATATGAATCGGAAGTCCTTCGAAGGCGTCGCTGATTTCTTCGCCCTGTACCAAAAGATATTCCCCAGGATCGTTCAGCTGCGCAGCGACTTCTTGAAAAGTACGTAAGCGAACTTCGAGCTCTCCTGCGTCGGTGATCCGGTGTTGAATCAAACGAGGAAACTCGGCGATCAGCTTCCCAAAAGCTTCGGGCCCGCCCTTACTTTTTTTGACATTGATCCACCGCTCGGTGTTTGCCAGAACGTTGTGATCGGTGAAAACAAGAAACTGATAGCCGTTATCGCGATACCACGAGCCAATCATTTCGAGGTAGTCGTCGCCGTCGCTCCAATGCGAGTGCGTATGCATGTTGCCGCGATACCAACGAAGCTCAGCACTGGCTTGCAAAACGGCAGGCTCGGCGTGGGCTTCTCTCAAGCCAGTAGAAAAACCGCAAGCAACAAAAACTAGCGAACTCACCCCGAAGAGAAAATGACGGTTCATCGTGTACCTACAACGGATCAGAAAGCTATTGCAAAACGATTTTTACTACACGTCCCAAAACCGCATGGAAGAGCCGGCTTTCTCGACCCCTGGCATCTTCCCGCAGGGTTCTGGGATAGGCTCTTAATACAAGAAGAACCCAGCGCGGGTTCTGCCCGCAACCCAAACAAATCTCACGCAGAGACGCAGAGTCGCAGAGGAAGACTTTCTTATTTTCTCTGCGACTCTGCGTCTCTGCGTGATTATTTCCTCATTATGGTTCACGGAATTTTTTTGCTCTCTTGCAAAAATTCTAACCGTTAGTAACACGGTGAGTGGGCGACACGGGATTCGAACCAGTATGCCAAACTCCGAGGAAAACGGCAATCCTCCCCCAAGGCGGCGCAGAATCCGACGCACTTGGCGCACAATTAGCCCTGGAAGACCCCGATCTTGCGGAACTGATTCAGAGGTGGGAGGGCTTGCCTGAAGACGTGCAGGCGGGTGTGCTGGTGATGCTGCGGGGTGCCGGTGACGTGTGCCGATAGTCGTACAGTTGTTTCCGTCCATTTAATCGATGAAAAAACGGTATAATCTGACAATGAAAAACGAACGTGATAGCAGCGGTAGATTTACCCGAGGCAGCGAGGGTAGCCCTGGCAGGCCGAGAAGATCTGTGGAGCATGACTATCGGCGATTCGGTATCGCTGGAAGATTGGCGTGAGGTCGTGGAGTGGGCTGTTTCAGACGCTAAGAAGGGCAACGCGCGGGTTCGTGATTGGCTGACCAAGAATCTTATCGGAAATGCTCCGCCACAACTCATTGACCTAGCCGCAAACGGCCGGTGGCAACATACGCTTCGTCAATACGGTCGTTCTCTTCCAGATACGTTACGTTCTCTTCACTGAAGTAACCGGTGTCCGTAGTGAATGCGCTGACGTTTCCTTCGACACCGATGGCATCTGAATTTTCCAGCGTTTGCTCCACCATCGGTTTTAGGGCCATCGCATCTAGTAAGGTATGAATGCAGTGCTTTCAGCACGACATTTTGTGGTTGACTCTTGGCTGTAGATTGGTAATGCACAGGAAAAACGAGATGCATTCAATGCTGTCGCAATAGATGGTGGTCGCGGAGTCGTTGCATCACCATATTAGATGCGATGGCCCTGAGGTGAAGGTGGAGGGGCGGTCCCTGGGCTGTTAAAATTTTCGAGTTGACACGTAGTTTTGACGGCAAGAGTTCATCCGCTTTTTATTCCGTGTTTCTTGTCCTTTATCCCGTTAGGGATGTCAGCTATTAGCCGAGGGTCGCTGCGAAGCTGCGCACCCCCGGAACCGGAAGAAACGAACCATCGACCCTGAAAGGGTCGCACAAACTGCGACCCTTTCAGGGTCGGGTTGGCGGTTCGGAATTTGTTTCCGGTGGTGTCGCTTCGCTCAACCACCGGCTAATGGCTGTATCCCTATCGGGATAAAACTCGCGCAAACCAGCGACTCAGGCAATGCCAACTTTTTAACAGCCCAGGTGGTCTCTCTGTCGAGCCTGAACTGAGGCCGGAACCGATACAACTGCTCACTGAAATCAGCCACTAAAATTCCTGAAGAACCCTTTTTATCGAAATTGAAGAAAAATTCGTCTGGATGCTGACTTTGCAGTTCTGCTGGTTCATGCGGGCCTCTCTTCGACCCCCTATCAGCAGACCGACGACACGTCGGCACGAGTCGATGGCCAGTTCTGGCACACGCACATCGTTTGCAATCCGTACTACGCAGCTTACTTCACGCGAGAGCACAAAGACCGTCTGACAGTGCTGGAAGTCCTACAAAACACCAGCAATTTGCACAGTAACATTGGCAGTTCAGCCAGGAAACATTGGGCCTGCTGCGGACCGAGTTCGACATCCCTCAGAAATGGCAACAAGCGATCGAAGAGATCGGCGCTGTGGAGTTTGACAAAGACTCGCTTGCGGCGCTACTCCAGGCGTGGTTTGGCGATGGCAACCGGCAGGTACCTCCGAGACTGGATCAGTCGACGTCTCGAACTTCCGTCCCTCGCCCAGGCTATTCAAGTGGCTGCTGCTAGCGGTTGAGAAGATACAAATGCGACAGGGTTGAAACCCAAGGCTATCACCTATCGTCGCTGCGCGACTTGAATGTCTGCCAGATCCCAAACTACATCCCGCATTCATAAATTTCAGCCACCCATCGTCTCCCTCGCTGCAATCGGCTACAATGGCCATTTGCGCCGCCGCCCACTTTCTCCCGCTTATTCTGATCCCTGTGTCCAATTCCTACGCCACCGATCATAAACCGACCGATGTCAAAGGTCGCTATGCCTTTGTCAGCCTTGGCTGCCCGAAGAATCTTGTCGACAGCGAGCGGATGCTGGGCATGTTACAAATCGACGGGTACGAGCTGGTCGACGATCCGCGAGGGGCCGACTTTGCGGTCGTCAACACCTGCGGCTTCATCGAAGAGGCTCGCCAAGAGTCGTTCGCCACGATCGACGAAATGCTGGCTCTCAAAAAACAGGGCGACTTGCGCGGCGTGATCGTCTCGGGCTGTTTGGCCGAGCGACAAAAGGCCGACCTGCTCATCGATCGGCCTGAAATCGACCACTTGGTCGGTGTCTTTAGCCGCGAAGAAATCACCAAAGTCGCCGACCGACTGATCGGTGGGCTCGACGAACAACGCATGATTTTTCAGCCTGCACCGACTCACCCGCTGCCCGACACCTCGCGACTGCGAATCACGCCCAAGCATTTTGCCTTCCTGAAAATCTCGGAAGGCTGTGACCGGCTTTGCACATTTTGCGCCATTCCCAAAATGCGAGGCAAGCACGCCACCAAGCCGATCGAAGAAGTCGTCGCCGAAGCGCGCGAGCTAGCCGCCGACGGCGTGCGGGAATTGGTAGTCGTCGCCCAAGACACGACCTACTACGGCCTCGATCTTTATGGCGAAACGCGACTCAGCGAGTTACTCAAGGAACTCGACCAGGTCGATGGCCTCGACTGGATCCGCCTGATGTACTTTTATCCGATGTACGTCGATGACCAACTGATCGATACGATCGCCCAAAGTCAACGGATCGTCCCTTACCTCGACATGCCGCTCCAACACGCCAACGATACGATGCTCCGGCGGATGCAGCGTCGCGTCAACCGCGCCGATACCGAAGCCCTGCTCAAAAAACTGCGAGAGCGAATTCCGAATCTCGTACTGCGAACCACCTTCATCACCGGCTTTCCGGGCGAGACCGACGAGCAGTTTGACGAGTTGGTCGACTTCGTCCGCGAACAAAAATTCGAGCGGCTCGGCGTTTTTACTTATTCGCACGAACCCGACACTCCGGCTGCTAAGCTGCCCGACCCAGTGCCCGAAGAGGTGATGCAAGAGCGCCGCAACCACCTGATGGCCGAGCAGCAAAAAATCGCTTTCGCCTGGAACGACGCCCAAATCGGTCGCCAGCTCGATGTTTTAATTGATTCCAAGGTTCCCGATGAGCCACTTTCTGAGGGCAGGGCAGCCTGGATCGGCCGCTCCTACACCGATGCCCCCGAGGTCGACGGCGTCACCTACGTCACCGGCGAAGGGCTAGCGACCGGAAACCTCGTCAAATGCGAAATCGTCGCCCGTAGCGATTACGATCTGGCTGCTGTGGCAATCGAAAAACCACGCTAGTGCTTTGGTCCAGCTTAGGACCGTTCGCGAAATTAGCGACGACTTGCTTGGTCTGATTTGCTACTCTTTTGAGGACTGATGCCAGCAATTCCCTGACTGAAAGAGGCCCAGGCTGGCGTCTGCGACATTTGAACCGTTTGATGGAGTTGTTGAAACTCAGACTCGGAACGTTTTCCACACGTTGAACGGAAAGACAGAAGAAGGTTTGCTGCGATTCAGGCCCGGCAACTTGGCCATGGTGGGATCACCTCTGTCTCGAAACTCCTCGGCATTTCCGAATCCACGATCAGTCGTGGTATCAACGAACTGGATACGCTTCCGGCCGATCCGGCTGAAGGTCGCGTCCGCAAGCCGGGCACTGGTCGAAAAAAAGTGACGCCGGGGTCGGATATCGAAACCCACTCTTCAGTCTCTGATCGAATCGCGAACAGCAGGCGACCCCGATGACGAATCGGTTCGCTATACCGACTTGACACCGACGCGAATCGAAAGTGAACTGACTGCGGTGCAGACGCCAGCAAGCGACGATCTTATCTGGCGGTGGATGGACGAGCAGAATCTTCGGCTGAGGAAGATCGGTAAGGTGATCGCGGGTGGCCATTCTGGTGAATCTCGGTCTGTCGCACGACACAACCCAGTTCGCGTGCGACAGCATTCAGTGGTATTGGAATCGCGTCGGCCAGCAAGCGTATCCCGAGGCGAGTTCGATGTTGTTGCTGTTCGACGGTGGCGGCACCAACGCGGCCAGGAAATACCTTTTCAAACAGGATCTTCAAGCCGTCGCTAATCATACGAACATGACGGTTCACGTGGCTCACTATCCGAGCTATTGTTCGCCAGTATTCCGAGAAAGGGACAATCCGATTGAGCGGCGATTTTTTCCGCACTTGAGTCGTGTATGCACGGGAATGTTGTTGGATACGCTCGACCGAGTTGTCCAGCTGTTGCGAAAAGCAACCACCCAAACAGGACTTCGCACAACGGTGAACGTGATCAAGCGAACTTACGAAACCGGGCGAAAAGCAACCGACAAAATGAAGGAAGCCATTCGCTCAACTGTGCAGTTCGCCGAAGTACTCCCGAAATGGAACTACACCATCACGCCACAAATCAAGCACTAATTTTGCGAACGGCCCTAAACAACACCGCGCCGCTGCTATCGACTTTGCCTTTGGAGAGTGGAGCAGAACCAAACGTGAAGGCATAGAAACCGTATGCGCCGATGTGCTCTTCAAAGTAATCGCAAAGCGATTTGAAATTGTCGATCTCAGCGATGGCCTGCTGGAAATTTCGGAATCGATTCATGGTATTGGCACCCAGAACGATCTGTCGAGTTCGAGCGAGGTCCGATTGTCAAAGTGATGTCATCTTTTCTGCCCACCGATTTTGGCGAAACGCCAGACAGACAGCATGTTTTTTGATGCGAGGCAGAGTCGGATTCCAGGTTTTATTGCCGTAGGCACAAATCAGGGTAGGGTCTTGCGTTTTCGTTTGACCGTCATGTCAATTCGTCGGACTCTGCGGGCGGCAGGCCTTTAGCGGCGTAGAGTGGATTTGTGCAGATGTCACTTTAGTGGATAAAGGTCGCAGCTATTTCAGCAACTGTGTACAGTATTTCTATGATTGGGAAAACAGACGGATCGTTTTCTTCCGATAGCACGTTGCGATCGCGTTTGCGTTGCTTGGCTTGCTGCTTCCGTTCTCGGAACCATCGCAGAGTAGCAGCTTTTAGGAGTATGCCTTGGCATTCTACACATACGGACAAATTGGTCCCCACCACACTTACCGAAGACAATTTTTTGTCGTTGCATGTAGGGCACGATAGCGAAGTCGTCCTCGTGATGGAATCCACTAGCTGATTCATCGCGCTGGAAACAAAGGCGGAATTATCGCAAACGTGTTCCAATTCTCCCCGATCTAGCCAGACAACTGAGCATGGCGTGCAAACGTCAATTTCAACACCCAGCTTGACGGAGACTTTCATTACGCTCTGACAATGAGGACATTTCTTCGTTCGAGAATCACCCATTACCGCCACCCAGACGTGCCGCTACCCAGCCCGCTAGCGGATCAATCCAACGTCTGACTGTTGCGGGTTGAATAAACGAAAGATTGGCGTAGATCATTGCCAGCGCAAAAGTAATCAGTCCCATCATCAGGCCGATGCCGATGTGCGTGCCGATTGCCATCGCAAGGATGAGCGGTCGAGTGTAGCGGTTCCAGATGAGGCAGCAGTAGGAAAGCTCCCAGAAAATCGTCGCGTGCGTGGCGAGGGCGATCAGTATCGGGCCAAAAGTTGTCCAATTCGCGAGCCAAGTCATGTCGATGGTTTGGTACTCGTAGTTGGCAAACGCCCACCAGACGGCTGTGCCAGCTTGCCAGTTTTCGCCCGCCAACTTGGCTATTGCCGAGAACAGGTAGATGATGCAGAGATGCGTTTGAATTAAGCGTATCGCTAGGTTGGCCGTTGTGCTGGGCCGGACCGGTTCGGTGTTGCCACGTCGCCGGCGCCAGAGACTGTCGAGCGAGTACCGCGCGCCGCACGGCCCAAGCAGAAGATACATGGCCAACATGCAGTTGGCTTTGTCGAGTCCGAAAAAGGCACCGGGACTAATGCGATGCGCATACGACACGGCAAACAAAAACGCGAGCGGCGCTACGACGCGGCTGAACAGCCCAATCATCAGGCAGAAAAACACCAATAGCGCAGAGATATGGACACACCACAACAGCCACGGCGCTTTGATCCAGAAAAACACGCTCCAGACCGACCACTGCGCTGCGGCTTCGCCGGGCATGGTGTGAATGGCGCGCAGGTATTCGACCGGCAACCAACCCTCGGGGCCGAGAAAGGCTTGCAAATCGAGTGACCAGACCAGATGCGTGTAGAACAACAAGCTGCCAGCCAATAGCCGGATTAACGAGAGCGTTGCGGGGTCGTTGGGTGTGAACCAAAAGCGATTCCACGCTTGCCAAGTCTCGGCGAAATAGCTGCGTGTGTCGGCAAAGATTCCCATTATTGTTGTCCTCCCTGCTGAGAGGTGGCCTGCTGAGGGGCGGGAAGATTCGTCAAGGCCGAAGGTCGGGGGTGACCTGTCACAATACCAATACTCTGGAACGTTGACGGCGCGTCGAGTGGTGTCTCGTCGGCCACACGATGAGGTGGCAGCAGTAGGTGCATTTTTAATTCCATTTGGCTAACGCCACCATAAAGCGTCGCGAGATGGATTGCGTATTGCAGCGCCGATTGTTCCATGAGCTGCGTCTGTTCGGCCAACATCATGTGCCGGTGGTACAAGAGCCGCGGCCAATGTTCGTCGAGGCTGGGCAAACGACCTTCGATCACTTTGCCATCGGCTTGAGTGACTTGGTAATCGATGACATGCGTCCCCGCCGGGTCGGGCGCGAAGAACTCGTAGCCATGATTCAGGTACAGCAGGTTGAGATAGTTGTGAAAAAAACCATGTAGACCGCGCGTGATTACGGGATGTTGCCAGACCACACTTTCCGGAGGAGGTAGCGGCTGCGGTCGACCCATCGCGTCGATGGGCGGCATGTAACCAGGCGGCAAGGCGACAGGAGTCAGCAAATCCCACGGTGCGCTAAACACCGCCGTCAGATGCAGCACGACCAACAAGCTCACCAACCAACGCCAGAACGGGTGCCAAGGCAGATCGTCGGCAGAGCGTTTTTGGGCCAGTTTTTTCTTGGGTACCGGTTTTTTTGGCACCGGTTCCTCTGGCAGATTCTCGGGTCTTTTTTTGGCCATCACTTACTCAGGTAGTTAATTATTGCAAATTGGCCAATGGCCATTATGTGCTACTGCGCCAACTGCAAAAAAAGGACCACGGATGGCACTGATATTCACGGATGAAGCTCTGGAAACGTGTATTGAAATTGCAAAATGGGGATTGCCCTGGGGGACTGGGGGCTAGGATTTGGGGACTAGGGAGTGAAATGAACCGTTTCACCAGTCCCCAAATCCCAATCCCTAGCCCCGTTTTGCAATTTCAAAACACGTTCTGAAGAAATCATTTTACGTTGTTGACCATTCACTGCCTCAGCAGCAAACCTGCCAAAAGTCTCCTAAATCAGTGGTATCCGTGCAATCCGTGGTTTTTGACTTCGCGATGTCGTATTAGAGATTTCAAATTTGCGACGGCCAATGGCCCATTTGCAATGAACGCATCATAGCAAAAGAAAATCCCCCGTACCGGTCAACACCGATGCGGGGGAAGAATCGTAAAAAAGCGTGCTTTTTCGCAATTAGTCGAGTTGAGCGACACGCACAGCGTCTGGTTTGCTGTCCGAAGCATCGAAATCAAACGCTAGCTCGTAGGTTTCGCCGCCGGTGATTTTGAGCGTTCGCTCTTGGACCAGTTGCTTGCCGTCACGTTCCAGTTCAACACGAACAATGTAGCCATCCCACTCCTGACCTGCCGTCAGTCGGTGGGTCGTAAATGTCCGTTCGGCGCCGATCTGCTTTGTTGGCGAACCGGCAAGTGTCACGCGGGCATTTTCGGGGACGCTTAGTTTTAGCTCGGTCGTGGCGGGACTTGGAGCAGCCGACAACCGCGACGAATGGTCAACGGGAGTCAATTCGAGCGCCACTTTGCTGCCAGCTTGCAACTTGATGGTTTCACTCTTGACGACCGTCTCGCCCGCATGATCAAACTCAAAACGCAGCTTGTACGCATACGTCTGTCCAGCCTTGAGACCCTTGGTGACATAGCTACGCGAACTGCCCGTGCTGGTGGTCAGCGCGCCGTTGACGTAAACCTTGGCGTCTGTCGGCAAAGTGACTTCGAGGGCGGCGCTGCCCGAGGCAAGCATTTTTGCATCGGTGGTAACGCTGCTAACACAATTGCAGCCCGTGTCTACCGGAGTGCTGTACTCGACAGGGGCGCTATAGGCCGGTGTAATGTAACTTGTGCTACCAGCACTGCTATAGCTGCCGGCACTACCATAGCTACTGTAGCTAACGGCACCGTAACTCGCGTAGCTGCCTGCGCTACCGTAGCTGCCATAGCT
Source organism: Planctomycetota bacterium (assembly GCA_013152515.1). Classification (GTDB taxonomy): domain Bacteria; phylum Planctomycetota; class Planctomycetia; order Pirellulales; family Lacipirellulaceae; genus Bythopirellula. Next base: position 17,863 of record JAADGD010000170.1, read on the forward strand.
GGCTCGCGCTGCACGACGCACTTGTCGATTCGCCACGCGAGTCTGCCGACGAACAGCCATCCGATCGAGCACACCGACGCGTCCGTAGCTGCCATAGCTCCCGCCTGAACCATAACTGCCGCCTGAACCATAGCTGCCACCCGAACCATAGCTGCCACCCGAACCGTAACTGACAGCGCCATAGCTGCCGCTTGAACCCCAACTACCGTAGGAATAAGCCTGGGCATCCGCACTTGCCAACGCAATCGCAGCCAATGCCACAAGAGCCAACTGGCAAAACCTGCCTAGAGGCAAGCGATTATTAGCGCCGAAAATTCTCATCATGATGTCTCCCAAATGATCGCAATCCAAGCGGAAACGACTTCCCGCGTACTAACTGCCAAGATAGCAAGAAAATGCCTTAATTCAAGTAACCTGGGGGGAATTGTCGTTTATTAGCGTTTGGGGGGATCTTCAAGAGATAGTCGGTTCGCAGTACCAACTCTTCACGGCCAGCGCAAGGGACGATCACAGCCTCGTGGTTCATTTTTCAATCCTTGGCTAGAATTAAGACTTTGCAGCCCTCCTGGTGATATGGGGCGTGCCACGGCGCGAAGCCGCAAGCGGCGGTCGCTTTTCGCATTGAGAAGCATTGAGAAGCACTGAAAATCACCGAAAAGATGGTATCTATCTTGCTCGAAGTTGGCAAAAGCGTCCGTGTTTTTTCCACTCCACTTACTGCTCAATCACCGCGGCCTCCAGCGTCACGTCATCCACGTCGAACCGCCCTACCCCGCCCAGCAGCCCCAGCCGCACGATCGCCTCGCGTGCCGCCAGGGGTACACGCAGCGTTTTCGACTCGGTTTGCCAGTCGAATGTTCCTTTCCAATTCGCTAGCCGCTGGCTATCGATGACCGCGCGGCGTCGATCGTAAAAAGTAATGATCACCGCCGCCCGTTGAGACGGTGTGGGGCCAGGACGCAAATTTCGTCCCCGAACACGAGCGGAGAGTTTGATCGCGCTGATCTGTTTTCCGTCGAGGGCCAATCCTTGCAGTGCGCGGCTCGCTTGTCCCGGTTCCGTATTGCTGAACGAGAGATACCGCTTTTCGCCCTCAACTCGCGCTTGACGAAGGTAATGCCAATTCGCAGGCAACGGCCCCTCACCGATTACCTTGTCAAAGCTGCCATTGACGATCGCCGGCTTGCTCGGATCGGGCAATTTCTCGCGAGATTCTTCCGCAGCACCGGTCATCGGCACGAACAGCGTTGCCCGTAGTGCTTCGCGATGTAGCTTCCCGCCACGCTTCGTTACTCGATACAAATTCTGCTGATACCGTTCGCCGACCGGTACGATCATCTGTCCGCCCTCTTTCAGTTGCTCGACCAGAGGCTGCGGAATTGCCTCCGGCGAGCAGGTCACGATAATCTTGTCAAACGGTGCTGCCTCTGGCCAGCCGAGATAACCGTCGCCCGTGCGAACATGCACATTCTCGTAGCCCAATCGCCATAGTGTTCGTTTGGCCCGTCGGCCCAGTCTTTCGACGATCTCGATCGTGTAGACCTCCGCAACCAACGGGCTAAGAATGGCCGCTTGATAGCCGCTGCCCGTGCCAATCTCCAGCACTTTGTCGGTCGGCTGCGGATCGAGTTCTTGCGTCATGTAGGCGACTACGAACGGCGGCGAGATCGTCTGTTTTTCGCCAATCGGCAGCGCTGCGTCGAAGTAGGCCTGCTTACGAAAACCACCAAGCACGAACTTATGTCGCGGCGTTGATCGCATCGATTTCAACACGGCTGGGTGTGTCACACCCGCAGATTCGATCTCGTTGACGACCATCTGTTCGCGTAGCTTTTCGTAGTTGGGTTCGGCGGTGCCAATCTGCTCCTGCGAAATCGCCTGCTCCGGCGAAACCGCAAGCATTAGTGCCCAGCAATATTTGTAAAAATGTCGGATGGGTGATCCTCCTGTTCCTTGCATTAACGGTAAAAGGTAACCGTTCACGGAAAAAAAAGCCGCTGATGAACGCTGATAAACGCAGATATTTGAACTTAGGTTTCGCATCTGCGTTCATCGGCGTCCATCTGCGGCTCTTAGCTTTCCCTGTTATCGTTGCAAGAGGCTCGCTGGCCCCGTGAATGGTTATGGTAAAAGTTTGCGTAGCGTGCGCAAGTTTTTTGACAGGATTTACAAGATTAACAGGATCGTGGTGCATGAAATTGATCCCGTCGATCCTGTGAGTCCTGTCAAATTGCGTTTTTTGGTTGTGGCCTTACGGACGCGCTGGGTTATCTGCTAGTGTCTCTGTCAGTTGTTATCTGTTATTTATGTATTATGCGAAAGTATTTCGTCTATCGCAAAGGCATTTTTTGGCCATGCCCGATCTCTCCGCTGAAATTGAATCGACCCGCACACGACTGCGCGAGCAAATGCCCGTCACCAAAAAGTGGGCGTACCTCGATCATGCTGCCGTCGCACCGCTCTCAGGGCCTGCGCAACTAGCTATGGGCTCGTGGCTCGAACAAGCTGCAGAGGAAGGCGACACGGTCTGGCTCGACTGGGCGCGGCAGGTGAACGAAACTCGCGCTGCCGCAGCCGAGTTGATCGGTGCGGACACCGACGAGATCGCGCTCGTCCCCCATACCACCGCAGGAATCAATCTCGTCGCTGAAGGGCTCGATTGGCAGCCGGGCGACAATGTCGTTACTCTCGACGACGAGTTTCCCTCGAACATTTACCCGTGGATGCATCTCCAGCGACTGGGCGTCGAAACGCGTCGCGTGCCAACGACGCATGGTCGTGTCGATCTCGATCAACTGGCCAGCCATTGCGACGAGCGTACACGTGTCGTCAGCGTTAGCTGGGTCGGCTACGCCAACGGTTGCCGTCGCGATTTGGACGCGATCGCAGGAATCGCCCACCGACGCGACGCCTTGTTTTTTGTCGATGCGATTCAAGGGCTAGGCGTCTTTCCGCTTGATGTGACAAAAACACCGATCGATTGCCTTGCTGCTGATGGTCACAAGTGGCTACTCAGTCCCGAAGGCGCGGGGATCGCCTACATCCGCCGAGAATGCTTATCGCGTCTAACGCCGACTTCTGTCGGCTGGAATAGCGTCGTCCACGCCGCTGATTTCAGTCGCATCGAACTCGATCTCAAGCCGACCGCCGCGCGCTACGAAGGAGGCTCGCACAACATGGCGGGCTTTCTAGCGTTGGGCGCGAGCCTGCGTATGCTCTTGGACGCCGGCGTCGAGAACATTGCCACTGCGATCCTTGAGCTTACCGATCGTGCCGCCGAAGAACTCACGCAAGTGGGTGCTGTGATTTGCTCACCACGTTCTGCCGACACCAGCTCCGGCATCCTCTCGATCGAGTTGCCTAGTTGCGACCCCGTCGCGGTGCGCCGCCACTGCCTCGCCCAAGGCGTTGCTCTCGCCTGCAGGGCTGGACGCATTCGCATTAGTGCTCATGCCTACAATAATGAAGAAGATTTGACGAGATTGTTGAATGCGTTACGGCATGCTTGCCAGTAACTCAAACGAAAAAGTGAACCGCCAAGTGAACCGCCAAACGCCAAGGACGCCTAGGAATCCGTGGGGAAGGGCCGAACTCTAGGAGGCCCGTTCCGCTGATAGCCGATGCCGCTTTCAGGACTACTTGATACGACAAAAGCAGCGACTTGGCACTCTTGGCGTCGCTTGGCGGTTTTCACTTGAGGTGACATTGCTTCGCAATCATTATTGCTGGCTCTCTACCCGTGCAAGCAGCCACTTCTGTGGGCCTGTGGGGATATTTACCTGCAAGCTGCCTGTCGGTTGGGTCAGCCCGTCGAGGGACGCCTGGAAAGTGACCCGCGAGTTCGATTCCAGCCGCCACTTCGCGACTTTTGTGCTGGGGTCCAGCGTTCCGACGATGTTATGTGAGGTGTCAGTGATCGAATCGTAGTACACGCCGCGAAGCGTGCCTTGATGGTCAACAACCAATTGCAACATCATCAGCGCCGGCACGTCTTTGTTCGTGGCCAACTGGTAGATTCCCACTGGCAACCATGCTTCCGCACTTGCCGGTTGCGTGGGTGCCGCTTGTGCCGCGTAGGTCGGTGCAGCAGCAGGAGCCGCCCCTGCTGTGGTCGCTACTGCGGGTGCCTCCTCATAGATGATGGTCGTGCCCGACGCTCCCGAACCAGCCGGCGCATAATAAGCCGCGCCGACCCAGGCAGCTACCGAAGCGGTCGTCGCGACGGCTGCCGCACCTGCGTAAGGATGCGTAGCCTGCCAGGCATTGGGATGCTGAGCATACCAAGATGCGGTAAATGGTTGCGATCCCCCTTGGAAATCATTCGCTTTGGTTTGGGCATTCTGTTGATACTGGCCGCTTCGCTCGGAAAACTTGCCACTTCGCTGGTCCGATTGTTGGCCGAGCATTCCCTGGAGTTGACTCTTGTCGGCGAGTCCCGACCCTAAGCCCCCCGCCCGTGAAGAAAGATTTCCCGGACGTGCCGTCTGACTGCCCAATTGTCCTGCACCAAATTGCCCAGGCCGTTTGCCCGAATTCGAGATCGAACCACCAGCCCGCGAACCACCACTGCTTGGTCGCGAGGAAACATTCCTGCCACCTCCAGAAGCCCCCGAGCGCCCACCGCCAGACCTACCACCACCAGACCTACCACCACCTCCGCGCCCGCCACGGGCGTCAGCCTCCGAACAAATCATCGACAACGTAGCCAACAAAGTGAGCGTAAACAAAAGACGACGGGTTATGATCGATCGCATAACAATTCTCCAGAAAAAAGGCAAAACGAAACGACGCACTTCCAGTGCGAAAAGTCAACAAAACGAATGTCAGCAGAAAAAGTTTGCCAGCCAATAACGGCCAGTGGAAAAGTCAAAAGCCTTTAGCTTTTCAAAAGCATAGGTCACATTTCCAACCGTGGCAGGGTGACTGTCGGCTCTACGAAATCAAGCAGAGTAGGCCGCAAAACAAGCATGTTCCGAACTCCACACGAGGTGAATGTTGCACGAACACCTCATCCCCAAGGCGTTCTAAGAGGCTAGTGGCACCGCACCGGCAGGCGGTTACATGCGGGGAAGAAAGAAAGGCAAAGAAGACTAAATTGGAGTGCTAAGCCCAATACCGTTGAATTAGTCGTACCATTGATGCGTAGCAAAGACTTGCGAACTGGCGGGATCTTTTTGCAAGCATTGGATTGGAATATCGAATGTCGAACAAGGAATGTCGAATATCGAAGTACAGGAAGGGCCTTGCGGCCATGTTGCGAAGCGATTTTCTTTACTTCATCCATTCGGAGTTCCTTGTTCGATATTCGACATTCGCTTTCGCATAAGTAACTGTCACGAAACAGTTTCGGACTAATTCAACGGTATTGGTGCTAAGCCCCTCTGAGACGCAGCGAACCCCCTATTTTGCCAATCGTAGGCCACTGGTTTTTCCAGTCCATTGTCGCAATTGGTGATGCGAGGACGTGCAACTGGCGTAAGTCAGGCGATTTCTGTGGCTTACTCTTGTTATGCCAACAATGTATGGAAGAAAAAAGCTTGCATTGTGTGGCAATTTCAGTAACAATTGGAGGCGAGCTTCCACCGGAAGGCCCCGCCTGTATATTACGTTTTTCCGCGAATTCCAACCGCGCTTCAAAAATCTTCCTTCGTTTCCAGGAACCCCGTCCTAGAAGGTAGTCGTTTGCGTATCATCTCTCCCACGTTTACTTGTTTGACCAAGGCATTTTTTGCCGGGTTCGTTCTGTTCTCGGCCTCAATCGCTTTCGCCAATGATTCCCCAAAGGCCGATCCGCTGGCCGATGCGGCGGGTATCGAGTTGTTTGAAAAACACATTCGGCCCGTACTCGTCGAAAAGTGTTACTCATGCCACTCGCAATCGGGCGACTCGATCGAGGGCGGCTTAGAACTCGATACTTCTGCAGGTCTTGCTGCTGGTGGCGCTTCGGGGCCAGTCATCAATACCGAAAAAGTGGCTGAAAGTCTCTTGCTTCGTATGTTGCGCCACGAAGAAGGGGTCGAGAGTATGCCGCAAGAAGAGAAACTCAGCGACGAGACGATTCTTGCCTTTGAAAAGTGGATCCGCATCGGCGCGCCTGACCCGCGCGACAAGTCGCAAAAGACGGCTCAAGAAACTCAGTTCGATGAGCGATTAAAACACTGGGCATTTCAAGCACCCCAGGCAAGCGAGCCCCCGACCGTCGCACAAACCGATTGGCCTCGCGGATCGCTCGATCAGTTTATCTTGGCGCGTCTCGAAACTGAAAAAATGCAACCTGTTGCCGATGCGAGCCGCGAAACACTGGCACGTCGACTCTATTTCGATCTGATTGGCCTTCCTCCAACGATTGAGGATGTGCAGCAATTCGTCGCTGACCAATCGACGGACGCGGTGGGTCGACTCGTCGACCGTCTACTCGCTTCGCCTCGCTTCGGCGAACGTTGGGCTCGCCATTGGTTAGACGTGGTGCGCTACGCTGAATCGAGTGGCAAAGAATTTAATTTTACGTATCCCCACGCTTGGCCTTACCGCGATTATGTCATCCATGCCCTCAATATCGATAAGCCCTACAACGAATTCGTCCGCGAACAGATTGCTGGCGACCTCATGCCTGCTGTCCCTTACGAGCTGCCCGAAAATCGCGAATCGCGTTTGATCGCTACGAGCATTTTGTCGTTTGGCCCTAAGCGACACAACTCGGGCGGAACAGGCTTTCGCATGGAGATTGTGGACGACCAGATCGATGTCACTTGTCGGGCGATCTTGGGCATCACGGTTTCGTGCGCGAAATGCCACGACCATAAGTTCGATCCTATTCCGACCAAAGATTATTACTCGCTCGCTGGTATCTTTCTAAGCACCGATGCGCTTTACGGCACGATCCAGCAGAAGTACAGCAACAGCCCAACCGATGTGTTGCCGCTAGGCCCCAACGGTCAAGCTCAGCACGACGCGTTGATGACGCATATCAAGATGGTCGAATCTGTCGAAAAGCCGCTGACCACCAAAAAAACAGAACTCACCGCAGCCCAAGCCGCCAAGAAAAAAGCAGTTGAAAGTAAAGCGGCCGCAGAGAAACAAGTTGCTGCCAACAAGGAGGCTGGCAAAGAAGCGAGCAAAGAAGAAGCCGCCACGCTGAAAAAACAAATGGACGAGGCGGTTGCTGCCGCGAAAAAAGCTGCCACCGATATTGCCCGACTTAACACAGAAATACCCCCACTGCAATCGGCAGTCGACGAACTCAAGAAAAAACGCCCACCGAC
>JAADGD010000035.1 GCA_013152515.1 Planctomycetota bacterium
CCGCAGTACCAAAAACGTCCCTGCTCATCAAAATAGCCAACGTCGCCCATGCGGTGCCAGAGGGTGTTGCCGTCGGGGATTTTTGCGATGGCGTTGTGGGTTAGCGCCGTCGGCAACGACGAACGACTCGTGTTTGATGCAAACTCAACGTCAGTACAACTGTCGTTGCCGACAGCGCTAACGTCGTTGTATTTGGGCGAAACTTGGGGGCCTCGTACGATCAACTCGCCGATTTCGCCCTCGGGCAATTCTTCGCATTCGTCGATCAAAGCAATCGGCTCATCGATAATCCGAATCACCCGCCAATCGATCGTGCCAAACTTGCGTCCGACGCACACGCCCGCCCCGCCGTCCGTACGCTGTCTGGTTTCGCCGAGTACTTCCGCCGCCTCGATCGTAGCAATCGGCAAACACTCGGTCGCTCCGTACGGCGTGTGCATCTCGGCATCGGCGCTCACACACGCTAGCGTTCGCTTTAACACTTTTGCTGGTACTGGTGCCCCGCACGAAAAAACTTTTCTCAGCGTCGGAATCTGCTCGCCGTGCGTCTCACAATACTGGCTGAGCTTGCTCCACACCGCAGGCGAGGCAAACGCCTGCGTCACATGCCAATCGTTCGCGGCAGCAAGCAGCTTCGTAGGGTCGGCCGACGCCGGACGCGAAAAATCCATGTCGGGGAAAACGGTCGTCACGCCCATCGCCGAATTAAACAATCCGAACAGCGGAAAACAGGCTAAATCAAAACCTCCGGGCCGGATATCGTAGTGCCCGCCGATCTCCGCGACCTGCGTGTCGAACATTTCATGGGTGTACAGCACGCCCTTCGGCGGGCCAGTGCTGCCGCTGGTGTAAATAATTGCCGCCGCGTCGTCGGCGCAGGTCGTCGGCAGCGAGGCCGTCGATTTCCGTCCAAGCTGCAAAAGCTGCTCGTACGTCTTGCCACCCCAAAACCAGCGCCGCCCAACCGTCACGTTCAGTTTGCAACGCGAAAAACGCCGCCTGAGTACTGTCCGAACCGCCTGCGCCGAGCTGATCGCGACAAACCCCTCCGGCTCGACTGCCGCCAGACACTTCACCAAATGTTTGCGACCCATGCCTGGATCGATCAGCACGGTCGTCGCCCCGCTTCGCAGCAAGGCAAACACCAGCTTCACAAATTCGCAGCCAGGCCGCACCAGCAGCACCAACCGCGTGCCCGGTTGCACGCCCATTTCGACCAGCCCGCGAGCGAGTGCCGACGCATCGCGATCCAATTCGGCAAATGTACAAGTGGAGTAGGAATTTTGCCCCGACACATCGCCCCGCCCCGGCACCGCCACAGCTACCGCGTCAGGCTGTCTCTGCGCAATGGTCGCCAGCCGATCTGCCACGTTGACGGTTGGCTGAGAGCTGAGGGCGGACGGTTGAGTGCTAATCGAGGACATGTACGCATTGTGAAGCAGAATGCCCGCAGAAGAAAGCGGGGGATACTAGATTCTTCAAAAGACCAAGGAGCGTTGCCCTAGACAAAGCCTCCCCAGCGATTGAAACTGAGGCCTTCGATCCCCACAATTCTACTGCTCCAGCTCACAACCACACTATGCACAAGATCCTCCTGGCCCTGCTGCTGTTTTGTTCCCTGCTCACAGCTTCCAAAGCACAAGAGCCTGAATCCGCGCCGCCAACCGTCAAGCCGCTGCCCGAGTTACGTAGCCCGCGCGCGACGCTCCGCACCTTTCTGAGCGCCATGCGTGACAAAGAGACCGAGCTGGCTGTCTCTTGTCTCGACCTCGGAAAACTGACCAAAGAGGCGACCGCCACCAGCGGCCCCAATGTCGCGTACAAACTACATGTCGTGATCAAACGGCTGACAAAAATCTCGCTCGATGACAAATGGCTATGGAAAGGCTTGCCCGACGAAAACGATTACGAAAAACCTTACCGTCTCGATACCATCACTGGCGCGAAGCCCGAAGCTGCCGACTTGGACATCCGGCGAAACAAAGACGACGCCAATTGGCGGTTCAGCCAAGAAACCTGCGAGCGCATCGAGACGCTTTACAACAAACTCGAACAAGCCCCCGAGCCGACAACCGAGCAGACAGACTTCGCCGCAGAGGAAGAGATCGAACAACCCTTCACCATTCGCCTTCGCAATGCCTTTCCGGTTTTTCTGCGCCACAAAACCTTCCTCCTGCCCGACTATCAGTGGCTCTGCTTGCTCACGCTCATTTTCATCGGACTTGCTGCCGATGCGCTCACACGTTGGCTCTTTTCGCAGATTAGCTCGCGCTGGTTGGACAATTATATCGAAGAAGAAGAACACGCCGCGCGGGCAAAAATCTGGCGGCCCATCGGACGGCTCATGAACGCAGCGACTTGGTACTGGGGCACCAAACTCATCGGTCTACCGCCCGCAACGCTCAATATTTTGCTGGCAGTATTAAAACTCTTTACGATTTACGCCGCCGCCTGGACCGCCTTCGCGATGATCGATGTCGCGGCGAAATACTTGGCCCGACAGGCGTTGCGTACCGACACCAAATTTGATGACCTGCTGGTGCCGCTGGTTTCCAAGTCGTTGAAAATCTTGGTCGCCTGCGTCGCGATACTGACCGCAGCGCAAACGTTTGATGCTCCGATTCTCGGCCTCGTTGGCGGTTTGGGAATCGGCGGTGCGGCGCTTGCCTTTGCCTCGAAAGACGCGGTCGCCAACTTTTTTGGCTCGTTGACCGTGCTGTTCGATCGGCCTTTTGAAGTCGGCGACTGGATCGTCACCGCAGGCGCCGAAGGCACCGTCGAGACGGTCGGATTTCGCAGCACCCGCGTCCGCACGTTTTACAACTCGCTAATAACCCTGCCCAACAGTCACCTCACGACCGCCGCCGTCGACAACATGGGCCAGCGCCGCTACCGCCGCATCAAAACGACGCTCGGCGTGCAATACGACACCACGCCCGACCAGCTCGAAGCCTTTTGCGAAGGCGTCCGCGAGCTAATTCTTAGCCATCCAAACACTCGCAAAGATTACTTCCACGTCTACTTCAACGACTTCGGCCCCAGCTCGCTCGACATCATGCTCTACTGCTTCGTGTCTTGCCCCGACTGGGGTTCCGAACTGCAATCGCGTCACCGCCTCTTCTCCGACATCATCCGCCTAGCCGGCGAGCTTGGCGTGCAATTCGCCTTCCCCACACGCACGTTGCACATGGTCCAAGACGAAACGTGACATCGAAGATGCCAGCACGCAACAAGAGGAATTATAGATTGACTCCGAAGGAGTTTCAGCAATTAGCCGGTGGTCGAGCGAAGCGAACACCACCGGATTATCGAACGCACAGAAACCGCATCCCGAAGGGATGCCAGCGTGGAGTACTTGCTGACATCCCTCCGGGATGATCGTACGTTTGGTTTCGGTACCGGTGGTGTCGCTACGCTCAACCACCGGCTAATTGCTGAGACCCCTTCGGGGTCGATTGTTCGGAAGGGACTTAAGCCAACTCCGTCGCTGGTGGCGTCTCACTCGCAGGCTTTTCACTCTGCCCAGGGCTCGTCACCGGCGCGCGGCTTTTTTCCGGCTTCGTCGGTTCGTCTTGGTTGCCGGCCAATTTGGCAAATGTCTCGGGGATTTCCACTCCTCCAATGTCGCGCATCACCTGCATCATCGGCGGCAGCGTGCCTGCCATCTTGTGGAGAAAGTCGCCTGTGTTCGAGCGACCATCCGAGCCGCCGTTTTCCCAGACGACGATCTTGTCGAACTTGATGTTGGAGATCGCCTTGGCCGAAGCGTCGGCCAAGTTGTCCATGTGTTCGAGCATCATCAGCTGGAAAGCCTCTTTCGCGCCGCCGCACGCTTCGACGATTTGTTTCAAGCCTTCGCCCTTCTTCGCCAAAATTTCGTACTGACCGCGTGCCTCGGCCTCTAACTTGGCGTAGATCGCCGCCGCTTGGCCTTCGGCTTCGAGGCGACGCTTGCCTGCTTCGGCTTCGGCGTCGACCAAGATTTTCGCCTTGAGAGCTTTGGCCGGAGCTTCGAACTCTGCCCGCTGCTCGGCTTCGATTTTTTCTGCTTCTGCCAACGCCGCCTTGGCCATCGCACGGTTTTCGACTTCAAGCACAGCCGCCTCGGCTTCACGCTTGCGCGATTCGCCCCGTTGGTAAGCTTCCGCCCGTTCAACCAGCAGCGTCGCTTGCGACTTAGCGATCTCCGCCTCTGAGATGTTTTCGCCATCGACCGCCTTGGCGTTCGCCTCGGCCACCGAAATACGCATCTGCTGCTCGGCATGTTTTACCTGCATTTGACGCTCAAAGCTCGCCTGCTGTTCACCAACGACCTGCTCTTTTTCCAACTCGGCGATACGAACCGCTTGCTCGCGCTCCGCTTCACGGGTACCCATCTCTCGCAGCTTGGTCGCGTTGGCCACTTCGATCGCCTTCTCGCGATTGGCCTGCGCTACACGGATTTCACCCGTCTTGACTTCGTCCGCCACGTCGCCGCGTGCTTGCTGAATCGCCTGCGAAGCGGCCTTTTGGCCGATCGCGTCGATGTAGCCACTTTCGTCGGTGATGTCGGTGATGTTCACATTGATCAGCACGAGGCCGATCTTTTTCAGCTCCGGCTCGACCGAGTTTAGAATATGCGTCAAAAATGCTTCACGGTCGCGGTTGATGTCCTCAATACCCATCGACGCGACGACCTGTCGCAACTGCCCGAAAATGATTTCCTCAGCCTGTTTACGAATTTCCGTCGTGGAAAGTTCCAGCAAACGAATCGCCGCATTGTTCATCACATCGGGCGTGGTGCCAATCGCCACAGTAAACACACTCGGCACATTGACGCGAATGTTTTCAATCGACAAGGCACCTCGCAGCGGTATCTCGATCTGAATCGGGTCGAGGCTTAAATAGCGATAATCTTGCAGCAACGGCACCACAAACGCCGCCCCGCCATGCACCGTTTTGGCTGCTTGACCCTTCATCGTCTTACCAAAAATCACCAAAATCTGGTTGCTACTACAGCGTTTGTAGTTGCTTTTCAGCAAGATGATCGTGCCAAAGAAAAGTATGATCGTCAGAATGCCAGCGGCCCCGGCGATCAAAGGTGCCGGAATGCCGAAGAAATCTAATGCTAGTAATAAATTGCTATTCATGGTTATCTCCCCCTGATAGTTTAGTTGATTTCATTGTAATCGCTTAATCATTGGCCGAAGAATAGGACGCGGATGTCGCAGATTAAGCGGATCGACGCGGATTCAAGGGCTTCTTTCACACATCTCTCGTAAAGACCTGCGTGAGGGTTCTCATTTTTTCTATCCGCGGAAATCCGCCGAATCGGCGTTCCTCCGCGTTCTATTCTTCCTATCACGTACGCATCACTTTGACGATGTCGCTGCCGACCACTGCTTCGACGATCACATTTTCGCCTGTTCTGAGTTTTTCGTCTTCGTCCGTGACCGCTTCGTACTCCATCGTGCGTCCTTGCAGGGAAACTTGGACTTTGCCTTTTCCCTCACCTACTGAGGGCACCGGAATATAAATCTTCGCCGGCTGACCGACCGCATTGCGGATGTCGACATTGCCGGAGCTTTGGAAACCGTAGATCGCCTTCATCAGGTGATACATGCCGAACATCGCGCCGCCACCGGCAGCCAAGGCAATCACCAGCGACAGCGCCGGTTCATGTCCGCTCGACGACGACCACGCGCCACCCAACCCGAAGAAAGTCAGCGCCGCAACCACCGTCCGAAACGACAACACCTGGAACAACCACGAACTACCCGGATGATCGACATCGGCATCGGCCGCATGGTGGATCGGCGTGTGATGATCGCCGTCGATGTCCATATCAACATCGCCACCGCCATCGAAGTCACTAACATCAACTCCAACGTCGCCGCCAAAATCACCATCCCCAGCCCCATCGTCGCCCAAGCCCAACATGGTCATCAAAAACTGACAAACCATCACCGTGCCTCCGACCACGGCAGCCATCAGAAACAAAATATCGAGCATGGGGTGTTCCTCCCGTCTTGGGGTGATGTCTAGGGATGCTTTCCGTCGACCAGATAGTGTACCTCGCTATTTGCGCATTCCCGCACAGTAAATGTCGAGAGAACACGCCAATTTCCGCAGAAAATCAACGAGCGACAGGCTATGAATTGCCCGTTATTTATTAGGTATTCGCCGCAGCAAAGTAATTCTTGCCGGAAAAACCGGCAAAAGCGGGCCGCTGGCCAGCCTCGGGGAGCAAAACTTCATAATAGGGGCCATCGCCGTCAAATCAGCCAATGTCTTCTGGTCGTAACCGTTCGCGGGAAAAAGAAAAAGCCGCTGATGAACGCAAATAAACGCAGATATTTGAACTCAGGTTTCACATCTGCGTTTATCGGCGTCCATCAGCGGCTCTTAATTTCAACCGCCGCTCGCCTAAGAGGATTGCTGGCTCGTGAACGGTTACTTTTGGTCGTCATTGCAACCGATAGGCCGTTGTGCGGAGATCATCCTGCTGGGGAGATTATCGAAGTCCCCAGTGGCCCTTGAAACTCAGGCCGAACGATATAGGCTGGCAACCGTCCACGAAAATTTTCTGCCTGGGGAAGCATCACGCGCGCCACGGCGTCGCGAATCGTTTCACCTTTTTTCATTTGCAAATGGTGCGGAGGCGATTGTACGGACTCACGTTTCCAGAGGGTGACGCCCTTCTTGCGAAGTTGCAGCTCATAGATGCGTTTTGTGACCTCGAAGGTTTCGCCTTTCCCCAAAAGATCGTGGAATCGGCGATAATTGATCTCCTCCGTTTCACCATGCTTCATCGTCGCATGTAGCACGAGCGAGGCCTCTTGACTCACCGTCATCCCTGCCTCTGTCACGGCCTCTTCAATCGCCTCGGCAACGGCCTTCGCCAGTAGGCCATCGTTGATGTCGACTTGAACCGAGACATCCTCGCCAGGGCGAACGGCAAGCATGTCCGACTTGCCCATTGCTTCGATAGCTTCGACAGCGCCTGGCGGAGGTAGTTGCAAGGGGGTCAGTACATTCGAATTGCGCTGTCCGTTGCTCATCACGATCCATCGAGTTCCAGCCCCAGATGCAGAAGATAACGACGCAATTTTATACTCCCAGGCAACAATTCTCAGTGGTACATGAATTAGCAGGCTGTTATCGACAAACAAAAAGTCTTGACCGATCCAAGTCACACCAAAAAGACCATTGGTCTTTGTGCATGGAAACGAGCGTGTCATCAGGCCCGTCGTGACGTCGATGACATCGATAAAGCCAGAGCTAACCGCAGCGAGCTGATCTCCTGCAGACGAGAAGGCGAGCCGGGCATTTCGCATATTCCCCGAGCCGACAGTCGCCAACTGATCACCACTGCGAGCAGCAAAAATCTTGACCCCATCGACACTTGGCACGGCAAGCTGGTGGCGACCAGGGCTGAGCGTGGGCAGCGAATTGCGGTCGGCGAGCAGCTCGTAAATCGCTTCTGCCCCGTCGACTTTCCACAGGAAAACTCGTCCTTCGCTGTTGGCGGTAAAGAGGTACTCGTCGTCCAGCTAGGCGATCCATTCGGGGTCGATATTTGACCAGGAGGTACCATCATAAGGCGAAAACCCCAAGAAATGGGCGACCTTTTTCAAATCCGCTACCTTTCGACGTCCAAATCCGTGCTCCGTGCTTCGATAGCCGTGGCTCGCTGGCCCAAGCAGAAAAGTCCCGCAAAGAACGCACAAACCACCAAGGTGCGATTTCCCCAAGGCATCATAGAAAATCCCCATAAACGATGAAAGAAAAGAATGGACTCGTGAGAGTTGCAATTCCATTTATAGATCAAATCCCCCGTAGAATCAACGAATTACCTGTCGTCTCAGCAGGGCAGCAAAATCCTATCTTCTAGCCAAAGATCGGAAAATGAACCACAACGACACGACGGACACAACGAGCCAGCTATTGTCAACTCGTGCGTTGTGCTCGTTGTGTCGTTGTGGTTAGAGTCTTGTAGGCGAGGGTGAGGAAAGTGGCTTAGCAGTTTGCCTGATGTCGCATTAGGTTTGCTCAATGTGCTGGAGGACCGCTCTGCCAACGTCGACCCCTGTCGTTCGTGCCAACGCCCGCCAGCCCGGCACGGCATTGACTTCGATCGCGTACAGCCGGCCATCCTTACCCGGCAAAAAATCGACGCCAGCGATCGTCGTTCCCACAGCATCTGTCGCGCGGAGCGCGAGCTGCGCCAATTCGTCCGAAATCTCCAGCGGCTCGGCCGTCGCGCCGAGGCTAATGTTTGTTCGCCAGTCCGACGGATGCCGTCGACGCATGCCGAGCAACTGGTCACCAATCACCATCACTCGCAGGTCGCAACCTTCGTGCGGGATGAATTCTTGCAGATAAATGACAGCGCCGATTTGCTCCAAGGTTTTGAAGACGCGCTGCGCGATCGCTTCGTCGTCGACGCGCGTAATGCCACGCCCTTCGCCGCCGAACAGCGGTTTCACAACCACATCACCGCCAAGCGCCGCAAAGCTCTCCATCGCTAGCTCCCAAGTCTGGCAGGCAACCGTCCTCGGCACCAACAAACCGGCTGCTTGCAGTTTCGCCGTCGTCAAGTACTTATCGACCGCAATTTCGATCGCCCGCGGCGAATTCACCACTTGCACACCCGCCTCCGCCAAATCGGCGAGCGCATTCATGCGAAAGATAACTTGCTCCAAACTCCCCGGCGGCATCGACCGCACCAACAGCGCACCGAAGCGGCGCAGCTCCGTTGCGCCCGACCACAACTCAACCCCCGTCTCGTCAACCCGCGAAACAAGATGCCGATAAGTCACCGGCACGATTTCATGCGCATCGCCCGCCGCCCGCCGCAAATCGCCAACGTACCAACTAGTGGCAGAACCTAAGACGGCGATTTTCATGGCTACGGCCCCTTTTTTCTCGTTCCCACGCTCTGCATGGGAACGCACTGCTTCGACGCTCTGCGTCTTTCACTCGCCGCAGAGCGGCAGTCCATTGTGTTCCCACGCAGAGCGTGGGAACAAGTGAAGTGTGAAGCCTATCGATTGATAATAGAGACGATTGATAATAGAGATAAATTCTGCGAGTATCTGTGTCAATCCGTGCAATCAGTGGCTTTTTTCTTATTCATCCTACAACACCGCCAAACGACTGTCGCAGCACATCACCGTTCAACTCACCAAACTCAAAACGATTGCCCGTCTCGACATTGACCAGCGTGATCTGCGCCGCGCTAAACAGTAGCGGATCGATCTGGTAAAAGTCGTTGTTGTACTGGGCCATCACTTCAACGAAGGGTTTTCCGTAGTCATTCGATGCCGAACTCGGCACGCGTGGGCCAATCGTTTCCAGCGAAGCATCATCACCCGTCACGTCCAGCATCACTCGCCCGCCATAAAGAATCGCATCATTGGTCACCCCAATCGCAGCAAGGTCGTCTCCAGCGACCGACGGCAGCGGCGCACGTCCATACCCTTGCACCACTCGCGACAAATCAAAGCCCAATTCATGCAGCTTGTGCAGCGCCGTCTCCACGCTTCGCGCGACGACTTGCAGTGTCCCCGCGTGACTACTGGTCGGTGCTACCAGCAGCGTCAGTTGCGACGGATCAATGCCACACTTTTCGGCGAGGTCCACGCACACTTCATCCGGCGGCAATTTCGACGACTCCAGCACGCCCACGCATAGGTCGGTTTGCTCTCGAAACCCAATCTCGTCGAACAACGGCTCCCGCCCCGCCGCCGCCCGCATCGGCCCAGAACCCATCGCAAAAAACTTTGCGCCCTTCACTTCCCACCCCGCGTATTGCGACGCCATGCACGCCGCGACCGGCCGATCGGTCGTCACTTCAACGAGGGGCCAAGGCCCCAGTTTCGGATCGCTATCAAGCAGCTTTACCGTCGCCAAATCGGCCAAGCAGACACGCGCGAGCAGCAGCCCTGCTTCGATACTGCCGGGCACATCTATGCCGAAATCAAAGAGTGTGGTCCCACATGCGGCTATCGAAGGAGCGATCTGTAGATCGTCGGCAATCCGAGAAATTTCGTCGCAAAGCGCCGCAGCGTTTATATTTAGGTTGAGAATTGGTTTTGTCATGAAAGACGTTTTAACACAATCTGGCAGTGTCGTCTCTTGGCAAGTTACTTTTTCAGCAATCCATCGAGCCGCAACGATTTTCCCAACTGCGGAATCCCGCCCGGCAATCCTTTGCCGCCACCGGCCAGCGCCGTCAACTGTCCCAGCAACTCCTGCCCTTCGCCAAGCTGTGCCAGCAAATCTTGCTGCGCTTTTTCACGCATCGCCGTCAACTTTTGCAGTTGAGCATCGACCTGCGCACGACTTTTCGCCAGGAGTCCGTCGGTGCGTTGTTTGAACAATTGCTGCACCGACGAATTCAATCCTGTCGCGACTTGTGAGCCGATGTCCGAGTCGATTTTTATTTGCGGTTTCTTCAGCGTCCCGACCAGCGTCACATTCGCCTCGAGCCGCTGGACACCGGCGAGTGCTTGATTCAGCACCTCCGCGAGTTGCCCCTTCGGCGATTTTGCGAGTCGGGGCGTAAGCTTCAGTGACTCTTGCGCAAAGACAATCTTTCCGTCAAGTTGGTTGCCGATGAGTGACAGCTCCACGCGGAAATTGGCGACACCTTCGCCCATCTCGATCGCCAACTTGTCAGCGTTGCCCAGCGTTCGCCCAGCCATTGCCAATTGCGGACAGGTCAGCCACAAACGATCGCGGGCGACCTCGCCACGGCGATCCAATTCAATTTCCACATTCAGGTCAAGTGCTTCGCTCCCCTTCAATTCCAAACGCATCGGCTCGTCGAGCAAATGGGGCGCACTACTCGCCCCCGTAAGCGTTCCGGTCAGCAACAACGGCTCGCCGCTTAGCTGCGCAAGCCCCTCCAACTGCAATCGCTTCACCAAATAATCGGGCCGTGGCGGTGTAAACAACACCGTTGTCCCCCGTCCACGCAGCTTTTTCGGTTTGACCCCGCTCGACGGAAGCTGCTCGCGTGCCCAGCGAATCCAGCCGAGCGCAGAGACCAACTGGTCATTCACCGGTTCTCCAAGCAACGTTTGCGTCAGGCCTTCGCCATCAAGCGAGCCAAATTTTAATTTCTGCCGCAGCAGCGCTTCGTCCTGCTCGCGCGCTGCCAAGACCGCTTGACGATCGGCCTCGGCTTGTTGAGGCAGATTCCCGATTTGCTGCTGGACCGATTGGACTTCTTGTTGCAACTGAGCAACTTGCTGCTGCAAGGCAGGCAATTTTTGCAGACCACGCAGCGGATTTCCCTTCACCTCGCGGATATCTTTTTGCAGCGTCTTGCCGCGTTCGCGAATGTTTTTCACCTGCTGCTGCAATTGCTCGTATTGCTGTGGCCAACGCGTTTCGAGTTCCTTGGCCAACCGTGGCGATTGCAGTTGATCTACGATGTCGACATCCAACCGGTCGCCCAAGTCGTCAAGCCACTTCTCGCCCATCAAACTCGCCATATCAAGCATCGGGTCAATCGCCGACGGACCAGTGTCCTCCTCAGCTTCCACCTCCGCCAATGCGCCCGATGTCTCGCGATCGGTATCAAACTGCAGCCCACGAACAATGCCATCAATGACAACCACACGCCCATGCAGCAGCGCATTCACGTCGAGTTGCAAACGCGATTCGTCCGATTCCAGCAAGTTGCGCATCGGTGACTGTGGATTAGCGATTGCAAAATTCTTTAGCACCAGTTCGCCATCCCACAGCGAAGTCTCGACCGACGCCAACTCGACTTTCGCACCCACCGACGATTCGCCGCCGGTGACAATCGCCCATTTCAGTGCCGGGTCGAGACCAAATCGAAAGGCCAAACCAACGATCAGCAAGATCACCAACCGCGGCAGCACGTATTTCCAGCGAATGAATGAAAATCGAAAAATGCTCATGCGTCGGCCCCCCAATGCGTACCAAATTCTGCGCCCCGCAACCAACGAATCGCCCGATAACGCATTAGCCATTTGCTAACCCGTTGTTGCACACGGCTGGCAAACTTGTGGGCGAAATAATACGCCGGAAAGGCAAAGTAGAGCCCGATTAACAGTTGGCCAACCACGACCGTGTTGTTCGTGCCCAGCCAAGGCCCGAGCGGCAATTCATACAGCCAAATATGCAGCGGCCGCGCCGGCTCCCAGAGCAGTACGATCGCACCTATGTGATGCGCCAGCCCGTCAAACATAAATCCAACCAGCGAAAACAACCCTACCGCCATCATGCCGGCCGATTTGTTCACCCGCAGCCCACACAGCAGAAGAGTCAACACGACGAGCAGCAAATTGCCCTTCGGCAACAGCCCAATCATCATCCCCAACAAAAATCCCCACGCCACTTGGCGCGGCGAATCATTGGCGGTCAGCGCTTGCGCCAACTGGCGCACCGGCCTCAGAAAAAACGAAATCATAGATCAGTCCCCGCACGCGAACCGCCTCTGTTTCTAACTGACAACCGGCGATCGAATGGAAGTGGTAGAAAAGAACAGCCCAAACGAGAGTCCCGTCTCGCCCGAACTAGAAAAGTGAAGCATGTATAGAAAAGTTTTCGGAAGCAGGCAAGTGAGAACACAGTCCCCGCTATCGGTGCTGGCAACGACATCGCGCAAAACTGCGAAATGCCACTCTTTACCGAACCGCGCCCGTAAGGAAGCGTCCGAAGAAGGCTCAAAACGAGGTTGAACGCTCCCTCACGGTCACGGTTCGGTTTTTCGCGAAGTAAGAATAGCCCGGTTCACCGGACTTTCCCGCGAAGCGGTACTAGCCCCGTGCTTCAGCTCGGGGACGCGTGACGCGCGACACAGGAGAGGCCCGTTCACGGGTCTTCTCGCTGCCGTTTCTACCGTCGGGCGATGTGACCTCCGGCAGTTAGACTTGGCAATCTGGCTGCCAGAAGAGCCAGGGTCTCTGACGGATGAAAAAAGGTCATTGCTGCACTGTCAATAGTGGGTGGGTGCTCTGAAGTTTCGCAACTGCTTCCGCAGTAACGCTGGTTCGTCGCAGGACTAGTAAGCCGAGGTCGGGTAAATCCGATAGATATTCAAGGCATTTGTCTGTGACGCCAGTCCCTTCGAGGTCGAGGGACGACAAAGACCTCAGGTCACGAAGATGAGCTATACCTTCATCTGAAACGGGTGTGTCCGAAACGTCAAGAATCAATATTTTCTTGTTGTTGTCCCGGAGTTGAGCCATACCCAAATCAGTAATCGATGTCCTAGCAAGTTCAAGCCAGATAAGGTTAGGCATGTGTCGTAGCTTGCCTACTCCATCGTCCGTGATATTGCATCCACTAACATCGACGCACCGCAATTGAGACATATTCGCAATATAGGACATTCCTTCATCGGTGACATTTGAATCACTGACCCTTAAATCAGATAGGCTTTTACAGCCCATAAGGGCTTTAATTCCTTCGTCGCCGATTGCAGTGCGAAATATGGCAAGTTTTTCAAGCTGCGATAATGAAGCGAGGTAAGTTGTGGCGAGGTCAGTAATATCGGTCTTGCCTAGAGACAAGAATCGAAGGTTTTGCAGGTGTTGAAGCTGTTCAATACCTTGGTCGGTTATGGGGTTATCGTTAAGTGATAGTCTGATGAGGTGGCGAAAAGCCGTAACCTGCTTTAAGTCAGCGTCGGTAACATGTGGCTTATTAACAGGTTCACCCGGATAGTTCCAGTCGCTTAGGTGAACGCCAAGTACCCGATAAGAGAAGTCACGTCCGCAAACATTGCTGGTCGATGCTCTGACTTGCTCCCACGCTCGACTCAACCATCCGTCACTGTCTTCGGGGTACTCATAATCGTACTGAACAAGTCCACTCATTTCCTCAACGGCCATCACTGCCCTGCGTTGCCTGTTGGCATTGGAAATGTTCCAGCCAAACCAAAGGCAAAATATCGTTGTGGATAGCAATAGCGTCCGCAGGCTGAAACGAAACCAGCGACGCTTGGGCTTGAGGTAAGCCAAGACCTTGCTGACTGTCGAAGGCATTTGTTTACCACTCGCCATTTTAAGGTGCAACTGCCGGAACGAAGAAACGAGAATTCTCCACTTACTCTACAGAGTATAGCAATTCAGAATGACATCAGCGACGATGAAAATAGGTAGCTAAACGAACGGGGTGAACGGCGAATCCCAGCTTAATTCTACGAAAAGTTACCTGCAGTGGGTGTAACACGCTGACATGAGTTAGAAAAACCCTGCTTCGAGCTGAAGGTCGATGTGACCTCGGGATTTTAGCTAACATCCGTTTCTATCGTCGGATGTGTACTCCGCCGCACGATAAAGGACGTTACGGCGGGGCTCTATTGAACCGCAATCCGCCGTCTGCTCACTGCCAAGCAGAGTGAGACTAGGGCTAGAGTGCAGGTGGTGGGTTCGGGGACGGTCGCTGCGGTAGCTAGTAGGGCCGTCGTGCCGTATTGCGTTTCCCAGATACCTAGGTCCGCCGCATCAACCGTGCCGTTGTTATCGGCATCGCCTTGGGACTTGGTGGCTCCACTGGTGATGCCAAAACTGCGTTGCCAGGCGAGGA
>JAADGD010000048.1 GCA_013152515.1 Planctomycetota bacterium
CAAGTCGATCGGCCATCACGCCGAATGGATCAAGGCCTGCAAAGAGGGGACGCCAACCACTTGCAATTTCGACTACGCCGGTCCGCTAACCGAGACCGTGCTGTTGGGCAATGTCGCCTACCGCACGGGCGAAGCAATCGATTGGGATGCCAAAAATCTCAAGGTAACCAATACGACTGCCGCTGAGCAGTACATTGGCAAGGAGTACCGCCCGGGCTGGGAAGTGGTTTAGTTCAACATTCGAAGATATGCCAGATGCATGAAAATGAAATCGGAACCGTGATCATTGATTGTGCGGTTCATCTTCATCAATCGCTTGGCCCGGGGTTACTTGAGACGGTTTACGAAGTGACGTTGGCCCGAAAGCTGGAAAAACGAGGGCTTTCGGTACAGCGTCAGATTCCGATTGCAATCGAATTTGAGGGGCACCGGTTTGAGGAGGGTTTCCGCGCTGATCTTATCGTTGAAGGGAAAGTGATCCTTGAATTGAAATCCGTCGAAAACGTTCATCCGGCTCACAAGAAACAACTGCTGACTTACCTACGTCTGACGGGAATGAAACTGGGATATCTGCTGAATTTTGGCGATGCCCTGATGAAAGACGGTATCACCCGAATCATCAACGGAAAGCTTTGAAACGGGCTCGGTGAGAAAAAACTAAAATGCGGGCCTCATTCCGCCTCAGGAAAGTGGTTCTCACGGAGCCTCTAAGACACGGAGTAGAAAAAATTTTCTCTGTGTCTTTGCGTCTCTGTGAGAAAAAACTGAAGCGGATTGTTCGTCACCCTTTCACCCGCATTACTGCTCCGCAATATACTTGAGCTGAATCGCCGTGTTCGGCAGTTCTTGCTGCAACGAGGTCACGCTGGCCTCGGTGACGGCGGTTCTAGTAAGCTTGAGGTCTTTCAGTTGCTTGAAGCCCGCAAGCCGGGGCATTCCCTTGTCCGAGACGATCGTCGAACCGAGATGCAGAAAAGTCAATTGGCGCATGCCTGCTAGATGCACAAGGCCTTCGTCCGAAAGCTGAGTGTTGTCGAGGTTCAGCCACCGCAGGTTTGTCAGTCCGGCCAAATGTGCTGCGCCAGCGTCAGACATCGCCACGCGCCACAGGTTGAGTTTGGTCAGTTGTTGCATCTTGGTCAGCGGCGTCAGCCCCGCGTCGTCGAGATGGCTGTTTTCGCTCAGATCAAGATCGACGAGATTTTTTAGTTGCGTCAAGTGCGCTAGTCCCGCGCCGGTGACCGACGTTTGCGAGATCCGCAATC
The DNA here is from genome assembly GCA_013152515.1 of Planctomycetota bacterium. GTDB lineage: Bacteria > Planctomycetota > Planctomycetia > Pirellulales > Lacipirellulaceae > Bythopirellula. The sequence goes on from JAADGD010000048.1 coordinate 1,266, forward strand.
GTTTGAGTTTGGGGAATTGCAAGAGCGTCTCCATCGCTTCGTCGCCAGCCAGCGTGCCGGCCAAGTAGAGCTCTTGAAGGTTCTTGAGCCCAGCGAGCTCGGCCAGTCCCTCTTCGCTAACCCAAAGAAAATCCAACGGCAGCGCCACGAGCGACGTTAGCTTGCCGATCGATGCCATGCCATCGTCGTCGACGGTCGTCGCGCCGCTTTTTCCGTTGAGGCGCAGAGCACGAAGTTTCGAGAGGCCAATCAGATGCTCCATGCCGACGTTCGAAACCTTGCAACCGCGAAGATCGAGATTTGTGAGCGTGCTGATCTTGCCGAGGGTTGCCAGTCCCGCGTCGTCGATCTTCGTTTCGTTGAGCAGCACGGATTTGAGTCGGCGGAGCCCTGTCAGGGGGACGAGCGCTGAGTTGTCGATCGTCGTTTTGCGAAAGTTCACTTCGATGACCGAGCCATTGCCGTCCTGCTTCATCGACGTGGCAAGTTTTTTGAGGGCCTCGATGGCGTTGGGGTCGTCGGCTTCGGCACGCGCTGCTCGACTTGAGAAGAGAAACAGCAAAACGGTCAAAACACACACACAGGTTGTCGAGACAGGGAGAATCGGACGCATTGGTTCCTCTTTCAGATTGTCGTATTTCGAGTTGTCGTATTTCGAGCTTGGTCGGTCAGCAGACGCCTAGAACAGCTTACCAAATTACGCGCGTGGTTTTCTTTGTCCTTGCGATGGGTCCAAAACCCTCGCCTTCAGGCGAATCCTTTAGATTTTTTAGCAGGTGAGTCGGGGTTTGTCGTCACAAAAATCCGGAGAGTGCCAGGAATCGCAACCCGCTGCGTAAGCGAGGGAAAACAGGGTTGACGCGATCCCTCGCTTACGCGTCGGGTAACGGTTTTCCTTTACTGTCGTGAGTGAAGGACTTAATCATCGTCCTGACACGAGTTTACAGGAGGAGTACAAAGTCGATTTTTTGAACCGCCAAGGACGCTAAGAGCGCCAAGGAACAGAAGAGTGTAGGTGCCAAAATAGCCATATTCTCGATTTTTCTTCCATTTCATTCCTTGGCGCTCTTGGCGTCCTTGGCGGTTTTTATGAGTTTTTATGACTTTGCAATCGTCCTGACACGAGTTGACTAGGTGTTTGACAGCCCCAGCGCTTCACGCTAAATTGCCCATTGTAGTTAATCGTGTGTTGGTGGTCGGCTTGAGTTGCCAATAGGGCAAGTGTTTTTTGAGCCGACAAACAGGGAACTCCGGTGCGAATCCGGGACGGCCCCGCCGCTGTGACTGAGCAATTTTGATTAGGCGTCTTTTTTTGCCATTGCTGCGTTGGACTTTTGAGTCGACGGCAGTGAGAAGGCCTCGCCTGATTGAGCTTGGGAGTCAGAAGACCTACCAGCACGTTGTATGTGTGCTTTCTCTAGGGAAGAAAGCCGCGTAAATCATCATCTTCTATCGAGCTTGCTTAGATAGTATTTGCTTGGCCATCGGCTAGTTGCGCAAGCGCCCTTTTTGGGGCCCGTTGTGCGGACTGCTGTGCCTGCTGCTTTCGCCCGAGCTAGAAGTAGTTGACGTGTTTGAAATTGGCAAACGGCCTCGCAATTCTCAACGACGTGGTTTTACGCTCGTCGAACTGTTGGTTGTGATTGCGATTATTGGCGTGCTCGTGGGGCTCCTGCTGCCTGCCGTGCAGGCGGCGCGCGAGGCGGCTCGGCGGACGCAATGTCAAAGTAATCTTCGGCAAATCGGCATCGGACTCGCTGGACACGAGGCCACGTATCGCATTTTCCCCGTTGGCTGTGTCGAATGCAAATTTATACCAGGGAATCCAGCAAATGCCCCCTCGGCCCCCTGGAATATCGCCTTTGGTCTTCGCCGATATACCTCTTGGAATCTTCGACTCCTGCCGTTCATCGAACAGCAACCCGTGTGGCAATTGTACGATGACACCAAGCCGTTTGATCACGCAGATAACCGTGAAGCAATTTCCACGGCGATTCCCACGTTCCTCTGTCCCAGCGCGCCACGGGAAAGCAAGGACGACGCCTTCACGGATTACTGTGGCATGTATGGTGTCGGAGGCAAAGGGCGAGACCGCGATGAGGTCGATTCGCCGCACTGGTTGAACGATGCCTCGCTCGGCGTGATGCTTTACGAAGTTCCGACGCGCGCATCGGAAATCCCTGACGGCTTAGCTCATACGGTCCTCGTTGCTGAACGTGCGGGCAGCGAGCAGCAATCGCAATGGGCCGATGGCCACAATTGTTTTGATCAGAATCAAAACACGGGGATCAACCAATTCGACGACAACGAAATCTACAGCAAACACCCGGGCATGGCGGGGGTTGTTTATTGCGATGGGCATGTGCAATTCTTAAATGCGTCGATCGAGCAGTCGGTGTTGCTCGCCGTTCTTACTCGTGCCGGAGGCGAGGTGGCAGATGGGCCTTAGCAATCAAAATACGAGCACGACGCGCAAGCGAGTGTGCTTTTTAGCGTACCAAGGCGCACTCGCTTGCGCGTCGTGCTTGTATTTTTTGCTTTCGCCCTTTGCGAGTGCGGAAACCGTCTCCGCGCTGGATGACATTCAATTTTGGGTCGGCTCGGGAGCGAATCGTGCGGCGATGGTCATCGATTGGGATGACACCAGCGCGACCGACGAGTCGCTCGTCTGGGGCTATCGTTGGGATGGCACGGCGACTGGCGAAGATATGCTGCTCGCCGTCCTGGAATCGGACACTCGGCTTTTTGCCAAATTAAGTTCGCCCAACTCGGGCGGAGTCGCACTCTACGGTTTGGGTTACGACCGGAACGACGATGGTCAGTTTGCGATCAGCGATAGCACCCCATTCAACGCCGATGGTATCGCCATCACGGGGACAGACGATGGAGCCACATCGGTCGACTCTAGCGATCTCTATGCGGAAGGGTTTTTTAATGCTTTTTGGCACTATGGCCTCAGCAGTGGCAACCCGTTTGACGAGGCCCCTGAGGGAGACGAATGGGCTAGTAGCGGTGGCGGCGCGTCGGGCCGAACCCTTTCGGACGGCGACTGGGATAGCTGGACGTTTACGCCGACGTTCGATTTCACGTCGTTCGCCGAAAACCCGATTGCAGCGGAATCGCCGTTCTCGGCCGATTTTGATTCGGACGACGACACCGACGGCACCGATTTTCTCGCTTGGCAGCGTGGCTTTGGCATCGACGTTGGCGCCACGCTCGCGCAGGGCGATGCCGATGGCAATGGCACGGTCGATGCCTTTGATTTGCAACTCTGGTCTACCAATTTTGGTTCGGTTGCGATGGGCGGTGCGCTGCTGAGCGCTAGCTTCGTGGTTCCCGAACCGTCTTGCATCGCGTGTGCGTTGTGGGTGTTTTTTGTTTTTGTTTCTTTCGGCACACGCCAAAGCAGTAGGAGAAAAATTTCATGAAGTGGCAACTTTGGTTATTGGCTGCAACTTTTGCG
>JAADGD010000272.1 GCA_013152515.1 Planctomycetota bacterium
TTCGTATGCAAAGTTCCGACTCGAAAGTCGGGGGCTGGCAGTTGATGGATTTCGGCGCTAAAGATAACTCGATCAATACCGCTTCCTTTCTTTTCACAAATTCCGAGTCTTCGCATCAATCCTGCAAGCAATTCATTGCGAGACTTATACTCATCAATAAACCGCTCAGTCGGAATAGGTGGCAGACCAGGGTTCGAGATCTCCAATCGATCAGAATAGAGCTCAATCATTACCGAGGTACCGCATTCCGAGAAATCTTGATGTATCAGCGCATTAGCAACAAGCTCACGAATGGCATCGTCAGGAAACATTTTGACTTCTCGTCGAAGAGCTTTCGCAACGACTTCATTTGCCGGAACTTGGTTGCTTACATAGCCTATAAGCGATTCAAAACCAACGGCATAGCCTTTCACCCCAGGCATATCCAATCGAGTCTTTAGCTTGTTCGTTCCCTCGTAAACAATAAAGCGTGCCGATTTTCTATCGAGGCCTGGAAAGGAGCTGAGACGTTTCGCAAAGAGTATCGCGCCAAAATTTGTGATTCCCCAGAAATCTTTTTGGCCGACAATGAGCTGCTCTGACATAAATCGATCTAAAACGGCTTCACGGGATGAAGGGTAAGGCAATTGCATTAAATCAAAGTAGCTCTGTGTATCGAGCAACCTCACAACATCCTCGCTGGTGCATTTTTTCAAAGCACTTCCTAACAACCAATCCGGTTTCCCTTCATCAAAAATTCGGCGTAATCGATCTTCGCTCATTGGCACAAGGTTTTCAGTAGACCTCATAAGATACGCACCTTCATACTGATAGGCTGTTCCCCGTGGACGTGATGGGATATGAAACACAACCACCCGTCCATGAAGGTGATTGAGTACTTCGATATCAACTCGAAATCTCAATTTATTGTAAATCTGCGAAGCCGTATCGGCATGGTTCGGAATCGCTGCCGTCCCAACAACTTGCCTAGTTGGAGCATCAGTAACGCCAAGAATGAGCTTGCCACCACCTTCGTTGGCGATTGCTACGCAGTACTTGTAGATTTTGGGAAGAGCAAACGTACTCTTTGCTTCTTTGAATTCAAGGTTTTCGTTCTCGAATGGCTGTTCTATGATACGTGTAAATTCTTCGGCCGATGTCATGTCTTATTGTTCTCCTTGCCCCTGCGTCACCAAATGCCCCAGCTCCGGCAAAATCAGCTTCTCCATCGTCAACCTTACCGCTGCCGTCGAACCCGGCATCGTCAGCACCAACGTTTGACCGATCAACCCGCCCAGAGCGCGGCTGAGCATCGCCGCCGGGCCGATTTCTTCGTAGCTGAGCATGCGGAGTAGCTCGCCGTAGCCGGGGAGGTTTTTGGTGATGAGTTTTTCGAGCGTCTCGGGTGTTTGGTCGCGGGGGGCGATGCCGGTGCCGCCGGTGAGGAGAATCGCTTCGACGTCCTTGGAGTCAACTAGGCGAACGACCAGCTCGTGGATTTTCTTTGGCTCGTCGGGCACGATCGCTCGCTCGACGATCGTGTGCCCCGCCGATTCGAGCGAATTGACCACCGCTTGGCCGCTTTTGTCGTTTTCGAGCGTGCGGGTATCGCTGACGGTAATGACGGCACAACCGACTTTTCCGGGGGATTTTTGCCGATGCTCGGCTGCCGATTCGCTCGTATAGCGGTCAGTCATTAATTTACTCTCACAGGTGAAGCTTATCGCTTATAATTGAGCATACGGACCCCTACGAAATCAACCTCTCGCTACTAGCAACACTTATGCGTTTTCGCCCCTGCCAACTCCTGCTGACTTTGAGCTGCGCTGCGGCCTCGCTAGGTGTATCACAATTCGCTCAGGCCGATATCTTTCAGCTCAAGTCGGGTGGACACGTTACCGGCGTCATCATCGATCGTGGCAAGCAAGGCGAATACGTCTTGCAAAACGATCACGGGGCGGTCGTGACGCTCTCGCGACGGCAAGTGAAAAAAGTCGTGCCGCAGGACAAGGTCGATTTGCAGTATGCCGAGCGAAGCCGAGCGATGCCCGACACGGTCGAAGCCCATCGCGAACTGGCCGCTTGGTGCAAAGAAAACCGACTGACCAAACATGTGAAACATCATCTGCAACGCATCCTCGAACTCGACCCGGATGACGAAGCGGCCCGACGAAGCTTGGGCTATCAAAACCATCGTGGCCGGTGGATGACACGCAACGGCATCATGGCCGCCCGCGGCTTGCAGAAATACGATGGCGATTTCCGTACGCCTCAAGACATTGCTCTGCGCAAGCTTACCGAAAAACGCGAGCAGGCCGAAGCGGATTGGTTTCGGGACATTCGCAGGTGGGTTAGCTGGCTCGACGATCGACGTGCCGAAGAGGCGGCTGAAATGATTGCCAACGTCAAAGATCCATACGCAGCCAAAGGAATTATCAAGCTGCTCGATCGCGAGAAAAATCAACGAGTGAGAGATTTGCTGACCGCGACCTTAGCGAAACTAAAGCATCCGGACGTCGTGACGACGCTCGTAGATTTTTCGTTGTTTGATCCTGACCAAGAGGTACGGTTGCAATGCTTAGAGTATCTTCAGCAATATCACCAGCCGATTAGCTTGAGACCTTTTATCGAGGCACTCGGAGATCGCGACAACGTCATCGTCAATCGTGCCGCTGAAGCACTCCAACGCCTCGAAGACCCACGGGCTATCAGTCCGCTGATCGACGCGCTGGTGACCACGCATAAGTACAAGAACCTGAATGCTCCCATCGGAAATATGGGCGCTTCGTTCTCACCCAGAGGTAGCGGTCCTGGCGGTGGCGGTGGGGGCGGACTGAACATGGGAGGCAACAAGAACAAAGTGATTAAGCGAAACCTGAAAAACTTGAAAGTTCGTGAGGCCTTAGTCGAACTTTCTGGTGGACTCGATTACGAATACGACGAAAGGCTCTGGCGGCGATGGTTCGTCAACGGGCAGATTCACGATTTCGTCGACACCCGCCGCGACCAGTAACCGACTGGGTCTCCTCATACGGCAGCGCTAAGTCAGAAACCACCGTTTGCCCAGCGCGGCCGTAAGACCGCAACCAACTAAAAATGCCTCTCGCAGAGTCGCAGAGACCGCAGAGAAAATTGCAAGTACCTTCACTTTGCGGTCTCTGCGACTCTGCGAGAGGCAAATCTGATATCCATTTCAAAAAACGTGCACATGCTTCGCAAACTTTTACCGTTAGTAACACGGATACCACGGACTTTGGAAACTTCTGGCTAGGTTTGCTACTGGGGCAGCAGACGGTTCTCTTTACTCAGAAAGTGCTTTGAAATGCCAATCGACGGTAGCCTCCGGCTCTGCCGGGGGACGGAAATTGAAAAAACGCTACCAATGGCACTCCCCACCGGCGGAGCCGGGGGCTAAGTCGGAATTCCAAAACACGTTCTCAGAGCGACTTTACAATTCCCCTGGTGTTATCGCCAGTCGTCGGCGTTGATGATTTCGTCGCCGTTGCGAGAAAGCAACGCGGTCACGACTTCTGCTTCCATGTCTTCCGAAAAAAGATGTGCCGAGCCATCGCACATGACCACGATCGCTCCGTCGTGAAATCCATAGATGCCGGTCAAGTTGTCACGATTTACCCCGGCGGCAAAAAAAGAAGAAAACTCGGCGGTCGCCCAAGTTCCTTCTCTCGGCAAGACTGCTTCGGCATGGCGCACTCGATCGTAATGGAGCGGCTTGCCCGCCTGTTCGGCAAGCAGTGCTGTCCTGGAAAGTCCATCGGCAATCATGTTGAACTTGCCTGGCATGATACGCAGGGAGGGACTGATGCGATCGATATTGAAATCGGCTGGTGTACCGCCCATACCTTCTGTTAGCACTTCGTCGGCACTGCGCCAAGCCGCAGCGATCGAGGTTTCGCCTTCGTTGTTGGCGACATCATGGATACCCGAGTAGTCACAGGCTCCGATCGAGAGGTCGTCGTAGCCGGAACTGGGAGGTCCGATCGAATCGATGGAACGGGGCGAGTCGGGCGTCGAAGGGCACTGAAAAAGACTTAACTGGGCTCCGACTGCTGGCAGGTTGGCTGTCGCAAGTGGGAGTTGGTCGAGTCGGAGCGAATCGTAAAGCGGCGAAGCTTCCAAAAAGGGAAGTACATCGACCCGCCAGGAAAAATTCTCCCACGGCTCAGGAAGGTCTGTTTTCCACAAAGGGGGGAGTTTTTCATCATGACTGTCGGCATAGTTCAAAACTCCCAAGGCGATTTGCCGGAGATTGTTTAGGCAGGTTGAACGTCGTGATGCTTCTCTGGCGGATTGGATTGCTGGTAACAACAGCGAGACAAGCGTGCCAATGATGGCAATCACCACTAAGAGTTCTACAAGCGTGAACGCGAAACGTGGCATGCCTGCCGAACAGCTTTTCGGTGGTTTCAAAGCCACTGGAATGGGAGAGGGGCGTCTCATAGGTAAGCGAGTCTGGGTTGAATGAATGTCGTGCTGCCTTGGGTATTCAAGAGCCCCAGTCTGCCAAGGAAGGCGGTTGGCAGTTGGCCGGCGGAGAGTCGCTGGTGATTTCGGGCTTCGAGTGAGAGTTGCCACATCGATTCGTGTAGCTGTCGGCCGTTCCAAGTGATTTCAGGCATTCCTTGTCGCCCGCAAACGACTTGCAATCGTTGTCCCGGTGAATTAGCCGAGAGTTCGACCGCAATTTCGGCCAAAGCGGTTTGCTGGGTGAGGATTTCGCCCCCCATTCGTTTGGCGGTCCACTGACTCCAGAGCAGTCGGTCTTGAGTAGGAGATTCTAGGCTGCTATTGCGAGTCACCAGTTCGACCGATTGGAAGCGGAAAAAGGGGACTTCTACTGTTGAGTCGTATCGCCATTGAAAAAAAACGCCGCCCCCTTGCCAATTTTGTTGCAGCAAATCAACCTCTAGCTTGAACAAGCCGCTGACCGGGCGGCCCAGGTGGACCAAGGTGAGTGACTCGGACGAAACGCGAAGCTTTGCGTCTTCTTCAAATTGCCAGGTCGGTTGATTCTGTTGATCGAGAGTCAACAGCAGCTCAGGTGCCACTGGTTCGAGCGCCCGCCATTGGGACTTTTGGAGTTGAGGCGACTTGTCAAAACGGAAGCGTGAAAAAAGTAGAGTGGCGGCACTTGCCGAAGCGATGGCCGCGATTGCGGCCTGTCGTCTGGTGATTGGACGAGATCGAACCTGAGTCGCCGGCGCAGGTGTTGTTAGGTTGGGACAGGCCGTTGCAATTAAGCCTTGCAAATTGGCTCCGCGTACGTGCGGGCGCAGTGATTCGATCACTACGGCGACCGAGTGTGGACGATCGTCGGGCGCAGGAGCCAATAGCTGTTGCAAAAGTCGTTCGACAGAGCGAGGGACATCGGACGAAAGTTCACTGCCAGCAACATACGGTTTGGGAGGAAGGTTGCCCGTCAGCAGCCGATGCAGCGTACAACCGAGGCTGTAGAGATCAGCACGGGGATCGACGGCAGTCGGATGAGTCCATTGTTCTGGAGCCATGTAATCAGAAGTTCCCTGCGGCTTTTCTTTTGTTTGGTGCTCCTCGTTGTCGTTTGTGTCGCTATCATTGACGTCGCTGCGGAGGGCGATGCCCAGGTCCAACAGTTTTACCTGACCCTCGGCCGTGACCAGCAAGTTCGACGGCTTGATGTCGCGATGCACTAGTGACCGTTCGTGAACAAATTGAAGGCCCAAGGCGGCTTGCCGAGCAATTTCGCAAGCGTCGGCCACACGTAACGGACCGTTACGAAACAATAGTCGAGCCGCGTCGATGCCGTCGACGTACTCCATCACCAAAAAGTGCAGCCCGTCAGCCTCGCCGGCGTCGGTGGCACGAACAATGTGCGGATGAGCGAGCGATCCGATCGTCTTCATCTCTTGCAAGAACGCGTCGGCTGCGAACGAGCGCGACGCATCCAGCACCTTCACCGCGACGGTCTGGCCAAGCTTGAGGTGGCGCGCTCGATAGACAGCGCCCGAGGCGCCCCGACCGATGCAGGCTAGCAGTTCGTAACTGCCAAGCTGACAGGGCAAGGGTTCGAGCGCGGGGTCGGCTAACCGGGCGACACGTCGAAACTGCGCTGCGGCTTGTGCGTCTTCGACGAAAGCACTAGGGCTAGCCAAGGCGGTTGCACGTAATTCTTGGTAGGCGGGTTCGTCGTCGGGCGAAAGGGGCAGCGTCGCTAACGCTTGGATAAGGGCATCACTCGGATCGTCGAGGCTGTCGAGCAATGTTTCGCAGTCCGAACAAGCGAGCAAATGTGTTTCGAGATTGGCGGCCTGCTCTTCGCTCGACGCGCCCGTTGCGTAGAGGTATATTTCCTCCGCAGCAGGACAGGCCGTCGAGAATGGTGGGGAAATTGGATTGGTCATACTCGGTGATCGATTCCGAAGGATTCGGAATTTGTCAGTGTCCTTGCGACGGGCCTGAAACCCTCCGCCTTCAGGCGAAACCTTTAGGGTATTCCGATGCCCTGAATTCTAACTCTCAACGCGACACTTGGATTGCCTTCAAGTACGTTGAACAAGTATCTTTTCACCGAACCGCGCCCGTAAGGAAGCGTTCCTGCGGATTCGAACTCAACAGGACGCTTCCTTACGGGCGCGGTTCGGTGTTACCAATGACTATTGTCAAATAACGATTGAAAAATCTTTTCCTTCTTTTCACAGGCACTGCATCTTACGTTGGTTAGGCCCCTAAACTCCCGCGAAGCTTTCTCAACATTCGCATTTTCACCAGGCGAACGGTGTTGGCCGTGACGCCGAATTCTCGACCGACGTCGGCGGCTGACTGGCCGTCAACGACCACTCGCCAAAAAAACTTCCAGTCGCGTTCGCTCACTTCGCTGCGAATCTGATTGATTTGATCGTGGAATTCCTCGGTACGTGCCGACAAAGGGGCGACGAGCGAGGTATCCCAGGTTGCTTGGTCGTTGGGGCTAGCTTGGGTTCGATTGTTGTGGGTTCGATTGTTATGAGAAAAATTTTCTAATTGTTGATGTCCATCAGTTCCACCCGTCGCAAGGTCGAGCGAACGTCCCTGTTGGCGATAATGATCGCGAATTTTGTTGTCGGTGATTCGTCTCAGCCAACCTCGAAACGTATCACCCGGCCGATCTCGCCGAAAATCGCCCAGTTTCCGCGCCACCGCTTGCAGCGACTCCTGCACGACATTACCCGCGTCAGCAGGTTGCAGACCGGCCCGACGACACCAGCGATACATCCGTCGACTGTAGAGGTCGACCAATTGCTCCCAGGCACCTTGGTTGTTAGCCTGCGCCTGGCGCAAGAGTGTGGTCGAGGTAATACTCGGCTCTACCCCAAGAGGAATATCGTCAGTAGGATCCACGCCAGTAGGATTAACGTTAGAGCGCTTCATGATCGCTGTCCGCTAAGAAAAGAGGCCCCAATAACCAGTCTAAACCACATCGGACAATTCTCCTAGCCGCTAGCGGAAGCCGCTGTTTTGGAGGCTCAACAGCGGCTTCCGTTCGCAGCTATCACATGGGGGCCGATTCCCAAACACCTCCTACGTGGTGTATGATCGAGGGAGTTTATCAGCTTCTCCGCACTGATGGGAACTTTGGGTGTACGCGTATCTGACAATTCTCACAGGCAATCGCTCGGGCACGAACTTTTCGCTCGATCCCAGCCGCGAAACGCTGATGGGCCGCGGCACCGATTGCCATATCTCGGTGCCCGACCCGATGTGTTCGCGGGTCCATGCGATCGTCTCTTTCGAGGACGACCGCTGGACGATCCGCGACGACAACAGCCGCAATGGAACCTTAGTCAATGGACAGAAGGTCGAGCAAGCGACGCTCGGCGATGGGCATCTTCTTCGCATTGGTACCTGCGAGTTCGAACTACACCTTTCCGACGAACCGGCAACCTCCGACACCGACGACGTGACGTTGACCCAGACGATCGTGCATGACATGCCGATCGCGGTTCGGCAAACGAATCAAGAGGTGTTGGCCGCGTTGCCCACCCCCGAGCAAGTCGAGGAGTTGTTGTTGCTGTATCAACTCAGCATCCATCTACTGGGATGTGAAAATCCAGAAGAGGTCACCGCGATATCGCTGGAATTGCTTCGAGAACGCACCAAGGCTGCCGTCGTCGGTTTTCTTTGGGTGGATGATCAACAGCAGTTGGTTCCAAAAATCGTCATCCCCGCCGATCAAGCAGAGTGCGTCTCGCTGAGCAAGTCGTTGACCGAACTAGTGCTGACACAAGGCCATGCGGTGTGGGTTGCCAACCAGGCTTCCGGAACGAAACCGAGCGAGTCGTGTACGTTTGCCGATGCCGTTTGTGCGCCACTTGTACACAAAAAAGCGGATGGAGAACGCCGCACTCTGGGTGCAATTCACGTCTACCTGCAAGATGGCCGTTTTCGACAGTCCGACTTCGATTTTATCATTGCGGTCGCCAATCTTGCCGTGATCGCCTTGGTGCGTGCCCGTTCAGGAATCAGCTTGCGGAGCGATTTTCAACGCCTGCTCAGTTCTTCGCCTGGCTACGACGAACTGATCGGCGAAAGCCGTGTGATGCGCGACCTCAAGAAGAAGATCGATCGAGTGAGTACTGCACCGGGCGGTGTGTTACTCCGCGGCGAAAGCGGTACTGGTAAGGAACTGGTTGCGCGGGCTGTCCACCATCGCAGTCCCCGGGCCGATCGGCCGATGATCTCGGTCAATTGTGCGGCCATTCCCGAGGATTTGATGGAAAGCCAACTGTTCGGCCATCAGGCGGGAGCTTTTACCGGGGCGGACAAGGATCACACCGGTTTTTTCCAGCAGGCAGATCTTGGCACGCTGTTTTTGGACGAGGTCGGCGAATTGCCGCTTGAGGGTCAGGCAAAGCTGCTGCGTGTTTTGGAAGGGCATCCCTTTCTGCCAGTTGGTGCGACCAAAGAGGTCCAGGTCGACGTTCGCGTCATTGCGGCAACCAATCAAAATCTGCAAACTTATGTGAAGGAAAAAAAGTTTCGCGAAGACCTCTACTATCGCTTGAGCATTTTTGAATTGCACTTGCCGCCACTCCGCGATCGGGAGGAAGATATCAGCCTGTTGCTCGACTTTTTTATTGAGCACTACCGAGTCGAGCGCGGTCGACCCGATCTCGGCATGAGCGCAGCCGCTCGCAAGCAACTGCTCGCTTACCGCTGGCCGGGCAACGTGCGGCAACTGCGCAACGTGATCGACAGCGCTGTGGTATTGGCCGAGGAAGACGAAATTCGGCCCTGCGATCTGGGCTTGCGCGACAGCGGGGGCGAAATGCTCGATTCGTTACAAATCGAACATTGGGAACGCAAACTGATCCTCGAAGCCCTCAAACGTACAGGCGACAGCGTGCCTGAAGCAGCAAAACTCCTGGGCATCGGGCGGGCAACGTTGTACCGGAAAATTGAGATTTACCACATCGAACGCTGATTGCTTCCTAACGAACATGCCACACCACTCCGCCGCCCAACGCCGCCGCCTCGAAGCTCTTGATCGCGCTGGGCTCGCCGATCATCAGCTCTCACGCCTCAACGATTTGCTGACTACAATCCTGCCGGACAATCGGTTTTATGCCGAAAAATTGGCCACCGCGCCGCACCATTTGGAACACCTCGATCAGTTGCGTGAACTGCCACTGACGACCAAGGAAGATCTGCTCGCCGATGACGCCGCGCTGCACTGGCCCGCCAATCTCACTTGGTCGGTCGATCAGTACGTCCACTATCATCAAACCTCTGGCACCCGTGGCCGACCACTCTCGGTCTGCGACACGGCTGCCGATTGGCAATGGTGGGTTGATAGTTGGCAGTACGTACTTGACGCGGCCGAGATGACTTCTACCGACCGGGCGCTGCTCGCTTTTTCGTTTGGCCCTTTTATTGGCTTTTGGAGTGCCCACGACGCCTTGGTCGAACGCGGGACGATGGCAATTCCTGGCGGCGGGATGAATACACTAGCGCGACTCGATCTCATCAAGCGGACAGGCACGACCGCGCTCTTTTGTACCCCGACTTACGCTATGCACTTGGTCGAAGTGGCAGAAGAGCATAGCATCAACCTAGCCCACTTCGACGTGCGGAAGATCGTCGTCGCCGGCGAGCCGGGAGGTTCGGTGCCTGCAACTCGCCAACGCATCGAAACCGCCTGGAACGCCCGCCTCACCGACCACAGCGGTGCCAGCGAAGTTGGCCCGTGGGGCTACAGCGATCGCCAGCAGCGCGGACTGCACATTCTCGAAGCCGAGTTCATCCCCGAATTCCTCTCGGTCGCCACCGGCGAACCTGCTGGGGAGGGCGAGTTATCTCACCTCATTCTTACCAGCCTCGGTCGCCCCGGGATGCCGATCCTCCGCTACCGCACCGGCGATCTCGTCAAACCGTCTTGGCCCAACGATGACAACAACCATGACAACGAACGCCCCAACCACTTTGTGCTGTTAGAAGGAGGCGTACTAGGCCGCGCCGATGACATGATGATTATCCGCGGCGTCAACATTTTTCCGAGTTCGATTGAGCAGATCCTCCGCAGCTTCCCCGAAGTGGTCGAGTTCCGCCTCACTGCGCGTAAACGGGGCGAGATGGATGAGCTTGTCGTCGAGGTCGAAGACCGCCTGCAAGACCCCAGTCGTATTGCCGAGGAACTGCAATTGCGTCTGGGCCTGAAAGTCGATGTCCGTTTGGCTCCGACGATGTCGCTACCCCGATTTGAAGGCAAAGGCAAACGCTTCGTCGATCAACGTTAGGAGAGCTGGGTGCAGTCGATTTATTTGGTTCTTCATGGAATTTAATGGCTAGAGTATACACATCTCGCTGTCCCGGCAGGGACAATTGATAATAGCCCAGCGATTTATCGCTGGGAAACGGCTTCAGCCGTCCTTCCAGGACTGATGGATTATCTCCTCACGTACCCAGCGATAAATCGCTGGGCTATTATCAGAAGTCCTTCCAGGACAAAAAACCCCCTACTTCTAGCCACTAAAATTCCTGAAGAACCTTTTTATTCTTGGCAAATTCAAACTCCATTTGCAACACTTGCCTTCGTCGTACACAAGGATCTCGAAGAAAAAGCAACTTCTCCACCGAATCGCGCCCGTAAGAAAGGCGTTACCACAGGCGTCTAGCTCAATCGACGCTTCCTTATCCCGGCGCGCCGGGACGGTTCGGAGTTTCGCGACGCGTCGCATTGGAAGTTTGAATAAGCCCTTATCAATGACCAATGACTATTGTCAAATAACTATTGATAAATTCTCCAAATCCCCAAACCCCAGTCCCCTAAACCCAGCCCCAAACCCAGCCTCCACTATGCAGCCGCAACAACTCAAAATGCTCGATCCCGACACCTTACAAATCAAATGGGACGACGGCGAAATCCGCCGTTACGCTGTCAGCCACCTACGCGCCAACTGCCCCTGTGCCACTTGTCGAGAAAAGAAATCTGCTCCACCTCCATCGGCCAACTTATTGCCAGTCATCACAACCGCCGAAGCTCAGCCACTGCGCATCACCAAAATGGAACCGATGGGCCGTTACGCCTACGCCATTCATTTCAGCGACGGCCACGATTCGGGACTGTTTACCCTCGAAGAGTTGCGAGAACTTGGAACTACCGTGAGCAGGTAAGGCGAATTTACTCAATTCCGTGTGCAAGAGACTTCCCATGCGTATTACCATTATTGCTGATTGTTCCCTTCGAACGAGTTTCGTGTTATTGCGAGACGGTTTGTCTTGGAAAATGTTGTTTTGGAAAAGGCTTCTTTTATTCGCGGTTTTTTGCGCAGCGTTCCCACAGAATCATTCCATTGCCGACGACGTGCTACCCGTTGGTTCTCATCCTCTTGCTCTCACGACACCTCATTTCCCCGATCGACTACATGCCTACGTTTGGCGCAACTGGCAACTGGTGGAGCCGCAACATTTGGCTCGACTGGTCGGCACCACAACCAAGAATATCGATCAGATGGCGGCATCAATGGGCTTGCCAGCGGTCGAATCGGTTTCTCCGACGATGCGGGAGCGTGGATACATCACGCTGATCCGGCGAAATTGGCATTTGTTGCCCTACGATCAATTGCTGGCACTCTTGGAAATGACTCCCGAGGAGTTAGCTCACACCTTGCGTGAAGACGACTTTCTATACATCAAACTGGGAAGTCTCAAGCCAAAATGTGAGCCGCTGCGATACCAGGAACCAGAAACAGCAGCACGACGACGCGCAGCGGAGATCAAGCAAGTCGTGCAAAAGCATTTTGGCGATCTCTCGAAAGTAACGGCTGAACCAAGATTTCATTTTGTCAAAACGCTTAGCAGCTTAGAAGGGACTAGCGCGCCGGGAAATCGCACGTCAATCCCTCGTGACGAGCCGCTACAGATGGTCTATTCCTATTTCGGGCTGTTTGGCGACCCGCTGATTGATCCGGACATTGAGCCGATCCCTGCTGGTTTGTTGGCGAGACTGGCGGAGATGGGTGTCAATGGCATCTGGATGCACGTCGTACTGAGACAACTTGCACCTGGGGGAGAGGATTTCCCTGAGTTTGGCGACGGGCACGAGCAACGTCTCCGCACGTTGAAAAAACTTGTCGCAAAGGCAAAGCGGTACGGCATTGGTATTTATCTCTACATGAACGAACCACGTGCGATGCCACCCGCTTTTTTTGAACATCGCCCCGAGCTGGCAGGTATTCGCCAAGGCGATTTTTGGACGCTGTGTACCAGCAACTCGCGCGTTCGGAAATGGCTGAGTGATTCGTTGGCTCATGTGTTTGGCGAAGTGCCCGACTTGGGCGGTGTGTTTACGATCACCGCGTCAGAAAATCTTACGAACTGCGCGTCGCATGGCCAACACCAGCAATGTCCTCGTTGTCGCGATCGCACCGATGCCGAAATTATCGCCGAGGTAAACGCAACCATCGCGGCAGGCGTCCACCGTGGAAGCCCCGAGGCGCGCGTCATCGCCTGGGACTGGGGCTGGAAAGGACACGGAGACGCTCCCGATATTATTTCGCTTTTGCCCAAGAGCGTCGAACTCATGTCGGTAAGCGAATGGTCGCTGCCCATCGAACGGGGCAGCATCAAAGCGACGATCAGAGAATACTCGATCTCTGCGGTCGGCCCCGGACCGCGAGCCAAAAAACATTGGGCGTACGCCAAACAAGCTGGCCTGAAAACGGTGGCCAAGGTGGCGGTGAACAATACTTGGGAATTGTCTGCGGTACCGTTTATCCCAGTGATGGATTTGATTGCTGAACATTGCGAGAATTTGGCCAACGCAGGCGTCGATGGCAAAATGCTTAGCTGGACCTTGGGCGGCTATCCTTCGCCGAATCTATTGGTGTCGCAACGTTTTTCAACTCAGCCCAACACAACCCAAGAGACAGTGTTGGAGTCGATTGCACTAGAGCGGTACGGCAGCGAGGCTGCACCGCTCGCAAGACGAGCTTGGACAGCTTTTAGCGAAGCTTTTCGCAACTTTCCATACGGCGGCGCCGTGATGTACAATGCTCCACAGCAAATGGGACCAGCGAATTTATTGTATGCCAACCCCACAGGCTACCGCGCCACGATGGTTTGTTTTCCCTACGACCATTTAGAGAGTTGGCGTGGCCCATACCCTGCCGAAGTGTTTGCTGAGCAATTTGAAAAAATTGCCCACGGCTGGGCTGAGGGACTGCTACATTTTGAAAAAACGGTAGCAGCAACATCCGGCACACATCGTGCTGCGGCCGAGTCAGACCTCTCTGTAGCTCGTGCCGTTCATCTGCATTTCGCCAGTGTGGCCAACCAGGTCCGTTTCGTGCTGGCACGGGATGCGCTACGTCAGGCGAATTTGAGCGTTGAGCAGCAACAACAACTTCACCAGCAAATTCAACAGATCGTTGACAGCGAAATTGTGCTGGCTAGCGGCTTGTTTGCCGTTACGAGTCAAGATTCGCGAATTGGCTACGAAGCGTCGAACCACTACTTCTACGTGCCGCTCGATCTTGTGGAAAAAGTGGTGAATTGCGAATACGTACGTGACCAATTTGCCGACGAACCGTAAGAAATTACGGGGATTTCCTGTGACACGCCATCGGCTTTCAGCGTAGTTCTCTTACGTCTGCTCTGAGCTACATTGCAGAAATGTGACGAACCACGTAGAGTGGAAGCTTGCCGAGGCGATGCCTGCGGCCTCAGACAGTCCGCCCTGGAGAACACCTCGTTGACAACGCTTGCACAGACATACGG
>JAADGD010000055.1 GCA_013152515.1 Planctomycetota bacterium
GGCATCTGGAGCGTGCCGTAGTTTTTGTTAAACCAGCACGCAGATGGCAGGGCAGGGCGATGGTTCTCTCGCTATATCGAGTCGGCCCATGAGCGAACAGAGAAGGTTGCGCTCACTGCTTCGCCGGCCACAGATTGAGCCACCGACGGCTTTTTGTCTCACTGTCGGCAGTTGAAGATTCGTCATCTTGGTTACCACAGAGCGCGGCAGCTAGCTTGTTGATCGAGTTGGTAATGCCTGCTTTGGGGGCGTGTTCCAAGAGCGGGACACCATTGTTACGAACTTCGACCATGATCCGATAGTCGTTGGGCACCTGCCAATAGATATCGCGGTTGATCGTCTCTTGCGCCTTTTTGAGAGTGATTTGCCCCGTGTCGTGGCCGCCACGATTCACAATGATTTTCACTTTTTCTCGAAGTTTGGAGTCTTCATCAAAAGTCATCATCAGTCGAACTACGTTTCGCAAGCAAGGCAAATCGAGCTGCGTGACCATCAGCACATCATCAGCCAGTTGAATGGCTTCCATGTCCAACACGCCATAGCTTTTCGACAGATCCATCACAATATGAGTGAAAGAAGTTTTCAACAGCCCTACAACACGTTGCAAGCTATCGGGTGTGATCTGTCTGCCATCTTCCAGATGAACGGGACGAGGCAACAAGTGTACACCAGACGAATGACGGGTCAGCGATTTTTTGAGCAGCGTCAAGTCAAGCCGCGAGATATTCTGCGCGACATCAGCCAAAGTGTACTCAGGAATCGTGTCCAAAAACACATCGGCATCACCCAGTGCCAAATCGAGATCGACCAACACCACCGAATGATTGTCGCTGGCTGCCAAAGAACATGCCAAATTGACCGCGATACTTGATGTCCCCACTCCACCCGTAGCACCGCCAACAGCAATCACTTTGCAGCCAGCATTGGCTTGAGTACTGCTGCCAGACTGCAGTCGACTGACACGTTGCAAAGCAGTCGCCAAGTCTTCTTCTTTGAGCGGCTCGGTCAGGAACTCCTTAGCGCCAGCGCGCATCGATTCTAGAATCAACCGACCATCGGTCGAAGCGCTCGAAACGAGCAGCGTGCAACTAGGCGTCTTCGTCACGATATCGGAAACCAGCGCGATCGCTTTCTCCGAATCGTTGTCCAACGCGATCAGCCCAATGTCGGGTTGGGTCTGTTCGACCACGTCGGCGAAAAACTCGTAGCGTGAACACTCTGCTTCCAGCCAAACCGAGTCGAGTCCAAGCAGAACCGTTTTGAGGCTCTCGCGTGTGGCGTCGTTCGGATCGACGATTGCAATACGGAGTACGTTTGTCATAGTGAAAGGAATCTCAAGTGCATTTCATTTCAATCGGTTCTCAAAAAACGCACGTGTACACTATTCTACGTCATAACCAATCGGTCCCATCAATCCTGGCGTACTTGTGCCTACTCTAGGCCGCTGAGCGGTCGTGGGAGCATAAGGATTGCCTCGGCTATAGGGAGTCTGCAACGTATTGCGCGCTTGGTTCATCGTCCACGGCGTCGTCGACCGGTTGGCCGTCGGTTCTTCCAAGGCACCCGTGGTTGGGCCAGGCTCCAATATCGGCTGACTCGGTTGCAACGCAGGTGGCGTTTGCGGGGTCAATTCGAGGCTTGGCGTGGGCACTTCGATCGGCTGAGAGCCAGTATCGATATACGGTGTTTGAAGTTGCTCTTGCATTGGGCCAATTTGCATTGGTGCTGGCGTTGGGCTGACGACTCCGTCACTAATGTAAGCAGCCCCACTCGCAGTAGGGACTCCGGAGACTCCAGCATTGCAAGACGAACAGCCTGTGTTGCCTGCGCCACAATTGGCGGCACCACGATTGTTGGGTCCACATTGGCCACAAGCAGGCACTTCTAAGTGACCGCCCCAGTAAAGTTGGCCGTTGGTCGGCGAGACGCTCTCCATACCAGGTCCACACTGGGGTACTTGATGAGGCTCCATACCATCGACAAACTCGGGAGTGACGAGAATGAGCAATTCGACTTCGTTGACCTCTTCGCTCACGCTACGGAAAGCGGCACCGATGAAGGGCAAGTCGCTCAAAAACGGCAGCCCTCGTTTTTGGGATTCAACACGAGTCTGTACCAATCCGGCCAGTGCCAACGTTTGGCCTGCCTTGAGTTCGACGGCAGTGTCAACCTCACGTACGGTAAACGCAGGCACAACGAACGAGTTGAGATTGATACCTCGAGAGTCATCGGGTTCACTTACCCTGGGACGAACTTCGAGACGGATATTTCCATTCCCCAGCACGATCGGCACAAAATCAATCTGTGTGCCAAAACTCTTGTACTCGATAGTCGTCTGCCCCAAGCCTTGAGGAATCGGTATAGGAATTTCGCCACCCACGTTGAAGTGAGCAGGTCGACCGCTGATTGCAGTAATCGTTGGATCGGCTAGGATTTTCGCAACATTATTCTGTTGCAATGCGTCAACGATGCCAAGAAACGAATTGTTGCCGTTATCAATAAAAGCTTGGAAAGTCTCGCCACTATAAGCGCTGCTAGTTCCGCTAACACTCGTAAGTAATCCAGAAACACTTGATGCCACAAAGTCGCTCCCACTACTCTGAGCCCAATCGATGCCAAGGTTCCGAAGCTTGGTGCGCGAGACTTCCATCACCTTCACTTTCAGCAGAATCTGCTGCACGCCGCCTACCGTGATATTGTTAATAATCTTCGGGGCGTAGTCTTCAGCCAGACGGATAATGGGGCTTACGGCTTCGGGGCGTTCGACAAAACCTTCAAGGACAAGGCTGTTGGTCAGCCGCATGACCTTGACCGACGATTCGGGAAACAGCCGTTTGAGTGCCATTTCCAGCTCACGGACGTCGCCGTAGATCATCAAGTCGACGGTGTAGACTTTGTCGTCTTCGTCCCACAGGTTGATCTGTGTAACGCCCGGCTTTTTCGCCGCGATCTGTATCTGGTTGGCGCTGATTGGCGTGACGCTCACCAACTCGGGGTTGTTGACCACCATTTTCGGCACACGCTTTTCGAGCGTGAGAATCCGGCTGGTATTGACTGTCAGTTCCAGTCGCTGAGACGGCTCGGTAATGTTGCGAATCACATTCGGCTGAGCCGAGGCGGAATTCACCAAGCTAAAGAGCAAAACAGTAAAACTCAAGTTCATTAGCACTCTTACGGGGAGAGTCACCAACGACGGGCGCGGAGATTGTTTGACGTACATCCTTGTACTTCCTTCGCGTTGAAGCCAGTCGGTCGTGCATGTTTCACGACCGATCGCTCAGGTTCGAGACGTCCCTGCCTCGAATACCTATGGGTTTTTAAGAGCCCATCCCAGAACCTTCTAGCAGGTGTCCAGGGCCAAGCCACCTCCTCAAACAGGGGCTTGAACTACCAGACGGTTTTGGAACGTGCAGGTAAACTACTTACTTTTGGTTTAGGTCGATGGGAAAATCGGCATCCTCATCATTGGAACCCGAATCGACAGCTCCGCGGAACGAATCTGCCGGGTCACTACTCTCGGAACTTGAGTCACCCACTGAGCGATAGCTTTCGCCATCTTCGCTATCGAGCGGCTCGCCTGTTTCACTGGAGAACTCACGAACAGCAACTTCGTTCGGGAAAATAATCTTCATGCGAAACGGCGGGTCCATTTCGACAGCGGCAGCCTGGTCAAAACCATCAACACCGCTTCCGTCGCCGCCACTGCGATTGAGCCCTTGCTCTTTCTCACGACTATTGGAATCGCTGCTCCCGAGCAAAAAATCGGCACTCTGCTCCGCGTCGTCGACGATCAGATCGTCGTCTGGATGCCGAGGTATCAAACTAAGTTCACCGAGATTTTCAGCGGTGGTCATCTTATTTGCTTGCGAAGGAGTCACGATCAGCGAGACCGTCTTCGCCACGGATCGAGCCTCGGTTCCGTCTGCCGAGCGTTGCACCGCTTGGTCAACGGCGAAAACGCGAATGTTCTGCAGAATGATCTTGGTAAACGGATGCGAAATGTTTTCCCGCTCGTTCCGATGCACAAAGATCTGGATATCGACGCGATCACCAGGGCTCAACAAACCAGCGGCGCTCTTGCGAGCGTCGACCAAGACCGTCTTGAGACGCATTCCTTCGGGAATCGAAGAAATCGGGTCTTGCGTTTGGCCCCGTTCCAAGAATTTGCCGTCCAAAAGCGGCTCGCCTTGGAAGATTGCGGTCCGAGGACGACGGTCTTCGATGTCTTCCCAGGCCGTGATGGCACCCAGAGGCACTTTATCCTTGGGCCATTCCTGGAGCGAAACCATCGCATCGTCGACCGGATCGCCGAGATTGATGTTTTGCAGGGCAACGTAAATCGGCACCGTCTCGACGACAGCTTGATTCTTGCCATCGATGACTTGACTAATAGCGATCGAGGCAACTAGGCCGCAGCCCAGCGCAATCGCCAACAATACTAAGGACTTGGGACTCATCATACCCCCCAGGCATGAAGACTTGTTTCTTGTAAATCGGCGTTTGACGACAACACTGCCATCACGCCCAAACGAGGTAAACTATTCGGCCCCCGGTTGTTTGTGTACTTCCTGAACAGTAGGGAGCTATTGCAATGTCTGGTTGTTTCCAACCCTCTGGAAATCTCCAGCCCGCAGCTTACCCACCTTGTCCTACTTTTCGGCACGTCTGATACAAACAGTCCAGGTAAATCCGATGATTTCATCAGTTCCTTCTGCTAGCCCTCGGCACTGCCGGGGGGTTTCGACAACAATTACGTTATTTTTTAGTTTCCTTTATCCCCCGGCAGAGCCGGGGCTAGCTTCGTTCTAAATCTCTATCCCTACTTTCAGGCACCAGGCGAAATAACCAATGGTGCCGATGGCAATAGGAATGCCGTAAGGCAGCAGGAACATGCGTGGCTTGCGTTCAGCAGCAATCTCGGCCAATTTTTCAGGGTCTTTGACAGTGGCAATTTCGTTAATGATTCCCCAGAACTGTGCCTTGTGTTTGTCCCAAGACTTTGTCCAGAGCACCATGATGACAGCGATCACTGCCCCAACAATCGTGGTCACGGCGAAGGCGTAAAACGTAGTCGTGCCCCACATCCAGGCACCGACGCCAGCCATCAACTTGACGTCGCCGGCTCCCATGCCGCCGATCGCATACGCTGGCAGCAAGACTGCCAAACCAACCGCCGTGCCGATCAGGCTGTACCAAAGACCTTCCCAACCGGGATAGGGCGAGAGCACCACACTGTAAACCCAGCCGGTAATAATCATCGGATAGGTAATCCAGTTGGGCACTTTCAGTTGCAATCCATCGATCACGGCAGCCACGATCAAGGTGATCGTCACGACCCAAACATGCCAAGTGTCGCCAAACCAGCTAGCGAGTTCATTGTATTCAAACATCGTTTCATCCATTGCGAAGGGCGCAAAATCGTAGTAATTGGTGTGTGGTAGGTACGAAAGTAGGCACAATTCTCAAGGACTGCTGCTTTATGCGCGTGGTGCAAAGAGGCACGCCACGACAGCAGTGAAAGCAACAAAGCAATAACTGGCCAGTTGGCACGCTGTGGCAAACAATTCCTCAGGTATCAAGCTCAGCATGATTGCTCTCCTTGTTTGAGAGTACTTCGGCGCCGCAAAATGTGCGACTAACGAACCCTAGCTTACGATTAGGCGAGCGGCAGATGAGAATTTACCACTCAAAAAGATTTTTCAATATTTATTTGTCAATAGTCAAACCTCGTTCCCACGCTTTGCGTGGGAACGCACTGTCCTGCCGCTCTGCGGCCCGCCCAACCGAGGACGGATAAGCCACGAGAATACGTGACGCAGAGCGTCGAGGCATTGTGTTCCCACGCAGAGCGTGGGAACAAGGTGATATTCAATGGCTGACAGGCTAGAAGCCTATCCTACGTCCCACTTACCGTTGCAATGGTATCAACCAAAAAAAACCTCTCGGGACGTCTGTGTCCCGAGAGGCGTTGATTCGCACGCAATATATCTTTCCTTGATAGGGTGCGGTCCAGTAGCGGTTAGCTACCCAACTGTCCTGCTACGGAAGTAAACGTAGCGTTGGCGTTGGTACCAACCGAACGGATCGCCGTGAGACACACGATCACGATCAGGGCGAGCATGACAGCATACTCAACCGCAGTCGGACCATCTTCAGAGACGAGGAAACGTTGCACCTTCTTAGCAAAATTCTTCATAGTAGCATCCTCCGGTTCTCGGGGTCGAACTCCGTAGAGTCGACACCCTAACAAGGTTGTCAGGAGCCATTACGCTCCCGGTGGTAAGTACTTTCCTCGCGTCCAAGCCATCCTGGCTCAGGAGCCTGCTGCTTGCGATTTCAGTACTAAACAAAAAACAATTGTGTGCGTATCATCTCGTTGGGCCTCTCTTTAGCCCGGGAATCGCTGTGTAACGAAACCTGCATCCTTTCGGCAGCCGAGCAAACGTTGACAAGAAAAAGTTGTCTCCGCCCCGCGGCTTTGCGTACTAGCCTTCCAGCTAGCTTGCCTTTATCGAGGATGATGACGCAGCAGGCTCAATCGCTTTACTACTCTCACCTAAGGACTTCCGTGAGGAACCAGAAACTGGTCAAGGAGAAGAGAAGCAAAACTGGCAGACGCCTGCGGCACCCACCCGTTGAAGTTAGCTGACAACCGGTCAGTCCGACTTCACTAAAAACCTATGTCACAATCACCTGATGTCAAACAAAAGGGCTGGGGTTTGCCAATTTTCTCGCGCAATTTCCGAAACAGGCCGCGCAGACCTGCTTGAACGCTCGATTTGTTGCAAAAGATCGGCACAAATTTCTTCGACGTTGTCCAATTGCAACCTAGTGTTGTGCAGGTGATTCCTCATTCCTGAAGGAGTGAGCCGTCGGCGCTAGCCGCGAGTGCCTCTCGCAAGACTTAACATCCCATGTGATTCACCCGACGCTAGCGCGTACGGCTCAATCAGATTGTTTCTGTTCAATATCGGAGCCACAGGCAGTGAACTCAGCGTTAGCCAATCTTCGAGAATCCGTCTCACAGGGGAACTGGGGATATCATCCCACAGGCCCCCAGGCTGCTGAGCCGGCAGCCTTTGCTTGCTTGGCTCTCGTTGCGAACAACAAGCTACGGGAAGCGACGAAGTTGGCCAATTGGCTTGCTGACTTGCAGAAGGCTTCGGGCTCCGTCGGCGTCACACAAGAGCAAGACACACCAGCGTGGCCAACCAGCCTGGCGATGCTTGCTTGGCAGGCTTGCGACGTTGCCGCAGGGACGAATAAGTTTGACACCCCAAGGCAACAGGCTCTCGACTGGGCCTTGCGGACCAAGGGAAAAGCGGCTCCCCAGCAAGACCATATCGGTCACGACACCACGCTGCTGGGCTGGTCCTGGGCTGCGGCGACGCATTCATGGCTTGAACCAACTTGCCTGTTTGTACTCGCATTGAAAGCCAACGGACAAGGTGAACATCCACGAACTCGCGAAGGCGTTCGACTCCTTATTGATCGCTTGCTTGACAGCGGCGGTTGCAATTTTGGCAATACGAGGGTGCTCGGCCAAGCTACCTTGCCTCACGTCCAGCCAACGGGATTGGCCATGTTGACTCTCGCCGACGAATCTAGCCGCGATCCGCGTATCAACCGATCGCTCGAATACCTCGAACACATTCTGACCGAAGAAACGTCCACCGCTTCGCTCTGCTTCGGATTGCTAGGCCTCACAGCCCACCGACGTCGCCCAACCCATGCGACCGCGCTGCTCGAAAACGCCTATCGGCGAGATAAAAAGCAACACACGACGAACTGCTACAAACTCGCCCTACTCACACTCGCCGAGTTGGCGGATTCCTCCTGGCTACCCCAGCCACAACTTTTGCAACCCATCACGTCATCATCTCGTAAGCTGGAACATGAAACAGCCTGACACTGATCCGATCCCTCGAGATCCAACTTGCGAAGAGATGCAGCAACCTAGTCGCCGGGCCGTTCTGGCGTTGGGCGGAGCGGCTCTGGCTTGTGTCGCTGGAGCAAAAGCAGTGCGATGGGCTACGGCACCTCGTGCGGAAGTCTTTGTAGCGAGGAACCAAAAGTACGATCGTGACCTCGAACAGACCATCCAAGACGGCTTACAAAGTTGCGGATTTCGGCCCAGACAATTCGATGGCAAACGTGTGCTGCTGAAACCCAACTTGGTCGAGCCGAGCCGAGAAATCCCACAAATGACGACCCATCCAGCAGTGATTATTGCTGCGAGCGAGGTTTTCAGGCGTTGGGGAGCCAGCGTGCGTGTGGGCGAGGCACCGGGGCATGTTCGCGATACCGAAATGGCGCTCGTCGAGTCGGGTGTCGGCGAGGCCCTACGCGACGCTGATCTCACATTTGCCGACCTCAACTACGAACAAGTCGGCTGGCGACGCAATCGAGGCCGGTTTAGTCCTCTCAAAGGCCTCTATTTCCCGCAAAACGTGCTTGAAGCAGACTTTGTCGTTTCGATGCCCAAATTGAAAACCCACCACTGGGTTGGGCTGACTTGCAGCATGAAGAATTTTTATGGCATTCTGCCCGGCATCAAATACGGCTGGCCAAAAAACGTACTGCACCACAATGGCATTCCGCAGACGGTTGCCGATATCAATGCGACTATTTCGCATACACTCGCGATCGTTGATGGAATCGACTGCATGGAGGGCGATGGCCCTATCCTCGGCAGCCTCAAGCACATGGGGCTCGTCCTGGTCGGCAAAAATCTACCGGCCGTCGACGCTACAGCCGCACGTATTATCGGGCTTCGACCCGAAAAAATCAGCTATTTGCAGCTGACCGCCGATCGTTTGGGTCCGATTGCCGAAAGTCGGATCGAGCAGCGGGGCGAACGGTGGCAAGATAGCGCAAATGCGTTTCAAATTCTCGACGAGCCGCATTTGCGACACTTGAGAGCTACGCCTGATGGGCCTCTGGTTAGCTAAACACTTTTAAGTTGTTTATATTTCGCAGACAGCTGGATTCCCCCTAAGTTGTTCGGAATAGGCTTCTAGTATGATCTAACCATTTCAGGGGGTGGCAATTTGCGGTAATTACCACTTCCAAATTCCCCTGATGTAGATTACCTTGGGAGTTTTACTTCACCCTCCTTGTAAGAGAAAGAACTAGTCGTGGCAAAACATAATCTCACCCCTAGACAATGCGAAGTCGTTCGTCTCATTAGCCTTGGCTGCACCACAGAGGAGGCAGCGTGGATCCTCGACTTGGCTCCGTCCACGGTCGACAATCACAAATCTCGCGCTATGATGCTCTTGGGCACCGACAAAGCGGCTTTGCTGACACGGTTGGCCATCAAATTTCGTATTTCGTCGCTCAGCGACCAGCTCACGCGGAGCGAGAAGCGCAAAAGCGGACGAAAAAACGACGGCTGGAATTAGTGCTTTTTTCTTAGCTGCATCCCGTTGCAGGGATGGATATTGTTGGCCCAGCGGTGCTTAATCCTGGAACCTTCGACTCTCCTCGAGGGTTTCATACTTTGTGCCGCGCCATCTAGAAACGCCCTCCTGCTTCTGTGACGAATCTCTTTTAGCTACATCGTTAGCCTCAATCGTTCAGGAATTCTTGTAACGCGTTCGCTCGAGCGAATGTATCTCTCTGTGGGCGCCGATCTTGCCCGCTATTTTCCTTCCGATATTTCAGGAGGCTTGACCATGTGCCGAGCGATTTGTGCCACATTTGTCTTACTTGCTGTCGCGGTCCCGCTCAGCTTGCCGTCTGCGGAGATCAAGGGTTCCGATACTTCTGCCGCCAGTCTGTTGCCCGAGTCGGTAGTGTTCTATGCCGAGACGGCATCTACAAGCGATTTACTTAGTGGCGTGCTGGACCACCCACACCGGCAGAAGTTCGAGGATTTGCCGCTTTATCAGAAGTGGCTGAAAAGCGAAGAACGAACGCAAATGATGTTCGGAGTTCAGTTCTTAGAGACGCAGCTTGGCGTGTCATGGCGCAGCGCGATCGAGAAATTGGGAGCCGGTGGTATTTATTTTGCGTTTGACGGAGCTTCGCAAGGCGTTGCGATTTTGGTGAAAACCGACGACAAAGCGTTCCTAGAAAAAACGCTAGATACGCTGGTTAATCTTGCTCGAGTCGACGCCGCTGGAAATGGGAGACCAGATCCATTCCAGTCGGTCGACTACCGTGGTGTGCAGGCATACCGAGCAGACGAAGTTCGCTTTGCGGCTGTCGAGGAGTGGCTACTTTTGACCACATCCAATGCGCTCGGCAAAAGTATCATCGACAATGTCCTTGATGGCTCGAAGCAATCTTTGTCGCAAAATGATCGGTTTCAAGCAGCACTCGAAACTCGCCCCCACACGTCGCTTGCCTGGGCGTATGCCGATCTCGCAACTCTTCGGTCCGCAGGCGTAGCCGAGCCATTGCTGGGAGGAAAATCACCTGATCCTGCCGCCGAGTTACTTTTTGGAGGCGTGCTCAGTACCTTGCTCAAAACACCGTTTGCCACGGCGCAACTCATGCCCGAAGAAGGGTCGCTCGCTCTCGCGATCTCTTTGCCTCACGATCCCTCTTGGACGCCTGCCGAGCGCGAGTTTTTCTTTGGGCCACAGCATCAAGGCGTTGCCCCTCCCGAAATCGCCTTGCCGGAAACGATCCTAGAGGTCCGCGCCTACCGAGGCGTTAGCGGCATGTGGCTACACGGACCCGATTTGTTTAATGAAAAAGTCAATGCCGATCTGGCGAAGACCAATAGCGACCTGTCGACATTGTTTGGCGGTCGCCCGTTTGCCGAAGAGATACTCGGGGCACTCGGCGGAGGACTACGTTTGGTTGTCGTACACGAGCCCTCAAGCGTGTCCAACGCAGCGTCAGCGGCGCTCAAACTGCCTAGCTTTGCGGCTGTCGCCCGACTCAAGGATCCGAAGAGTTCTCAGCGTCCTTTGCGAATTGCCTTCCAAACGGCAGTCGGCTTCATCAATCTGACCGGTGCGGAGCAAGGTCGACCACCGCTTGAAATTGAAACCGAACGCCGCGATGGCAGAACATTACTGACCGCAAGGTACAGTCCCGAAGATTTCGCGACCGACGGGGACGGGGACAACGCCAACGAGAACGACAACGAGGCGATGATGGCGGCGGCGGGCTCTTCGGTATTGCTCAGCATTTCACCGACGGTTGCTTTCGCTGACGAGACGGTTGTTTTCGCGAGTACGCGGTCTCTCGCAAACCAAATTCTCGACCGCTTGCCTGCGATTTCGGAGGCTGGCACGGATACGAGCTTTCCGATCTCTAACACTGCCGTACGTCTACAGGCGGCTCCGTTGCGGGCCATTCTGGCAGAAAACCGTGAACGATTGATCTCGAACAACATGCTGGAGAAGGGACACAACCGCGCCACGGCTGTCCGCGAGGTCGAGGTCTTGCTAACGTTGTTGGAATTCTTTGAGCAGGGCGACGCGTCGTTGCAGGTCGACGAAGACCAGCTCAAGCTTTCGATCCGTCTAACTCCAGTTGGGGAGTGAACCGCATGTCTAACCTAGCACCAACGCCAGACCCGCAAACGGCTTGGCAGCCTTGGCAGTCGACCGAGAGTGAACCTTGGGATCGACGTTTGGCGGCGCACTTGTTTCGACGGGCCAGTTTTGGAGCGTCGCGTGCCCAGCTCGACGAAGCGGTCACCAGTAGCCCTCATGAGTGCGTCGATCACCTGCTAAACAAGTGTCAAGACGCTGAAACACGGGCTTTCGACGCCGAAATGACGACGATGGCCGCCGGTCTTGTTGCGGGTGAACCGCAGACGCTAGAGCCTTGGTGGCTGTATCGGATGCTGTTTACTCCGGCTTCGCTCAGAGAACGTATGACGCTGTTCTGGCACGGGCATTTTGCCACCAGCGCAGCCACGGTCAATAACACGTCGATGATGCTTGCTCAAAATGAAACATTGCGTCAGCATGCACTGGGGCATTTCGAGCCACTTGTGCAGGCCGTTTCGCGCGATCCTGCGATGCTCACGTACCTCAACTCGACAACCAACGCCCGAATTCATCCCAACGAAAATTATGCTCGCGAAGTGATGGAGCTGTTTTGCCTTGGGGTTGGCAATTACACCGAACGTGACATCCAAGAGACAGCACGCTGCTTCACTGGCTGGGAAATTCGTCGCAAAAGGTTTCGTTTCAACAAGCACCAACACGACTTCGGCACGAAATCGCTTTTTCACCAGACGGGCAAGTTCGACGGAGACGATGCCGTTCGTATTATTCTGGCACAAGACGCCGCCCCCCGTTTTATTGCTCGCAAGCTGGTCAACTATTTCGTCTGCGATCACCCTGTTTCCGACGAGCTTGTCGAACCGTTGGCACGCGAATTGCGTGACAACGACTTCCATATCGAGCCTGTCGTCTGCCGAATCCTCACCAGCCGGTACTTTTATTCGCAGGCGGCCGTAGGTCAAAAAATACGCAGCCCTGTTGACTTGGCCATCGGCCTGCTCCGCTGCTTGGAAGGAACCGTCGGCACGATCGCTCTCGCCGCAGCCCTGCAGCCACTCGGGCAACGTGTCTTCTTCCCGCCGAATGTTAAAGGTTGGGAGGGTGGTCGAAAATGGATCAACGCCACGACGTTGATCGGACGGGTCAACTTGGTGTCAAAGCTCCTACGCAACGACCATGTTCGGTTTGCAGACGGCTCGCTCACTGACTATTTTCAAGATTCCGAGACGTCTGCCAAACTTGTCGACACGCTAGCTGGATTACTACTGGCCGTGCCACTCCCCGACAGCGCTCGTCGTGAGCTTATACGCGTTGCGCAGTTTCACAAAAATAAAGTCGCTCGCGGAGCAAGCGATGTCCTCTGCACTCTAGCCGCTTTGCCGGAATTCCAACTAGGTTAGCCAAGTCACGTCAAAAAGGAGTCTACTCATGTCCTTGTCGCGTCGCAAGTTCTTGGCCACGGGTGTCGCTTCGGCGGCCGTGATTTCGGGGACAACACAGATTCCTGAGTTGCTACTGCAAGCCGCTGCCGCGCCGTCGGCGGGCGGTGCTCGTTCGGAGAACGTGTTGGTTGTTCTACAACTTTCGGGTGGCAACGACGGGCTGAATACGGTCGTGCCCTATGCGGACGATGTTTACGCCCGAAATAGATTCCAGACGAGAATCAGCGCCGCACAAGCACACAAGCTCAACGATTATCTCGGTCTCCACCCGTCGATGGCCGGTATGCATCGATTGTTTCAAGAAGACCTTCTGACGATCATCCAAGGCGTTGGCTACGCGAATCCCAATCGGTCGCACTTCGAGTCGATGGATATCTGGCACACCGCGCAACCCAAGGCAAAACGTGATGCACGTCAGGTCGGTTGGCTAGGGAACTATCTCGATTCCGTCAACTCAAAACATCCAGCCTACGCGAAAAACGACGTCCCGGCTGTCCATCTTGGCAACGAAGTACAGCCACTCGCCTTGGCAGGGCTTCATGTGCAAGTTCCTTCGATTGGTTCGTTCGACGATTTTCGATTCGACGAAGTCAACAATCGTCAGCTTGCTGCCGCCAGGGATAAGCTCCTTTCTGCTGCTGCTACGGATGTCAACGAATTGGTTGCCCATGTTCGTGCCGCGGCGCAGACGGCCTTAGCTTCCAGTCGGCGTGTACGTAATGCGATCGCAAGACAAACCAACTCGGCCGACTATCCTCAGACGAACTTGGGAAAAAAACTTCGCGGCATTGCCCAGCTGATTCAAGCGGGGCTCTCGACGCGAATCTACTACGTCACTTTAGACGGCTTCGACACTCACAGCCTACAAACCGAATCCCACGCCGGCCTGCTCCGTGAACTGAGCGGCGCGGTGACAGCGTTTATCGACGATTTAACGCACACTGGTCAGTCGGATCGCGTGTTGCTAGCCTGCTTCAGCGAATTTGGACGGCGTGTGAAGGAAAATGCCAGTCGAGGAACCGATCACGGAGCCGCAGCGCCAATGTTTCTGGCCAGCGGACGACTTCGAGGCGGCCTAGTCGGCGAGCATCCGAGCTTGACCGACTTGGATGATGGCGACTTGAAATTTCACACCGATTTCCGTCGCGTCTACGCCAGTCTCCTGGAGCAGTGGCTCGGAGTCCCCAGCGCGCCCCTCCTAGGCGGCACATTCAAGCAATGCCGTAACCCGAAAGTTGAGCTGGATAGACTACTAGCATTGGGCAAATCTGCCAGGACTAAGTAAACCAGCCAGCACAAAGCAAAGGCGGTTCACAATATCCAGGTCCGCCGTAAAAGTGGAGGCGACAGGGTTCGAACCTGCGACCTTTTGGCTGCCAGCCAAATGCTCTCCCAACTGAGCTACGCCCCCTAAAGGATCCACGCCGAGGCCAGACCGTGTGCCAGACCGTGTGTTTACGCTGCGAGCCAACCGATCTGGCCAACCGCCACGTAAGCTGTCAAACTATCACCCTTGCTTTTTGTTGTCAACGCCGCTTGCCCTGCTTTCCCTATGCCCCATCAGTCCTCTTCTCCGCTGGCGTCCGCTCCTCAGCCTTCTGCTCCGCTGGCGTCGGCTCCTGTGAACTCACCACATAAAAAGCTGCTCACGCTTGTAAAGGTTGCGTTGGCTGTTGCCATCCTTGGTTTTCTTTTGCAGCGAATCCAAGGTGCGTCGGGCTTCGAGCGTTTGCTGAGCGAGCCGAAAGACTGGTGGGCGTTGGCCTTGGCTCAGGGATTGGTCTTGGTCGCTTTCTCGCTGAGTTTCGTCCGTTGGTATTTGTTGGTACGTGGCCTTGATCTCGAATTCCACCTCCGCGACGCCTTTCGTCTGGGCACGCTTGGTTTTATGCTCAATCAAGTTTCGCCCGGCAGTGTGGGGGGCGATCTCATCAAGGCGGTTTTTATCGCTCGTGAACAACCTGGTAAACGCACCGAAGCGGTCGCGACGGTGTTGGTCGATCGCGTGATCGGGCTCTATGCGATGTTGCTAGTCGCCAGCTTAGGTCTAGTTTTGGCGGGTCAAACATTTGATTCGGCGAAGCTCCTTAGTTCTCTGCAAACGGTGGTGTGGTCCGCAGCCTTGTGCGGTACGCTTGGGTTGACATTCGTGTTAAGTCCGTTGGCGACCGGCAAACGTGCCCGCGCGCTTGCCGACCGATTGCCTGTGATTGGCCACACCGTCACACGGTTGATCGAAGCGGCCGACGTCTATCGCAGCCGGCGCCGCTATTTGTTTGCCGGTTTTGGCTTGGCGCTGACGACGCATGGTTTGTTGATCACCGCCTTTTGGTGCATCAGCCACGGCCTGCCGGTAAGCGGCCCGACGTTCGCCCAAAATGCTTCGATTGTCCCGATCGCTTTAGTCGCCGGAGCCCTCCCGTTAACCCCCGGCGGACTCGGCGCGTTGGAGGGCAGCATGGAACTCCTTTACACCTCGATCGGCGCTGGCAAGGGAGACGGCACGATCGCTGCCTTAGCTTACCGAGCGATGACCTACCTCTTCGCCGGCATCGGTGCTTTTTACTACTTCAACGCACGAAAAAAAGTCGACGAACTCATGCACGATGCAGAAGCCCTCGCCGAAGAAACAACTTGAGCGAGTTTTACGCCGTTTTGCACTTTTGCCACCTTCAAAAAAGTGTTTTTATTGGCAAAAGCCCGAGGGTTTTGCACCGCCTCAATTCGTTTCCTCCTGCAAAAACCGTGGTTTGCGAACCTACCGCTGTGCAAACCCCCAATAGTTTTGCCAAGTCGAGCCTGTCAAACTTGGAAAAACCCTCACGGGCAAAGTACGGAAACCGCTGGAAAACAAGCATCAAACCTCCAGTTCTTGTTGGAAAACGACTGTACAAAAATAGGTGTAATGGCATCATTTCCTACGTACCCCATGTAACACGTAGCGGGGACGTCCACGTCACCCCGTTTGCCGAGACCCTAGTACTACTGTGCTAACTTCGGAGACTTTGAACCACGGATGGCACGGATTGACACGGATGGAGTTTTTGTACAAGCGAATTTCGTGCGGTCTATCAAATGGCCTTGAAAAAACTGCACGAAGTCTCCGTATCCGTGCAATCCGTGGTTACTGACTTAGCGCTGTAGTACTCGTTGGACAGTGTCACTTTTTCACAAAAGACTCTTGTTCCTCTTTCATCAGCCGCGATGGCGCTAGCCCAATGCCACTTACTTTGTAGAATCTGGCGGCGGTTCCCTGTTTTTTTCCTTTACCAGCTGTTTCGTGAACTTGGTCGACTTGAGTCGCCGCGGGTGTGCACGCCGCGGGTAGCTTCGCCCTTTTCGGTTGGGGAGCTTCGCTTTGGAAGCGGATTTCAAAGCCCTTTCATAGCGCTCGAGCCACTCCGAGCACGAGCAGGGCGGTTGCTGAAGCAGGTAACACGGCATCGTCGTCCAGACGCCGGTAAAGCTGAGCTGGCGTGGCCCCGTCTTTGATGAT